>CAYPPO010000041.1:0-15549 GCA_964412625.1 uncultured Candidatus Poseidoniales archaeon
ACTTCCCTGAAACACTAAATGGAGCAGCACCGTTCTATTCTGGGGTAGATAGTGCTGAATTTGACCTGAATGGAGATAACGATGACTGGTTGTCCTTCACCCTCGATGCTAATGATGGCTTTGCCTTCCAAATCACCTACCCAAGAACATCGACTAATGGTACCATATCATACACCAATGAATTCGATTTAACAATGTATGATGCTAACATGAATCAAATTGACTCATCCGTTGCAAATAATCCAGAATATGTTACTACGAACAATACTGTAACTATACCCGGAGCCAGTCCACATGGTGGAACCATTTACATCCACATTTATCGATACAGTGGTTTTGGCAGCTATGACTTAGAAGTGTGGACATGGAGTACCTCATCCACCGGCGGTGGTGGCGGTAATAGTAACGGCACTGCAGTACCTTCACCATGCACGGGTAATTCTGCTGTTCCCGACATTCTTGAGCCAAACGATGATGCGACAATTGCCACACTAGCATCAGCATTACCAATTTATTGTACTGGATTAACTGTTGATATCGATGCATCAGGTATCGAGAATGAAGACTATTTCGAAGTTCAAATGATTGCTGGAGTTACCTATTACTTTAATCTGACATTTTCGCACAGCAACGGAGATGTCGATGCGCGTCTTGAGGATTCAACCGGTTCATCAATCTCTTTCAACAACTTTGGTTCTATGACTTCGACATCTGATAACGAGGCAGGGGAGTACACCGCAAATACTAATTTTACCGCCTACTTTGTTGTCTATCACTACTCAAGTTTTGCTACTGGCGCTGTCTCAAACACTTATGATGTTGAGATCTCAACTGACAATCCGGGTGGCGGTCAGTCAATTTCTAGTATCGAAGTGACAATGAACAACTTAACCAGTTTCACTATTGAGATGGATGGTTTAGTTGTTGGCGATAATTATCAGTATGACTACTACACTGAGGTTGATTACTTGAGTAATAGTACATCCATACCTAATCCAGTAATGGGGCCATACAGTTTTACTGCTACCGCTACCAGTGAAGTAATCAATTTAACATCGAGCGGTGGAGATATTGAAGGGCTTTACTTTGTCGAAGCAAAATTATACGATGCATCGGGTTTTGAATTAGATGAAGATGACGATGAGATATACAAGGAGGTACTTGTCACCGAAACTACATCGTCAACTACTGGGGAGATACTTGCTACAAATTTGTCAGTCGGCAGTGATTACACGATAAATTGGCTGGCGATAAATTATGTCAACTTTAATGATCTAATCATAAATAATTCTTTGACTGTTGGGCAGGCAATAAATGCCTCAAAGATCGATGAAGGGTATGACAACTACTCGGCAATCGCTACTTCAGAAACCTGGCAAGTCTCGTGGAATAGCCCGATTTCAATGGACGAGCACGCATTTGTCGCTATCATATATGCAAAAGATGCGGTTATCGATCGTGACAATGAGCTCGAAGGGGCAATTGGCATCCACGGTACTTTATTCGTCCCTCAGTTACCGTCTGCAATAATAACCAGTTACTCGTTTAGCACTACATCCTCAACCAATGATTTTTCATCAGAGGGGCTAGATTTAGTGGCTGGTGATAATTACTACCAACAATTCAGAGTTGAGGATCCAAACGGAGCCGACATTGAATATTCTGCCATGAATTCTGTTACCGCAACTGCACAAAACATGTCATTTGGTACATTCTACTACAATACTCCAACTGCCTCCGGAACATACTGTTTGTTTACTGACCTATTTGATGCCAATTTTGTTCAAATCGTTGGGGATTATGTTTGCTTACAATATGTATTCGATGATGATGGTGATGGAGTTGCCAATGAACAAGACCTCTGCGCTAATACTCCTCAAGGCTCTACAGTCGATCTCGATGGTTGTGCAACTTCACAAAAAGATACAGATAAAGATGGCTACAATGATGACGTAGATGATTTCCCGTATGATGATACCCAATGGTTAGACAGCGACGGGGATGGATACGGCGATAATAAAAACGGCAATAATCCAGATGAATTCCCTTACGATAATAGTCAATGGAGTGATGCTGATGGTGATGGCTATGGCGACAACCCCACAGGCTCTAATCCCGATGCATTCCCATTCGACGCCACACAATGGGCTGACACAGACGGAGATGGCTATGGTGACAATCAAAGTGGTAACAACCCCGACTTATGGCCCGCAGATAGTTCACAGTGGACTGATTCTGATGGCGATGGTTACGGCGACAATCCAACGGGTACAAACGGCGATGCATTCCCGAATGACGGTACTCAGTGGGCTGATGCAGACGGTGACGGTTACGGCGACAACACCAACGGCAACAGTGCGGATGCATTCCCGAATGACGGCACTCAATGGGCAGACGTAGACGGTGATGGTTATGGTGACAACCAAAATGGTAACAACGCCGATCGATTCCCCAACGACAACACACAGTGGTACGACACTGATAGTGATGGATACGGAGATAATCAGCAAGGCAACAATCCTGATGCCTTCCCATCTGATGGTACACAATGGGCAGATGGTGATGGTGATGGATACGGAGATAACCAAAATGGCAACTATCCAGATAAATTCCCTCAAGACAGTACCCAATGGCAAGATTTCGACTTAGATGGACTTGGCGACAATCCAAATGGCAATAATCCAGATTTGTGTCCCGACACACCATTTGGTGAGACTGTCGATGCTAATGGTTGTTCGACCTCACAAACCGATGAAGACATGGACGGTATACCAGATAGCCAAGATGCATGTGCAAACACACCTGCTGGCGAATTCGTCAATACCAATGGCTGTTCAGAAACCCAGATTGACGATGATAACGATGGCATCGTTAACCAATATGATCTATGTCCTGCAACGCCTCAAAATGCAGTGGTTGATTCTGCAGGTTGTGCAGATAGTCAGCTGGATTCCGATAATGATGGCATAAATGACGCCTTAGATTCTTGCCCTGCAACAAATCCAGACGCTCCTGTTGATGGTTTTGGATGTGCGGCAAACCAGCGTGACATTGATTCTGACACAGTCAATGATAATCTTGATGTCTGTCCCAACACACCACTATCTGAAATTGCCAATAATGACGGATGTTCTGAATCACAGATAGATTCAGATTTGGATGGTGTATTCAACAATATTGACCAATGTCCAAACACCACTCTACTTGATTTAAACGGTGATGGTGAATTTGATGTTGACTCCGTTGGCTGCTCTCCTGTCCAGTATGATGATGATGGCGATATGATTGACAACACTGTTGATTCATGTCCAGCCACACCAAGTGGCGAGCAGGTAAACTCTGTTGGATGCTCAGAATCACAACTAGATGAGGATGGTGACGACATATGGAATTCTGATGATTTGTGCTTTGATACTCAAGCAGGACAAGCAGTAGATCAGAATGGATGCGCAGCCACCCAGAAGGATGACGACCAAGATAACTTAGTGAATGCTTATGATGCGTGTCCAAATACTCCAATCGGTGAAATTGTTGACAGTAATGGTTGTAGTTTAACCCAACTCGATACCGATGGCGATGGGAAAAATGACCTTGAAGATGGATTCCCTAACGATCCAAACGAATGGGAGGACAGTGATAGCGATGGTGTGCCAGACAGGTTGGATGCGTACCCACAAGACAGTACTCGCTCAGAGGCTGAGAAAGAGGATAGTGGCAATGGTTTCATGTTCATACTTGCCGCCATTTTTGCTATCGGGGTTATTGGAGCATTGTTAGTTGTAAGAAACAAACGTCCGACAGAGAATGGTTCGCTATTCACCGCAGAAAACTATCAAGACCGAGCAACAGAATCTAACATGATGCAAGTTTATGATTCAAAAGATGTCCCAGAAATCGACCAACAGCAACAGCAAGAAAATCAAACTTGGGAAGAGAATGGCGTACACTGGTCGATGGCACCTGATGGGACATTATCCTACTATGATAATGCAACTCAATCTTGGCTGTTGTTTCAGGGCTAAAACTACTTATTCCGGCCAATAGATTGTACTCTGTTTGTTGCGAAACCAAAACATGAACCTATGTACTAAGATGTTAGCGTTGTTAACATGATTAATGCCAATCTTGTGGCGCTGAGGGCTTCGGCCAGATCGTTATTTTTGATTGGCGGGTTAGCAACCATAGGGGCTGGTTTAATGACACTTATCTTCCGCATGGACACGCCCCTTGCCCCGTGGGATAAGGCATCAGGAGCGATGTTCCCCCCTGTATTATTCACACTGGCAAGTTTCTTTGCTACAGTGGCGTTTTGTGCATCAACGGTTGTCTTTCACACATTGCTGAAGCTGGTGACTAACAAACCTGACACATGGTGGAGGACATGCGGAATACTGTTTCTGCTCTCCTATGGAACATTCACATTCTTCTCACAGACTACGGAAGCGGCTGTAATGCTCAATATTCTCCACCTAATCGTGGGCATATCTGCGCTCATAATCCTGCCGAGTGCTGGTAATATCGAAGGATATCACTCAAGCCTAAATAATTGATAGGATTCTGTAATTATTTAGTCAACTTTGGAACAAGAGCGGGCGTGTTTTCTCTATATTTTTGATATTCTACTTGTTCACCCCACTTTTCTTGCGCACGTCGGTCGAGTATGGGAATTCCACTGATTTTTGTCAAGAGAACATAAATGAATAGTGGCGATATCCATGCAACTCTTTCTAATCCTTGGAAACAAGGCACTCCAAAGAAGGCGATACCCGTCCATAGCAGGATTTCACCCAAGTAATTGGGATGCCTAGAGTATGACCACAAACCACTGTCGATCCATTTACCAGCATTATCAGGATCTTTGTTGAATGCCGTCTTCTGATTATCGGCTATCACTTCAATACCAAAACCTAGTAGCCAGATTAACAATCCTATTGCGTCCCATACTCCCAGTTCAGGTGCTGAATCAGCCTGACTATTGATTACTATGACTACGACCATGGTTAAGAATACCCACAGGCCTTGAATAGTCCAGGGAACAAGAAATCTGATAGGCGTTGTTTTTAGGCGATCAAAACGTCCATCTTTGCCAGTTCGATTAATTCTGAGGTAAAGGAAACTGGACAGCCGCACAGCCCAGATTACTACCAATAAGCTGATGATCAACTCTCGCAAACTTGGTGGTTCGGATTGTGCTCCTGCCCAGAGACTGAAACCTACCACTGTGAGATAAGTCAAGCCACCAGTCAAATCATAGAAACGTTCGGATTTTGCCATGGATGCCGGTATCCATGCCAACCATTGCACGCCGATACAAATTGCTGCACTGTATAGCACAGCGGAGTAGCTGTTTAGCCTGACGGAATTAGTTTCAACAGCATTGACTACGAACAAGAGAATAACAAACACAGTTACAACAACAGTGGTCGTTAACCGCAAGTCTTGCCGAGTAGAGCCCATTGCTATCGGCCGTGTTGTGTTGTTCATCTTGTTAATAACTATGTTTCCCTATCCAAACAACAGCATGTAAGTTAATTGTGGCGTTTACATAGGGTGACCCTATGGAATAAGGTGTTGCTAATCGTCATGAGAAATCTGCATTGGGAGTATACTCCTCACCCGATGAAAATCCGGCGCCTGATAGCATGGTTAACAGGCCTATCACAATAAAAAAAATTACGACCAACCAGACAATCAAATTCACCATCTTCAATGCCCGATAGGGGTCTTCATCACCTGCAGTTTTATGTTCATCGACAACCATTTGAGAAACTTTAGGCTCACCTTCCATAATAGCCACCTAATGCGATAGAACATATTTTTGAAGTTCAAAATATTTGTCCCGGCTAACTACAGTTAACCCAAATCCTAACCAGAATAGAATGTACAATGTAATTGGTTTTGCCCGAGCAATGTTAAACTCACCCGGATATTTGATCGAACTGTCTAATCGTTAGAATCAGGACGTGGACAGGTGTTGATTCCAAGGGCGCGATAAATGTAACAATTACCTGAAATCGCATTGAAAATAAGCACCCCCGCAATCGAAAGCCCAAATAATGCAATAATGTTGCTTGCACTTGTTGATACAAAAAAGTAGACCATAACTAGAACCACTGCTATAATAGCCCTAATTATTCGTTCTTTATTGCTCTGATTTGTGATTAAAATTTTGAATCCCGAATCTTCATTCATGCTTTCCGGTAATGAACATCATACTTGTAGTTCTGTGAGGTTTTCACGCCATATTAGTGATTTGACGGTAGAAATAATTCCTGCGCTTAATTTAATTAAAACATCATAGAAAATAAACAGCAACATCCGAGTAGACCTAAGTATGTATAATCGAGGATTGGCCCCTCAATTGCTGCACAAACCGTCAAACCAATATATTGAACTCACTGATTTGTTGATTTATATCAGACGATTCCTTGCGCTTGCATTGCTTCAGCAATCTTGAGGAAACCTGCAACGTTAGCACCAAAGACATAATCGCCTTCTCTACCATACTTCTTGGCAGTCTCGAAAGCATTCTTGTGAATGTTAATCATAATATTCTCAAGTCTCTGGTCAACTTCTTCTCTAGACCAAGATAGTCTAAGTGAATTCTGTGACATTTCTAAACCGGAGGTAGCGACGCCACCAGCGTTGCTGGCCTTACCAGGCGCAAATAACACACCATTCTTGTGGAATACTTCTACTGCTTCTGGAGTACAAGGCATGTTCGCACCTTCTCCAACAGCAATGACGTTATTGTCAACCAACATTTGAGCTTCTGCACCATTCAATTCATTTTGGGTTGCGCATGGTAGTGCAACATCGACATTAACGCCCCAAAGACCATTTGGTGTTGGTTCTGGTGCGGATGCTGTGAAAGTAACACCTTCATGTGCGTCAGCATATTCTGAAATTCTGCCCCTGCGGTTATTCTTCAAATCCATAATCCAAGCGAGTTTCTCTCGGTCAATTCCGGCAGGGTCATGAATCCATCCGCTAGAGTCAGACATTGTTACTGGTACTCCGCCAAGGTCCAAAACCTTCTCACAGGCATATTGAGCTACGTTGCCCGAACCACTGATAGATACATTTGCTCCCTCAAATGACTTGCCTTTAGTTGCCAGCATTTCCCTAGCAAAGTAAACTAGACCGTAGCCAGTTGCCTCTGGACGGATTAGCGAACCACCATATGACAATCCCTTGCCAGTTAGAACACCAGCTTGGAAGTCGTTTCGAAGTTTCTTGTACATGCCAAACATGTAACCGATTTCTCTGCCTCCAACCCCAATATCTCCGGCTGGTACATCGCAATCTTGCCCGATGTGACGCCACAACTCCATCATAAATGATTGACAAAATCGCATTACTTCATCGTCAGATTTTCCTTTAGGGTCGAAGTCAGCACCACCCTTTCCACCACCCATTGGCAGACCGGTTAGAGAATTCTTGAAAATCTGCTCGAATGCTAAGAATTTCAAAATGGAGGCATTCACACTAGGATGAAATCGTAATCCGCCCTTGTAAGGCCCTATTGCACCATTGAATTGAATTCTGAAGCCGCGGTTTACCTGAACATTGCCAGAGTCATCTACCCATGGGACTCTGAAGTGAATCATTCTGTCTGGCTCAACTACTCGCTCTACAATCGAAGCATACTCAGGGTGTTGCTCAAGTACAGGCTCTAAAGATTCCAGAACTTCAAGCACTGCTTGATGGAATTCAGGTTGATTCGGATCTCTTGACTTAACTTTCTCGTATATATTGTTGATAACGTTCATTACGACACCTAGACACTTTGTGTTGGTTGTGCCAAATTTTACCCCTTTCTAATGCTTGCCCCATTATGGAGCCCTTGCAAGGAGATTTCAACTAAATGGGCAAACTGTGTTAAAGCGATTCAGTCGCTCGATTCTTCTACTTCCATTATCATCGATGTCTGCCATCGCCCTTATCGATTCTTCAATCATTGCGTGTTGATCAGACTGTAGCCCTACTATTTTACGAAGCACATCAAGCATCGACCACTCATCTTCTGATATCACCTCATCATCAAGGGCAGCTATCAAAGCACTTTGGTAGGTCGTTACATCGCCCAAGTGGTGTCCTGAATAGTCCTCATTTGAATCATCAAATGGATTCTTCCCTTCACCTCTGACAATTGAAAGACATTCCGCAGTATCTGCGGGCGATACGCCTAGTGCATTTGCTAATACATGTAGTATCGTTGCTTCGTCATCTGTAACAATTTCATCTTCCATCGCGATTTCTAGCGTCTTTAAGTATAGATACAAGCCTCGACTTGGTGTTACGCTCATAATACATTGTAACTGTTGAAAGTATATGATTCTATCACACACATAACAACATTGTTTCAGTAATTCGAGGGACTGCGGGGCATAAGTTTGAATAGTAATGACGGTTTACTACGTAATACAAGCGTGTTACGTTTCGTCACCAAAATGAATACGTTTATATGCTGGATTACCTACCCCATGATGAGGAAGACCCATGAAAGCACCCAGTACACACATTTCTCTTCGTATCAATGAGGAAGATTTGCTGCTACTGGATGCAAAGATTGGCCAGCTCGGTGCTAGAAACCGATCCGATGTTGTCAGGCTTGCAATCCAAGATTACCTAAGAGGCCAACCTAGACTTCCTGACATGGATACCATTAAGATTCCACTTGGCCGAAGAGATAAGGTCAATCTAGAAATGCTCTACGAACTTGAAGGAACAAGTAAAGAACAAGCTGCACTTGAAGGATTGAAATTATACATTAAACAATCAGCCTCAAGGGCTGAGGAAAGAGTTCAACTCGAAAAAGCTCTAGAGGAATCTAGAGCCTTGACAATAAAAAGCAAAGAATACCAACAATAAGGTGAGAGTGCAGAGGGGATGGGAAAATGAAGCAAAACGAAAATAACAATCGTGATGCGACCCTCGGTGGCGATGGAGATAGATCCAACTTCATCACCATCAACAACTTGCGGATACGTGCCCGCCTCGCACGTGATGGATCAGAAGGAGAAGGAACACCTAACAGTGGATCTCCTTTTTCCCCCCACGGAGGCGGCTGGGGGGATTCAAATTCCACCCCAGCAAGCTGATTGGTGGTTCCCACGTGTCCAGACCCCCACTTTACTGGGCACAACTTACACAATTCAGTGCAGCCGCGAGGCCAATCCTTTAGAGTCGCCGACTTTGGATGAAGGTTATGGCGGGAAATAATTCCGACTTCGGAGGAAGTGATTTCCCGTTTTTGGCTCACGATAGTCCTCGTCCCGGTCAGATAGATATGATCAGGGAATGTCGTGAATCATTACGTAACAAAGGACATCATTTGGCCGCAGCACCTACAGGAATTGGCAAAACTGCTGCGTCAATTGCTGCGGCACTTGAAGTTGCGCTAAATTCGTCAGTAAAACCTCACATCTTATTCCTCACCGGTCGACAATCCCAGCACAAGATTGTGATTGATACTGTAAGAAAGATTAATTCAAGGCTCAGTAACGACTTCAGAGACATCAAGGTTGTCGACATAATAGGCAGAGAATCGATGTGCGAAGTTGTTGATATACAAACTGGCAGATGTCTTTGCGAGCAAGGTTCTAGTGAATCTGCTCGTGCAAGGTTAAAAGAAGATGTTAGAAATTATATTCTACAAGCACCTAGGCATGTTTTTGAAATTGTTGAAAAATCAAAGACATTTGGGGTATGTGCTTGGCAAACCTGCAGAAGTGCAGTAAAAGATTGTGATATTCTAGTTTGTGACTACAACCACGTATTTGCTGAGCAAGTAAGAGAAAATTCTCTACCTTCAATGGGTATCTCTCTCCAGAATTCAATTCTTATTGTTGATGAGGCCCATAACCTACCAGATAGAATTAGAATGAGTATGGAGCGGGTAATTACTCCAATTATCGTAAGAAACGCGGCAATGGAATTAGAGGAATTCATGGGTAATATTGAACAGATTGCAATGAAAAACCCAGCGGGAAATAGTTCAACTAAGTTGTTGGACGATATAGTTTGGACATTTGAAGTAATCAAATTATTTAGATTAAAAATGGCTAATTATTTTAAAACTCTACACGAAAAGATAAGTGATGATGAGGAATTACTGGTAAATATTGACGAATTTGCTAAGTTAATCCACTCTGCATGCGACGATTACGAAGGTGTGTCCGGTCAAACCAAGCTCGAGCCAGATGCGGATTTTTCTATCAAAGCGCCAACTCAAAACAGATTTGAGCGGTTAGTTAACACACTTAGTCATGTAAGTGTGGAGGTTGAGGATGATGAGGATTCTAGTGAACCTGATGCACACAGAATTGCTCACATTATTGAGTCAATAATTAGATTTGGCAATACATCTGCCCTGTGTATGGTATTCTCCCCCAAGGGAAAAGAAGGGAAGATTACTACTCATTTGTTAGACCCTGGTGTGTTATCTGGCCCCCTGTTTGCAAGGACTGCTGGCTCGATACTCATGTCTGGCACACTACACCCACCAACAATGTATGCAGATATACTTGCTCTGCCAAATAATCTGACGACCAAGACGTCATATGTTTCTCCGTTTGCTGGCGAAAGAAGACCCGTTTTAGTTGCTAGAGATGTGACAACAAAATATAATGAAAGAACGGAGGATATGTGGCACAAAGTTAGAGCCCACATCCAAGCACTCATCGATGGAAGTGAAGACCATATCGCTGTATTCTGCCCCTCTTATAGATTGATGGAAGAAATTCTCGGAGAAGTATTTTTCCAAGGAGTTACAAAAATTGTTGAATCGAGAGATTGGTCCAAAGATGACATCGATAGAGTTGTTGCGAAACTGAAAAACCAGCGCAACCTCGGAAACCGTGTACTGCTGTGTGGTGTATTTGGAGCAAGACTATCGGAAGGAATAGATTATGACGATGGCGTGCTTGGTTCGGTAGTGTGCATTGGAATTCCAAATCCTCCACCATCAGTATTATCAAATTCTCTGAAAGAATACATTTCCGACAAATTTGGTCGGCAAAATGCATGGCGGTATACAGTTACACAACCTGCAATAAATGCTATCTTACAAGCCATGGGTAGGCCTATTAGGTCAATTGAAGACAGAGCATTGATTCTACTATTAGACAATCGGAATGATAACCGAACCTATCGTGAATGCTATCCGTCAGCGATGAAAATGAACACATCAAATGATGCTACTTCAACCAAAGCCTTTGCCAATAGATTTTTCCGAAGAGTGAAAAGACTTTGAAATCAAGATAAAAAGGTTCATTGATGTATGACGCTGAGGCTTTAGTATGACAGACTGGGAGTTAATCAACATCTCCGATGATGAACCCGAAATAATCGCGCAAAAAATAGACGATTTAGATACTGGCGGTTTGGAAAACAAAATTGAGAACTTACACAGTAATTTTTGGCATGATGCAAACCATCTCGACGAAGTTGAAAATCGGCATTTGCAAGTCCTAGTTACCTCTGGAATGATTCCAGAAGACCATATTGCTAGCACAATTCCAAGCCGCAAATTAAGTTGGTTCGTAAACGAATTAAATGGCAGAGTAGACCCTGATGGGCTCTCAATACCACTCAAAGGATTGGATATTGGGGACGTTGAGATTTATCAAAAAAACACTGACAATGAGACATTAGTCAAATTAAAACTAACTGAAAAAGACGGACAAGAACTGGAGAGAGTCTTTAACGTGCCTTCCGAAGGATCCGAGTTTAGTGTTCAAGCAAATTTTTTCAACAATAGGCTCTACTTAAGATGGTAAAATATTACCTGTTAGGTACTGAACCAAGCGAAGCTATCTCTTGAATCATCTTATCAAGCGCTAACTGGGCTGCTTGTTGGTGTTGGGCACCCATTTCGTCCCGGCTGTATCTAGCCATCTCAAACATATTGTCTAAGGCCAATAATGCGTCATCAGAAATCTGTGGCATTGCTTGCCTGATTGCAACTTCGAATTCCCTAACAGTCTCAAAGTCTCTTCTCAAGAAACCATTTTGTTGTAGAACACCACATAGGCCTTGATAACAATTGAAAATTGCTTCTCTAATTGAATCACCAGCGGCTAGCAACTCGGCAGTGTAAGCGAATACTTCTGCTGCTTCTTTCAATAATTCCCCGCTAACACGTCTTCGATATATTACCACGCCAGCACCTAGGGCAATTGCCGCAAGCGCGAGGAGAATGTAAGCCCATGTAGGAATTTTAACCTCTTCTTCATCGAATTTATATTTTGGATTAAATTCATCAGATGACCGTAGAATTTCAAATTCTTGTTTACTGTTCTCCGAGATTATTGGGTCGTTAATTATCGCATCTATGTAGACATAACCCCATCGATCATAATCACCATATGGTGGATCGTGGTTAAATTCGAATTCTGCCGCACCAGATGGATCGGTAATAACCGTCAAAGGATTTGTCAGTTGGCTATTTGACTCATTCTTCAGTGTGTAAGTAACCGCTATGCCAGGTACACCAAGTTTAGTATCATTAGCAATTATGGTGATACTGCCGAACACTTGATTATTGCCACTCTCGTCAATCTTAGCTATTTCCCATTCGAAGTCTACATTCAATTTGATGAACAATTGTCTGCTGATTGACTTGCTGTTGAGGTAGAAAGTGGTGTTTTCCAGTATATCAATGTGAATGTATTGCGTACCCGGGTTAAACCACGATGGCGCAACGGTTTCAATGGTAAAGTTACCGTTTAGCCAGTTAATATTAACCATGCTAGATGGGATGCATCTCGCTCCTTCCCTTTGCGCAGCACAGTCTGAGCCATTGCCAACATTCATAATTAAGTTCTCAAAAATCTCCCCAGTACCACCTATTTCGGATACTGAACCTGTAATCGTAATTGGACCAAAAGTTCCGTCTGACCTAATCGCTACTGTGGTAGAACTGGCATCGATAGAAATGTCGAGATCCGCCCATACATAACCAATCACTAACTCATCAGTTCCCACATGTGAGAATGTACCCGGGAATACAATCTCTATTTCATGAAGCCCTCTTGAAAGGTCTTGAGTGGCAAAGATTATCACATCAAATTCACCATTATCACCAGTTTGGGTTGTTGCCACTAGTTGGCCGTCGAGATAGATTTCCAATAATTCATTTTCCAATCCTTCATTTGTCAAAGAATCGATATCAAAGAGTCTGCCGGATAATTCCCAAAGTTCACCCCTCGTGACTTGTGAGTTACTGTCGAATGAAACTGTCATATCGGCCCTATGTGCTAGGAAGAATGTCGTATTGGTGCTGTTTGCTCGGTAGTAACCTTGACTTCCAGAGTAGGCGGTAAGGGTTCTATTGCCAAATTCGAACAAGTCACTAACTATCCACTCATAACTGAAGTCTCCGTTGGTGTCGGTAACTAGAGAAGTAATGGTAATTCCATCAATAATCAATTCTACTTGGTGACCCGCAATTGGATTCAATTGATTGTCAGCAACGCTGCCTGATATAGTGATATTTTGTCCAACTGCAACGGTTTCAGGCAAATCAACACTCAGCACGATATGGCTGAATATATTCCAGGTTGTGTTTGTGTAACTCGGTAAGTAGAATGTGCTGCCATTGAACTTTACTTCCAACAGAACCGGACCTAGTGCTGCATCAGCAGGTACTGGGTAAACTGCAGTGAATAATCCATTCTCATCAGTCTGTACATTCGTCATGAAATTACCGTCTAACCAGACCTCGATTGTAAGATCTGGTAGTGGATTATCAACCAAATCCAGCAACAATCCCTCTATTGTCATAACCTCTTCGCGGTTGACATCTCCGCCCGGAGTGAGTAAGTTAATTTGAGTGGGAACACTAATGTTGAAAGGAACTGTTGTCGATGTTGGCAGGTAATACTCTGGATTGGACGGTTCACCAACGCCAATAGGGTCGACCCAATCTCGCCCGCCAAAGAACTCAACAGTAATTGTGTGAGGACCAGCCGAGATATCTTCAGGTAATGGATAACCAAGACTGAATTGGCCGGTTGATGCGTCAGTTTCTATACTAGCTACAGAATCACCATCAACCATCAAATGAACTACAGCAGAAGATGGCACGCCTAGAATATCTAGCGTTTGTCCCAAGTCATCTAATAGTGTACCGTTCACCACTAGGTAATCTCCAGCAACCAAACTTTCTGGGTATTCAGTTATGGTGATGTTTGTCTGCGCCAAGACAACAAATGATGAATTTGACTCAGTACCAAGCAATCCTGTTGTGCCAGGAGTTCCTGTGAAAATTGCGTTTACATCTTTCACACCTACAGTCATGTTAGCAGGTGTGGTCAAGGTTCCAAATCCAGTTCCGTTGTTTGCTGTGGTAATTACTGTGGATATATCTGTACCGTTGAGACTAATTGTTACTAATTGACCTGCAACTGGTTCTCCGGTATTGTCAAGCAATAAGACTTCAATTTCTACATCATTACCTCTCTCAATACGGTCATTCAAACTCGGCTGACCCTGTGAATCTAGTATTGGGTCAAAGAATCTAATTTCTGTGAAACCTCTACTGTCAAACAGTGCAGTTGTGTTACTTCCTAGATAGAAATTTACTGCTGGGATATAAGTCGCCGATAATGTATTGTTTCCAGCAGCAAAACTGGAAAATAATTGGATTGAGGCATTCCAGAATCCACCCGGACCTACCACGCCTCCACTGACGGCAAATCCAACTGTTTCATCGTTCAATTCAAATAGGATATTAGCTGGTAATACGGTACCATCAATTTGTTCCAAACCACTACCGTTGTCGGAAACTATTTGTCCTGAAATATTGAATGTATCTCCAGCAACTGGATTTGCGGCAATGTCATCGACTACTAACACAGTCAATGAGCGAACGTTGATAGTTGAGAAGTTGGCATTAGCGGCTAATAAATCCGAACTACCGGCAAAGGAAATATCGACCGTAGTCAGACCAAGAGGCTGAGTGAATGGTACCGTGTGAGTAATATTTGCCAATCCTTCTCCGTTAGTTTGTACTGTACCAATTGGTGCGCCTCTAAACTCGTAGGTGACATCATATCCAGACAGTGATTGGAATAGATTGGATGACTCGACTAATCTCGCAGAAATATTGACACTATCTCCACGATTAACCACAATTGCATTGATCGGTTGTATTGATTCGAATTGGGTTACTCCAAAGACAAATACTGGTGTTTCAACCGAAGACTCAAGATAATATGCCGAAGAGCCTTCAACAACAGAAATAACCAACGTTTTCGCACCTCTTAAGGTACCATTGTTCAGCGTATCAGTGGGCACTGACATATTGAACGAGCCGTTTGTAGTAGTGGTGAATGAGGTAACTAAGGTTTCGTTAGCGTTGTTTAACCAGTTTGCTCTTAATTTCACTGCTTCGATTAGTAATCTGCTATTATCATCAGCATCTATCACTTGTCCAACCACATTGAAATCAACTCCTGCGATAACATTGTTAGGAATTGAATCAATCCTGATATCCGTATTTCCTTGGATTGTTGCATTTACCTTCGTACTATTACCTAGATA
>CAYPPO010000042.1:0-13664 GCA_964412625.1 uncultured Candidatus Poseidoniales archaeon
ATTATTTTACAAGGGTTATTTTGGGAAATTTAAGTTGCTAGATTTATTCTACTGAGGATCTGATTATTCGCTCGATAAGCACTGAGAAATAAATCACTAAACGCATCAATAGTATGACTGATAGGTTTAGAGTAACCACCGCCCATGAATACAACGGCAGGAATCGATAGTTCTTGTACTAACTCAAAAACCATCTCGTTTCTCTTGCTCATACCTAGCCGAGACATGTTCAATTTACCCAGCGCATCGGTCGCTAATCCGTCGACTCCTGCCTGAAATAGTATTAATTCAGGATCGAACTCTCTGGTTATATCCAACGCTCTTGCAACAACCGCCAGAACTTCGTCATCACCCGCATTAGCTGGCAAAACTAGGTCGAAATCACTTTCAGACTTGCGAAATGGAAAGTTTTGCTGGCAGTGCATTGAAATTGTTAGCACCTCGTCAACATTTTGCAGAATGGTTGCCGTTCCATCCCCTTGATGAACATCAAAATCTATTATTGCTATCCTAGTTAACTGATACTTACTTAGTGCTAGGCGAGAACATACAGCGAGGTCATTGAATATACAATAGCCAGAACCAAAATCGTAGTGGGCATGATGGGTTCCGCCTGCCATGTTGCCAGCAATACCACCGCATTTCATCACATGATCTAAAGCGGCAATCGCGCCACCCATGAGAAGCAGTGTCCGTGGTATAATGTTGGGTGTCCATGGCGTTAGACCGATTCGCTTAATCTCTTTTTCAGTGAGCTTTTGGGTGAGAAAATTATCAACATAGGTCGGGTCATGTGCCATAATTAGTTCGTCGCGAGATGCTTTTATTGGCTGTTTTATGATAAATTTATCAGTGTGTTGAGGTGCTTGGAGTTGGTTGACTAATTTTGTATATCGTTCACGTGGAAATCTAGCGTCTGGATGAATACCATCAGTGTATAGTGTATGATACCAAATTGGCAATTTATGGTTTGATTCATGCTCAAGTTTTGCAATTTGATTTTTCTCCAAATCAACAAATTGATTAGTCATCATGACACCTGATAATTAGAAATATTTAGCACCTAAGTATTGACAAAGGTGTTCAGTGAACGAGATATCTGATGGGGAAAATGCTGCCGGTAGATCCGAATCTAAATCAAGAACTGCAACGACTTGTCCGGTTGAACTTTTAATCGGCACAACAACTTCACTCAGCGTGGTTGAACTACAGGCAATATGTTCTGGTCTTGCATGAACATCTGGCACATCCTGAGTTGTTCCGGTTCTTGCGGCAGCGCCACATATGCCTTTGTCATATGGAATAACCAAACATCCATGACCGCCCTGATAAGGTCCGATTTTCAATAAGTTTGGCTCAACAGTTCGATAAAAGCCTGTCCAGTGAAAATGCTCGAATGAGTTGTGTAATTCACAGACCACAGTTGACATGGCAGATACCCAATCATCCTCATCCTCGAGTAGAGATTGAATCCTAGCAAACACATCATCGTGAATTGACATGGGTTGAACTTCTTCTGCTAATATTTGATAACTTGCTTAGTTCCCTGCATTTGGATAAATCACATTACTACAGATTTCAATCGACTACAGAGCTAAAAAATTCAAGAATGATTGATTTTGAATTTTTAGGATATCCTAAAACTTAGATATGGAGACACATGCCAATGACCATGGGAGTAATATCGGAAAATGGGCTGACTATAGTTGGCGTAATTTCTGGGATAGTATTACTATCAAGCTTAACTTTAGGCTTTGTATTACATGACGATGAACAACTTTCATTTTCCATCGATGATGATTCAATCATGAATGATATTAATGCAATCTCTTCCATGGGTCCAAGAGTCGCAGGCTCTGCAGAAGAGACCATGGCCACAACATACATCATGGACAGATTTACTCAAATTGGTCTGAGTAATGTTCAGGTTGAAGAATTTCAAGTTACTGGAGCGTGGTTTGTTGATGCTGAGCCGGAAGATCATCAAATTTTGATGCATGCACAATTAGAACAAGGTGCACAAAATGTGCCTGGTTTGCCGGATGGAAGCGCAGGAACGGGAAGGGTAGCAATTGAATCAACTGGAGATTTAAATCACATTGAAAAATTCACATTTTTAGGTTATTCTGGTTCTATCCATAAACATGACAACATGTTAACCTTTGCTGGCAATGGCTCCAGTACGGAATTCTCAGCTATTGGTGACATGACTGATTTAGCGATAATGATTAATTATGATAATTCCAGATCGCTAGCTGAAATATACAAGGATTCTATAGAAAGAAATGCAGCGGTTGTTATGATTTATACCGAAGGGGTAGAAACTCCGCCTTTTCGTTCCGTGACGGTGCAGGAAAATGGGAAAACCGTTCCATTTCCTGAAGCCTATGGAGGAGAATATGCAGATTCCCTGATTCCATTCATCTACATTTCTGAAAGCGTGGCGGAAACGTTTCATGATTTTATTGATCAAGCAGCCAATGATGCAACGTTATTCGCATCTTTAGATGGATTTTGGGAAGGCAATAATGTTGGCACTAGAACAGTCCAAGTTGTAACTGGTGAGTTACCCGGCAGCGGTGATGGAGAGATATTAATCGGTGCTCATCATGATTCTGTTTACATCAGTCCGGGCGCAGTAGATAACGCAGTAGGGGTTGCTCAATTGTTAGAGGTTGCATCGCAATTAAGTGATATGGAGTTACAATCAACGGTAAAATTTGCTACTTGGGGTGGTGAAGAATTGGGATTGCTGGGAAGTCAGGCATACATAGACGCACATCTTGATGAAATGGAAGAATTAGATCTTTACATCAATCTCGACTCGACAAATTTGAATCCTGAAAAGGGATTAGGTACCCTTGGAATAGATTCTTCAAATGAGGACCTAATAAAACCAATTTCTAAAATTAACAATATGGTGCTAAGCGATGGATGGGATGCTTACTCAACCACAGTAACATTAAACGAGAATGGTAATAGTGACCATCGTTCTTTCAATCAAAAAGGTATTACAACAATTGGATTCTATGGCTGGCAATACGAAGAGTATCACCGGCAAAGTGATGTTGCGAGTATAGTTCACCAAGACGGACTTGGTTTAACAACAGAAATTGTTCTACAAATTGTTGCCTCGCAGGGTGGACACAATAGTGCGGATAAACCATTGATTCAGATTCAGGGGCTTGAAGGAGAATCTTCATCATGGGTTTATCCATTCATCTTAGCATTGTTAGCAGGTCTTGCCACCGGAATTGGTGGATTGATTGTATTTATTTTGAAAGAGATTACTGCGGAATTGATGGCATTCTTATTGGCAATGGCTGCTGGAGTAATGCTGCTTGTATCACTGTTTGATTTGTGGTTTGAAAGGGCATTGGAATTTGGCTTCATTCCGATAACGATCTCATTTGGAATCGGCGTTGGAATTGTCTATGTGGTCAGTCATTACACCTCTCGAGAAGAGAAAGACGTCGAATTAACGAGGGAAAGAAAACTGTATAAATCCGGAATACTAACGGCTATCGCATTAGCGATCCATAATTTCCCTGAAGGATTAGCAATGGGAGTTGCCGTGCTTGAAGATGCTCAATATGGAGTTATTTTGATGGCGGCGATCGCGTTGCACAACATACCAGAGGGCATTGCAGTTGCAGCCCCAATTCAAGCAGGTAATGGTGGACGACTAAAAGCTACTCTAATTGCCATGGCTACTGGATTAACCGAGCCACTGGGAGCATTGTTCGCATTATTGGTACTAGAATCAGTTTTAACCCCGATAATGATTAGTTGTTCGCTTGCATTTGTTGGAGGAATTATGACTGTTGTCGCATACAAGGAATTAATTCCGCAGGCAATGGAACAAAATAGGCCTAAGCACATGATTGTGGGAGCGATATTTGGTGCTGCAGTTATGCAATTGAGTCTTTTACTACTTGCCTAGGAATCGCCAAAAACGACTAATGTTGGTAAATAAAAGGTGATTCCTCAGCCATGGCGTTGGTTTATTGAAGATTGTTGTAACACTTTAGTGAGGACTTGCTTACTTAACTTGAGCATGACAACATCGAACATCCAACTCGCTCTCTAGCCCATTCTGGTCGTTTAACGAACCACTTTTGCTCGAACTCAATTTGCTCATCATATGGGTTCTTTAGTAAGTTGTAAAGCTCATTGCAAACCGAGTAATCTTCCTTTTCAGCAGCATCAATAGCCAGTTGAGCCATCCAGTTGCGGAGGACATATTTTGGATTAGCTCGCAACATATTTTCTCGGTTTGGTTTCCCACCTACTCTTTGCCACCACTTACTTAACCACTCATTCCATTCATCGATTGGTATGTTCTCACTATCGTAAAATGCTTCAGATAATAGTTCGATATCGGGCTTTTCTATGTGCGATAACATCCTAAAGAAAATAGTCATATCTGTTTCAACTTTCTGCAAAATTGAATCTAATTCAATGATCATGGCTTCATCAGATTCCTTGAAGTCATCAATGCCTAATTTCTCTGACCACATAGAGTTTTGAAACTGAATATATTTATTTTCAAAATGTTCCAAAACTGAGTACAAGGATTGAACATCGTCCATCAACGGTGCAATCGCTTCTGCCAATCTGGCGATATTCCAAGCACCAATTTGTGCTTGTTGACCATAGCGGTAACGTCGAGTGGATGAATCGGTTGTATTAGGTGTCCAGTTTGGGTCGTAATCTTCTAGCCAGCCATATGGGCCGTAATCGATAGTTAACCCATGTATCGACATATTATCAGTATTCATAACACCGTGGACAAATCCCACTCGCATCCAATGTGCAATCATTTCGGCGGTAGTTTCAGCAATCTTGTTTAACCATTTGAGAATTCCTTCATCACTGTCGGTTGAATGGTCGGGGAAATGATGCTTAATCGTATGTCTGAGTAGCATCTTCAAGATATCATAATTACCGTCGGCGGTGTGAATTTGGAAGCTGCCAAATCGAATGAAACTGGGCGCCACACGGCAAACTACCGCACCTATTTCTGGTGCTGGATTACCATCATACATCATGTCTCGAACAACCATTTCACCGGTAGTCACTAAACTAAGCGCTCTAGTAGTTGGTACATTGAGGTGAAACATAGCCTCACTGCACAAAAACTCCCTGATTGATGAGCGAAGAACTGCCTTCCCATCTGCAAACCGTGAGTAAGGAGTTATTCCAGCACCCTTCAATTGTAATTCAAGAATTTCGTTAGAAAGTTGCACCTCTCCAAGCGTAATCGCTCTTCCATCACCTAATTGATGTGCCCAATTGCCAAATTGATGACCGCCGTACCGTTGGGCATAAGGTTGCATTCCTGGTAAAATATCGCCACCACCAAGAACAAAATCATCCCCTTCTTCGATTCCTAGTTGTGTTGCCATCTCCTCTGACCAAAGACGGAGTTTAGCATTTGGTGGTTTTGTTGGCTGTACTTGCGAATAACACGCACCGGGTACTTGCCGTGGCTTACCACCGTGCTCTGGATCACCTGGAGTTTCGTCGATAAATCGACTAATCCAATGCAGTGATTCAAGCCCTGCCATGCTTAGAGGGTTGGTTTAACAGTCTTGAATATGTGGATGGGAAATCTTACAATTGTCGAGAAATAAAATAATTAATTTATTGTGCGATAATGTTGGGATTTGCTTTTCGCCTTCGTTCTAAAACAATCATAATGGCCCAAACAAATAGTAAGATTCCAAGATTGGTGAACCACACCGATGGTGTCGACCATCTTGTACCATCATACTTCCAATCGGAGAACGGATGCAACACTGGGGTTGGGAAAAATTGTGCCGTGTGTGAGGGAATGTCAGTAATGATGTTTAACAACCAAGGTAGCCAAATCAAGAAAGCTTGTTGTTTTGCACTCATAGTTGCAAGATAGAATCTGCTGAGGAGTTTTGGTGTGCCGTATTTTTCTAAGTACCACCACGTCGCTAAAAAACATACTAATACTGTGACTGCACTATGGCTCCATTGATATATTTCCCACGAAAGTGGGTGAAAATCTTCAGTGGTAGTGGTATCATCAACGCGTGGATTTCTATGACCAGTAAAAAGCGAAATTATCGTTACTGGCAAGAAGGCCATGAGATCAGGTATAACGCCCATTGCGCCAGAGAATCTACCTTTGATTTTACCGTGCGTGACTGCCATTCCCCACAACCAATGTGATAATACATCCACCAGTAATCACTCCTCTTCTAATTCTGCTAGGAAGGCGGAATAGTCTTCTTCAGTGTCAAATTCAAGCACCAGTGGAGATATTTCATCACAATCTTGACATTGGTATTGTTGTCCAGTCATAAAGCCAAGGTATGGATAAATCCTAATGCTGTGACAAAACATACAGGCCCTAAATGACATGGTAAACCCTCACGATAGAAGTATATGATTTGTTGTAAAATAACTACAAAACAATGCTTTATATCAATAGACAAAGTTTTACTTCCATGGCTAGAGAATGCAACATCGATTCTAGGGGACGGTTTTTACGACTTGTAGGTGGCTCAATTTCGCTGCTTATGGGTATCATTGCTGCCAGTCTATTGCTGCTTGATTTGGTTCCATCTAATTGGTTCACAATTTCATCGACGATTGGATTGTTTGCTGGGGGCGCCCTTGGTGTGTATGAGGGCAGGTCAGGCTGGTGTGTGGCCAGAGCGATGGGTATTTGGACGCCAATTTGAACAATTGGCCAACACTGGTAAATACCGAAAACGAGTATTTCAGCATTCAAATTTAGGTATATTTATACCTAAAACTGCAAATTTCGCACTGATGGGGTGCATAATGTGGAGCGTAAGCAAGAGTCACTAAGCAACAATTTTGCCGAATCGGTAATAAACGAGCTTTCAGATGATGATTCAAATATTGATGAAGTAAGTTTCGAAATCAAACCAAAGCCTATTGTTCAAGACGATGAATCATTTGCCAAATTAGCAACTAGAATAGTCGACGAGGTTGTTACCAACCAGTCACCGAAATCACTAGCTAAGCAGGTTTTGGAACAGGCCGGTATATCCAATGATAATCCAGTTGCAGAACCCAAAGTCTTCAATGGTCATCTCCGGCATGTTGGTAGAAGGGCTAGAAAGATTTCAAGAAAGCAAAATCACAGTAATGAATTAAGAATAAGACGCGTAAAACGCACTGCTCGAGGACCTCCTCCACGAATTCGTAGGATGGGTGCCCCGCAATCGACTAGAGTTAGACCTTCAATTGGCATGGAAGATGAAGTCAGACGGTCGGCTAGAGATAGCGATAACAAACGTGGTAAAAGTAAGAAAAAGCGCCGAATTTTTGGCAGATAATTCTACAAATTGTCAAAAGGGGCGACCTTTTGGCCTGCTTTGGTGGCAGTTATGGACATAGCAAATCCTAGTGAAGAACACTCAATGCTTCGTTCAATGATTAGAGACTGGGTAGAAGAAAATGTTGAACCACAAGCATTTCATCATGACAAGAACGAGTTATTTAATTTGGATCTGCTAAAATCAATGGGGGAACTAGGTCTATTGGGCATTAGCGCTCCAGAAGAATATGGTGGTGCAGGACTTGATGCAACGGCATGTGCAATAATTCACGAGGAATTATCAGCTTCCGATCCTGGGTTTGCCCTAGCCTATCTGGCTCACGCAATGTTATTCGTCAACAATCTTGCGTTTAATGGCAATGAAGATCAAAAAGCGCGAATTTTGCCTAAGGTATGCTCGGGTGAGTGGATTGGCGCAATGGCTATGTCAGAACCAGATGCCGGGACCGATGTTTTAGGACTAACAACGACTGCTGAGCAACAGAGTGATGGAACCTGGAAACTCAATGGTAGAAAGATGTGGATTACTAACGGCTGTTTGGATGAAACTGGAACACCGGCAGACGTTGTATGGGTTTATGCTCGCACAGGAACCGATGACAAAGGTAGAGTACAGTTGTCAACCTTCTTGGTTGAAGCAGGAATGCCAGGATATTCTGTTGGTCAGAAAATATATGACAAAACAGGCATGCGAGCATCAAATACCGCAGAATTAGTGTTTGATGATTGCATATTGCCAGCAGAAAATTTGGTTGGATTACCTGGCGAATCCCTCATTCATATGATGTGCAATCTCGAGATTGAAAGGTTAACTTTAGCCGCTATGTCTTTGGGTATAGCAAGGAGATGTTTGGCTGAAATGAATCAGTATGCCACAGATAGAACAGCATTTAGAAGCCAAATTAGAGATTTCGGTCAGATTCAAAAGCACATTGGCGATTCATGGGCTAAATACCGAGCAATGCGTTCTTATATCTACGATACTGCAGCGAATTTGACTCTTGGAAAGGCTGGGCATAGACTTGATTCTGATGGTGTAAAACTATTTGCGTCAACCGCAGCTAAGGAAATAGCCGATTCAGCAATTCAGGTATTGGGTGGATATGGCTATGTCGGCGAATATCACGTCGAGCGCCTATGGAGAGATTCTAAGTTGCTTGAAATTGGTGGTGGAACTGTAGAATCACATCAAAAGAATATCGTCAAGGATTTGTCAAAATCACCACAATCAATTGTTGATTAGTACTAGTCTCCTTTGAATCCGACTAGTTTTTTGGTTGAGGTCCATGCTGACGCAATCATACTTGAGGCAAACAAAAGTCCGACTGCAATAACGGTACCCCAGATCCAAACATTTGATACAGTTGTCATAGTTTCATCATTAACCATGAGCCCAAATGTTGTTGTTATACCGACAGCGATAGAGGTCTGAAACATTAACAATTTCGGAAGTTGTAATGCACTTGATGATTTGCCTAATCTTTGGAGTAGATAGTATGACCATGTCAGCGCTCCAATCCCCCATATTGGTATTTCAGCAGGGTAACTATCGACGATTAATATTGCATTGTCTGATAGGTATTTGTCTATGCCGAATAAAACTACAATCCACACAAGTGACGCACCCAGTAAGTGAATTACCTCACGCATCACCGGAGAAGGTTCAATTTTTGAATTTCCATCACTAAGTGGTTTAGGCATCGGCTCTCGAGATTTTTTCCCCTTTGGATTTCCCATATTCCTAAATCTTCTTTCTACTGAATCTAAACGCTCTGATAATCGCTGCATTTCCTCGACAATTGAAATCATGTTATCATTTTGTTCAGCAACAATTTCTAGCTTTTCGTCTTCATACTCTGGCAATGTTACCATAGACGGCACATCATCCATCAAACCGTCTTTGGCAATATCTTCTTTTGTTGCGGAAATTCTTTCCTGAGTTTTCTTTTGACGATTTTCTTTATGTTTTGCCACCCCGGTTTTGATGGATTGATTGGTTTTGTTGATCATTGATTTTGTGTTTTCCGCAAATTTTTGCGAAAGATTACTCAGTCGTTGTTTTGTCAAATTCAACTTTTCAGCCATTGACTCTACTCGGTCCGAAGCCATGTATGTTCCTACAATTGGCTGTATGTTAAATGATTTGTTGGAAATAACTTGAGCATTATTACAATTGCTCGGTAGTTGTTTCTTTTTCATCGCTACTAGATTGTTCATCACAGTTCCAGTAAGCAATTCCACCTAAGGTGAGCATTGCCCAAAGAATAATTGGCGGCGCCAGTTCAACATCGAAGGAGAATTTGTAGAGAAATGGTGGTTCAAAGTTTACGCTTAGGTCAAAATTATTCGCTGGATTGGCGATCAGCGTTACCAGAATCCAAACCAAGGTGGCACCTGCGGTGGTTGCAGTAAGCCTTGCCTGTGTTTGACCTTCGGTTAGGAAGTAAATGCTTGCTAACACTACTGAGATGACTAATCCGTATGATGCTGCTTGAAACTCAACGCTATCGGATTTGGAAGTTACTAGGGGTACTAAGGTACCGATTATCGTATGCGAGATTAGTACTACCAGTAACCAGAATTTTGGGTTGAGCATACCGCGCAGATCTAAATCAAGCAATTTTTTCATAGTACTCATGTTTTCTCCTCCATCATTGTGCCAACTGTGTCTTGGTTGTTATTCAGTGTTGAAGGTTTTTTGTTTACGAACCTTCTTGCCCCAAATATTAACCCCATGGATATTGTTGTGGTGAACAGTAGCAGTAATGCTTTGTTGCCGGCAATTGTTGACGAAGAATCAGAGTTTTTATCTTGATTATTTTGGATTAATTCATCGCTAGGTGTGAAGCCAGCATAATCCGGGTCGAGATCTAAAAAGTCAATAAAGCCGTCATTATCGTCATCAGTGTCCATATTATCGCCAATTCCGTCACCATCAGTGTCTTGCCATTCACTACTATCGAGTGGGAATGGGTCAATGATATCATTAACACCATCATTGTCATCATCAAAGTCTAATTCGTCAGGCATTCCATCACGGTCGAAATCAAGTGAGGATTGGTTGTTGGTAGGAAACGCATCATCAACATCTAAGATCCCATCATTGTCGTCATCATCATCTGCATTGTTGCCTATTCCGTCATTGTCTGTATCAAACCACTCGGCGGAATTGAAGGGAAATGCATCTTCTGAATCTGGATATCCATCGTTATCATCGTCACTATCTGCATTGTCCCCAACAGCATCTCCGTCGAAGTTACTAGATTCGGTTTGGTCAAATGGATAATAATCTAATGTGTCAATCACGCCATCATTGTCGTCGTCATCATCATCCTCATCTGAAATTCCATCACCATCATTATCATTGACAACAACAATTTGTTCTGTGTTAGTATCTTCATTGTCATTTATCCCATCGTTATCATCGTCTTGGTCGGCGTTGTCACCAATACCATCACCATCATTATCAGCATGCTCGCTTGAATCTAGCGGAAATGCGTCCTGTGAATCTATATACCCATCATTATCATCGTCGTTATCTGTATTATCTCCAATGCCATCGTTATCGTTATCATACTGTTCGTCTGGATTGAATGGAAATGCGTCGAATTGATCGTCAACCCCGTCATTATCATCATCTGGGTCAGCATTGTCGCCTAAATTATCGCCATCAAAGTTAGACTGCTCAGACGCATCAAATGGGAATGCATCGAATTGGTCTTCGACCGTATCATTATCATCATCGGTATCGGCATTGTCACCGATTCCGTCACCGTCAAAATCATATTGCTCAGAAGCATCTAGCGGAAATGAGTCATACATGTCGTCAACGCCATCATTGTCGTCGTCTGTATCGGTGTCGTCGCTCTCTCCGTCACCATCGGTATCGGTGGGCAGAGCTCCACCTCCGCCATTACCGTTGCCGGTGCCGCCACCACCAGTGCCGGGGTTCGTATCGTCATCATCATCATCATCATCGTCGTCGTCATCGTCGTCATCGTCGTCATCGTCGGCACCCTCGCATTCGCCTGGATAATCGTCGTCATCTGGATCATCTTCTTCATCCCATTCACAACGACTATCGGCATTACAGGCAGATTCGCTCGTGTAGGTATCCTCACAATAATCATCGTCGTCATCGTCCCTAGCGCTGGTCATCATGGCCTCTATACTGTCAGAATCTTGCAAACTGGTTGCGATATTTGACCCTGCAAGCAGCAACATAATCATCGCCACAAATGATATGAAAGGAGTTCTAATCATGGTCGACGGTTGTTTCCACAAACCTGCTACATTTAGTAATTATCCTTAGGGAACCCGAAATATTCTTAGGTGTCCCTAATTTATCTAAAGACAATGGAAGGCTGTGATATTTGTGGCAGCCACATAGAGACGAGATGGGCTACATGTCCAGCATGTGGCGATAGCGATAGTAACCTTGCCTCAACCAACTTATCAATCGTCAATCTAGTTGAAAATTCTGAGTATTTAGAGTTCCACAGGAAGAAGCAAAAAAAATCCAAGAAAAAGGTAAAGTCTGAATGCTGTGAAAAATACAAGAGACGAAATAAATCAGCCTGCAAAAGATGCCCGCTATCTGAATCAATTCGAACGGAAAATCAGATTGATATATTTAGGCAAGTTTAAACATTGGTGCGTGAGCAATGTGGGCATGGAAGCGGATGGACAAGGTCCCAACTCTGACACAGACCTTTCACCGGAGGTTACTCAACCCCGTGCTTCGACAAATCCATTTCAAGCGTACTACCCAACTCAAACTCCAACCCCGACTTTCTCCAATAAGTTAGGTGGAATTACTGAGCACCCTTTGTCAAAACAAGTTGTTGACTTTGTCAAACAAAAGAATGTTATTTACGCTATTGCCATTGGTGCCATGATAATTTCGGCGGTCGTTATTATTTTCATGATACCCCAATCTACCGAGCCAATCGAGGGAGCCTGGATTAAGGGCGATGGGCAAGAGTTTACTTTTGGCGATGATAACAGTTTCTCGAATCAAATTTATCCTGGTTCTACATACACACTCGAGGGTGATTATTTAGTAATGACATCTTTGGTTCAAATTATTGACGAGAATCAACTTATAACAAAATCAATTGTTCAAACAGTTGAAGTTAGTTTCAGTGACGATGAAAACGCCATGTGGTGGGTTTGGAAATCCGTCACCATAGATAATGAATTGCAACAATTGGACGTCAATTCATGTTCGCTATTAATCAGCACATCGGTTGCCAAAAACACCTTCGAATTTGGCGTCAATGCACCCGATTATCAATCTGACAAACCAATCATATGTCAGTAACCTACAGGTACAGGATCTATCATCCGCCACAAATACCATGAGGCAGCAGTTCTGTACGGTGACCAGCGCTCTGCAATTTTTTCTATAGAATCTTTTGACTCGACCTCTGGGACTAGTATTTTCACTGCTTTGACTAAGCCAATGTCGCCAATACTGAATATATCGGGACGCATAAAAGAGAACATCAACATCATTTCAGCAGTCCATGGGCCAATCCCGCGAAATTTGACAAGATGTTGTTTGATTGCCTCGTCAGTCATATTATTCCAGTCTTGGATGAGCAGTGTTTCTGAATCTCTTGCAAGTCCGTGGATGTAACTGGCTTTCGGTCTAGTTAATCCACAAGAAGCAAGTTCTTCTTCAGTAAATTTAAGCACATTTTCGGGTGTAGGTTTTCCTAACATAGCAACTAATCTGCCCCAAATTGCATCTGAGGCAATCACGGATATTTGTTGTCCAACTATCGATCTAATTGTAGTCTCAAATAACTCACCCTTGCCTTCAAGTGAACCATCCGGATATTTTTTGACCACCTCGCCCAGTAAATCATCCTGTTTTAGGAATTCGACAGCGTCATTCCACCATCGTGGTTTTCCCTTCTCCATGACATGCAAAACTCCGTTTAGGTTTTGACCTCTTGCATGTACCCATAACCATGCGAGACCGATTATTAGAATATCTTGCCTTGAAACAACTTCCGCGTACTGGATGGGTCAGATCAAATGTTGAGCACCCTGAATCGGTGGCTGCGCATTCTTGGGGTATGGCGATTTTAGCTTTGCGTCTTGCACCAAAAGAATTGGATTTGATTAAAGTACTCTCGATGTGTTTGGTTCATGATTTACCTGAGGTTATCGTTGGAGATTTAACTCCTCATGATAATCTCAATAACAAAGCCGAAATGGAACGTAATGCAATGAAACAGTTAGCGCCTGAATGGCTTGAATTATTCGAAGAGTATGAGGTCGGAGAAAGCAAAGAGGCTAGATTCGTCAA
>CAYPPO010000043.1:0-13660 GCA_964412625.1 uncultured Candidatus Poseidoniales archaeon
GAGATGAATTCAAACAGAAACCGTGCTAATGGCGCCACATTTAACTATGCCGGGATAAAAGTATCTGGTGGGCCAGCCCCTGTGGGTTTGCCGATTATCCCGGTGCAGATGAATGGTGACAACATTGAAGGCATTACTGACTACTTGGATTGGTATACATATTGTGATTGAGGTGAAGAAATGACAACAATGTTTTGGATTCTGTGGTTCTTCATTGCCTTCATCATAGTTCTTGTTGCGTTTACTCTGCGCAAAGAAAACGAGGAGATGCCACGCAGGGAAATTCTTCGTGCCGTTGAGTCAACCGGAAAAATGGGCTTCGCAGAGCGTTCGTTCCTATGGGTTTTCTCTTGGCTAGATACCAGATTTAGAATCCAAGATTATTGGAACATGTCAAAAGGTGCCTACTACAACATGCACAGACAGATGCCTTTGACTCACGCAGAGAAATACAAGTTGAGAATAATTTGGTATTGGTACCCCCTCTACTGCCTTGGTGGAATTTCATTCCTCTCATTCATTATACTGGTCATGACGGGGACTGTCTTGGGCATCTACTACGTACCTGGAGGCGAAGGAATACCCTCACCTGCGTACCTGAGTATGCAATACATCATGACTGAGTTGCCGTTCGGCTATATCATTAGAGCAGTGCATCATTGGGGCACTCACTTCATGGTAGCCAGCGTGTTCTTGCACATGTGTAGGGTTTACTTCACTGGCGCGTACAGAAATCCTCGAGAACTTAACTGGCTAATTGGTGTTGCTCTAATGGCTTTGACTATTGTGTTTGGATACTCCGGCTACCTACTACCGTGGGATTCGCTAGCTTATGGTGCTGCAGTTATTGGAATCAATCTAGCAAACTCCAGCCCACTAGTTGGCAAGCAAATAGCAACACTATTGTTTGGTGGATCTGCTCTTACGCCAAGAACTGTAACTAGAATGTATTTCATCCATGTGTTCATCCTACCTGTAATCGTCACCGGACTAATTATCGTTCACTTGTTTATTGTATGGGTGCAAGGCATCGCGGAGCCGCATTGATATTTGGGGGTATTAAATGGGACTAGTAGAAAATCTGGGTAGAGTCGCATCATCTTACATGGATGAAAAGGAAAAGCTTCAAACTACTGGCGAGAAGCGTAAGAGAACCCGATTAGGCCATGGTTTCTGGCCACATGAAGTTTTGAGAGATGTTTTGATTTTTGCATTCATGGGTGCGGTATTGCTTTACTACGCATGGATTATTCCGCCCCCGCTTCATGGTGCTGCAGACCCGTATGCCCAAGCTGGATTCGTGTTCCCTGACTGGTATGTGCTATTCTCATATGGATATTTGAGGTGGGGTGAATATTTACCCCAATTTACCGTACCAACGGGATTTGTCGGCGACATCTTTGGTCAGCCAGTATTCCCTTGGAATGCTGCGTGGTGGGGTGCTGCTCTAACTGGAATACCTGTAGGAATTCTAGTTCTACCACCGTTTTTAGGTGGTAGGGAAAAGCGACCCGTAGAAGATCCATGGTTTGCCGCCGCTGGTGCAGTTTATCTAGCACATATTTGGTTTATTTCGGTGTTCTCGATCAATATCTTCCTTGAGCTATATCACAAAAATAGGTCGGATTATTGTAAATTAGACAGTCATGGAGACTTGCTTTGTGGGGTGAGGGAACCATGGTTAGCGGAAGCTTTCAACGCCTTACCATGGCTAATGACGGGAGTTTTCTTATGGATTTGTATCTACTTCGGGGCGCGGATGATTCTAACCAAAGCATGGGGCTCTGCCTTTACTCCTGGCCACGCCAAACAGATACTTGTTGGTGCGTTAATACTCTCAACTGCCGCTACAGTGGCGACTTGGGATGTCTATGACAAAGGATTCTGGGGCGCAAAGGGACTAGGTACAATTGCCGATTATGAAGAACTTGAATCCATGAGAACGCAACCCGTTGACATACACGTTCACGACACGAACGAATTCACTGATGAATTCGGTTGGTCCGATGATGGAATCGTTCCGACCGCTGCATGGCTTGATTGGGTTATTTATCAACCCGGACAACAGGTGATAATAGACTTCGCTGATGCCAATGGCCATCAAGACCCTGAAAACTCAATAAACGCAGCTCAAGACTCTACTGTGCTCACTTATCAGGACACTTGGTCTTCATCGGGTACGTTCACCATCACTGAAGATCCAGCGCTATTCCCAGATGGGCATCACGAATCAGTAAGCAAAATAACCACCGATATTGCTTGCGAACACCGTGCTGAAGAAAGAAAAATCAATGATGTCAAGACCGAGACAATGATTAGCAGCACAATGACTCTGTACAACTCTAACAACAAAGTGGTCTCACAGTTCACCAACTGTGCTGGAGACTCCCTAGATTTACCTGTCGGAATCTACACTTACGAACTAGATGTCGACATTACCGGACCATTAGCGCTAAACGATACCATGATGAAAGAAATCAGTTTAGAAATTGCAGCGTTCCAACCACTGCTTGTTTGGAGTAGTTCCGCTCCTGCATCACTTGAGGGTAAAACGGTTAATCTAAGCAATAATGCTGAAATGATGCTTGGAGGTACTAGCTATAGTGAAGTCAGTAATCCAAGCTATCACATGAACCCAAAGAGTCTGGATGCTAAGTTGATTTATGCAATGTTCATTCCATGTCTAACATTTGGTGCTATGGTATTTATTCTGTTAAGATCGATGGCCCGTGGATATGAGTTCGAAATGAACAAGTGTTATGGATGCGATTTGTGTGATGATGCTTGTCCTGTCCGACTTTTCAATGGTGGCGATAAATTAAACATCATATACAATTCTTGGAACAATGAGGATGATGGGGTACCATTGTATTCCTGTTTGACCTGTACTGCTTGTACCAACGCATGTCCACAATTGGTGGATTATGACTCATACGTAGACATTAGGCGAGGACTAATTGTTGGCGGCCCACAAGCGGAGATACCGCACACAGTGCTCCAAGCAGTATTAGCCGCAGAAGCGGAGGAAGAGGCTGATGGAGACTTCATCGCCGTCGAAGATTATCCAATTGAGTCTAATGTCGGGTATTACCCAGGTTGTGTTGACTATCTCGATCAAGAGATGGTTTTCTCACATGTCAATGAGGGAGAGATGAATCTAGGCGATGCAACCACCTCAGCGTTTACCATCTTTGATGAAATAGGAGTCGACGTATCATACCTCGGCCGAGACTTCTTGAAGTGCTGCGGCCATGACCAGAAGTGGCAAGGGTTAACCGAAGTATTTGACAAACTAAAGGCATACAACCAAAAGAAGATTCAACAATCTGGAATCGACACTTTAGTTTCATCTTGTGCTGAATGTTTCCGGACATTTGCTAGAGACTATGAATTAGAGGATGTCAAGGTCATGCACACTACTGAGTTCTTAATTGAGCAAGGTTTTGATATGAGCCTAAAAGTCGAAGAGGAGACAACAGTTACCTATCATGACCCATGTAGATTAGGCAGGCAAATGGGCATCTATGAAGAACCCAGAGAACTAATCCAATCTGTTGAGGGTGTAAGCATTGTTGAGATGGAACACAGCGGCGAAGATGCAATGTGTTGTGGTGTCTCAAGCATGATGTCCTGTAATGAGAACGCTCGAGCGCTACGTGTCGCTAGAATGGAAGAAATCAAATCTACTGGCGCAGATACAATGCTCACATCATGTCCAAAGTGTGTTTCTCACTTTGAATGTTTGAAGTTTGAAGGTGATGAAAGATATGCCGATATCAAAATTCTAGATGTTGTTTCCTTCCTTGCCCAACAGATTAATGAAAAGAAGCAGAATATTGGTCAAGAATCTACTCCAGTCATAGTAACCGAAGCCTGATTATTTCGCCTTCTTTTTGATGCTCATTTTTTGAGATATTTCTGCATCATCACTCATACCAACTATCTCATAGTTGGAAGGGAACAAGGCAACAGCCACTCCTCCCAATATAGCCATGAGACCCCAAAAAAACATTTGCCGAACAAATAGCATTTCCAATGCTATCACAACAAGCAGTAATCCACCGATGTTCGATGTCCAAACCAGTGTCTTGAATGTTGATAGAGGAACACCGGTCGTCCCTGGCTTTCGATATGGACCAAATTCACCACCAAACCGTTGAGCATCATTTTTCGCTTTGCTCTTGCTGCTCAATTACATCACCTATCTATCATTGAAATTGCGTCGGTTGGGCAAGCTAATACACAAAGCCTGCAACCAGTACAATCATCTCTAATTATTCTCGCTTTCCGGTTAGATTCTACATTCATTAACGGACTTCTCATATCGGCTTTGTATAACTCTATGGCCTTGTCATCACAGACTATGTCGCACTGATCACAGCCTATACACAATCGCTCTTCAACAAAGGCGACAGTATTTTCTCCACCTTTAGTGTTAGAATGTTGTACGCTACGCTGACGATTAAGCGAAGTTCTGATTCGCAGGGCTTCTTTTTCCCTACGCTTCTTTAACTCATCCGCAGACGTCATCTGGTTAACCCCACGGGTGCCTTCTCTTCAAACCTAACGACTGTCATGTTAACCAATAAATCGCCTAAACAATAGAATGCTCCGACCAGTAATGGTGGATTCCAAGCAGTCAAACCGGTCCACGGCACTTCGCTGGCCCATTGCCAATTATCTAATTGGGTACCGACAATTTCCATAACTAATGCCGCCCAAGCCATCGATGCATACAAACAAGGTTGCGGTCCGAATTTGGTGAACAAAATCACCATAACAAGCAGGAAAATTGCTGAGGTGTCCGTGCCATGCCAAACACCAAACGCCACCATGGGAATGAAAGGTACAAGCAGTGGCATCGCCATTCTTACATCGAACTTACTAGCCATTATTCTACCCAAATCAAACAAGAAGTAATGTCCGGCTGGGACAAATATTGGCATTAAGCCCCTTTTGTACTCGTATATTTTCCACACCTCGCTAAACAATAATTCCATTGGCGTGGCAAATGCAAGTACTGTTAACATCTCAATTCTCTCTTTTCTGTTGGTTGATTTGTAAATGTATGCAAAGACCCCCCAACACCAAATGTTCACCGGCCATTCGGCCAAGTGATCGGGAAATAGACCGCCACACGCCGTACCGGAAAACCACAGCCCGACCAATATGGTGAGAGTGTATAGCCATGTCCGGCTCATATCTATTCCACCAAAGGCTTGGTGATATTGCTTTGCATCGTAATCAGTTGCCATAATTTGAAAATTCTTTACCCATCGCCAACATCGATAATTCCGCAACTAAGGCATGCCAGCTATGAGCATTCTCACCGTAAAGATGACCAACTTCGGAATAACTTTCAAACGTGGAACTTGGTGAGTTTAGGTTTTCAATGTCACTTTTCTTTTCATTGACACGATAAAACCAAGATGCTGCTTGTCCGTCTACCAAGTATACTACAGGTTCAACCGGGCCATCGTTATTTGTCTTGAGCCTAGTTGGAACCCCCTCTTGGATGAGGAAATTCTCTACATCGACCCCGCCTTTTGAATACATCAATTTGTTCATTTTCCGATTTGATAATGAAAGAAGTTCCTTGCCGCTCTTGACTGATAGAATTCCCAAACCATAAGTTCCGCTGTCGTTCTTAATGAAAACCACTGGTTCTCTATCAATCCCAATCTCGGTATATTTTTGTTTTATTTTGCTGATGAACTCATCGACTTCGGCAGCAAGCTCAATTCTACATGACTCTCTATCTAGACATTTATCTTTTGAAACAAACCAATCGGTGATTAAATTCCAAGATTCAACACCCAGCATTTCCGCAATCTCTTCAACATATTCACTCAAGGCCTCATAATGATGTGACTTCTTCCTACTGTGCCACCCCATAACTGGGGGCGGAGAGACTCTACCAGTACCCAAACCCGGAACAATGCCCTCTGTCAAGTCATTGTTCAGCAGTATCAAGTCTGGGCTAAACCCATCGATAACAATATTCTGTTCACCATTAATCTCGCGTAACTCGACGACGTCTAATTTTAATGGTCCCGATAAACCATCAATTGAGCCATGTTCAGCCAATTCCGGAGATCCGACTGTGCAACGAAATCCGGCTCTTTCGATTAGACGCTGAAGCGTGGTTAAATTTTCCACATATGCAGCATTTCTAGTATGAGATTCTGGGTAAAGATGGACCCAACTACAACTCTCATCTCTACGTTTGATGTGGTTTTTTAGTAAGGCTGCGAGATGTTTTTCATCTTCACTGGCAACATTGTTGAAACCGGCTGGGAAATGGTTGGCATCGACTACAGCGATTTTCCAACCGGCATCTCTGACATCCACACTACCATATATCGGGATTGGTATTTCAGAGCGCTTTAGGTTCATCCAGTCTGTGATTTCTTGCCTTTTAGACTCGAGTAAATCATTAAAATCATTAAGATTCAATACAACACCTCCTCGACTAAAGATTCTATAGAATAGTTGCTTCGACTGTGATGTGGTTCGATTATATGTAGTGCTTCGAACAATCCTAAGCCAAGGGCCATATCCGGTTGCTGACTTAACACCTTAGTGTATTTATCATATTTTTTGGCTAATAACTTTGAGAATTGAGAATAATCAGACAAAAAAGATTTCAATTGGTTTGGTGATGTTGCAGTACCGGCTGGTAGTTTAGGTCGGTCGGTTATTTCCCTAGGGAGCGCAGTTAATCGCGCTGCACTACGCAAGGCTGCTTTTTCAAGACCATTACTTGGCAGTCGCCAATTAGTTGGCAAGCGATAAGATTGTTGACGATGACTTTGCCCCAAAAATGGCACCCTGACTTCCAATGAATGCGCCATAGAGTGTCTATCAACAAGTCTGAGTTGAAAATTACTGAGCTGTCCGCGTTCCAATTCAAAATTCAACATTTTATCTAAATCACTGGTATAGTCATCAGGATGTAAACTACTCGAGTACCAGCAACTATCAACAGGCAACCGCTTTTCTATAATCTGCGATGTGACCGCTTGGTCAATTGAACTCAGCCTATCTAGAACTAACTTTCTGTGTTCAGGTAGTGATTTGTAACGTGGATATCCAGCATGAATTTCATCTGCTCCTTGACCACATAGGCCTACCTTGACGTGTTGTCTCATCTGTTGAAATAATGGTTGAAAAAATAACACTGAAACATCCAGATCCTCGCCATACCATGATAGCTTTGGAATGTCTTTGACGAACGAATCTTCTGACATTATTGTTTTGTGATGCACTAGGTCAAGTGAGGCAGCAACATTTTCTGCCGCAATCCAGTCTGGATTATCTTCGCTTTCCGCCACTGTCCAACAAGCAGGGACTGGTTTACCTTCACGATCTGCGGCTTCACTAGCAACTGCTGCAACCAAAGACGAATCAAGCCCGCCAGAAAGAACAATACCAACGGGAACATCTGCCATCAGCCTCTCTTGCACACTAACAGTGAATGATTCTAGTAGCGTTTCACTATCAATTTGCGGATTCCAGGTTTCATCTGGAATGATTTTTTGACGCTCGTAATTTGATACAGATGAAAGGTATGGTTTTGATTCTGCATCTAACTTCCATATTTCAACAGTGCCCGGCCTTACCTGATGAACGCCTTCAATCAAGGTTGAGGAATCTAGCGAATATTCCCAAGACAGGCGCAGTGCTAGCGAGGTTTCGTCAAATTTTGGTCGGTAAGCTTCGTGGGCGTGAAAAGCCTTAATCTCGCTTGAAAACAGCAAACATCCATCTATTTCGCTGCGCACTAAAGGCTTGATGCCTAGAGGATCCCTCGCTAGAATCAACTCACCACGATTTGCATCCCAAAGAGCAAAACTGAACATACCGTTGAGCCTTGAAATCCATTGTGTGTGATTATCCGTGCCTCCTGTTTTGATGAAGTTGTCATGAAGACCTAAGATTACTTCCGAATCGCCTGCTGTTTTCCAGTTGTAATTCAATACGGATCTCAACTCAAGGTGATTATATATTTCTCCATTGACAATCAATACGGCACCATTATTTCCAATAATTGGCTGACTGCTGCCCAACAGGTCAACTATAGATAATCGATTGTGTCCCAACGAAATCTTTGAATCGGACCATAGGCCATTACCATCCGGACCACGGTGGGTTAGTATTTCCACCATGCGCTGTACCACTGAGGTGTCTGGTGACCCAAACATCCCAGAAATACCGCACATAAACCAAGGTATACGATTGTTTATTTGAAGAATCGCTTTATTCCCTAACGCTACCAAAGCGGGTAGGCAAACATTGCAACGCCAAGCAGGACTATTGACAAGAAGAATACAAAATAATACGCCCCTTGAGGTGGCGCAGAGTTATTGCCATCACTATCATACATGCTGCTCAAACTACCCTAAACAACTCCGCATTTTAACATATTGAAAGACTACATTACATTAAAGAACGGTTCCAATGTTACAACTGCTGCTAGTGGGATTAGTAACATCGTAGCATTATCATCTATGTAGCGTAATCTTGGTGTTTCCGCCAACACAGCGATTGGAGCCACAATCAAACAAACCAACACAGGTGTTCCAAACAAATACCAACACGCCAGCCAAATACCAAGCAGGAATACGCACGCCGCCAAAATGACATTGTTTGATTCCATACCTTTTCTGCGTAATTCACCCATGAAAGGATCACCGAATGTTAATGAGAATATCAGTGGGTAAGCGTACTCTTTGGTTGGAGTGATTAACAATACAAGACCAATAGCGAGAGCACCCCATGCAAGAGCTGATACCTGTTTTGATTCATACTCTCGTTGTCCGAAAACTGTGAACCCTAGTTTCAAGCGAATCATTTCACCAATAACCGCAGCGAGGATGAATGATGCAACAACCTCATCTAGTGTCAAGCCGACCTTATCAGCAACCGCTTCACCATATTCGAAATATAAGACAGGGATGATAAACATTCCAAGGTGGAAAATTCTCCTGAAGATGTGTCCACTCATGCCACCAACTGATAAATCAACTGGATTAGTCAGTTCCACTTGTTCACTCATTTTATTGTCCACCTAGTGTTCTAATGGCTTCATCGATAGAAATTGAACCTATCGCCAGTGAAGATAAAATTTTGTCCAAATCTGGAGACTCGAGTATTTTGCGCTCATAGTGCGCAAGTAATCTTTCACGCCATCTGGCTCTTACTGACCGCCCAGAGTCTGGTAAATCCAGTAATACACTTGCTGCTTCTATGATTCCAGTCTCATTTAGCGCTGAAGTCAACAACACAGGAGGTGTGTCACCTAATCCTAACTCGAAAGATTCCAACAGTTCTTCGGCATGTTTCTCTGCTCCACTTAAATCTGATTTGTTGACAATAACTGCATCGGCTAATTCGAGTAACCCAGCTTTTTCGGCTTGAACGCCGTCACCGCGAGCTGGACCTTCAACGACAACGATTCGGTCTGCAATTGCCGCGCATCTAACTTCTGACTGCCCTGAACCAACCGTCTCGATTATGACCCTTTCCCAACCAGTAATATGAAGAAATTCAATCATATCAGCCACTATTAATGGAACATTACCAGAGGATTTTCTAGTCGCAATTGATCTAATGTATATGTTCTCTTTCAAAGCATCATCATCAATCGAAGATATTCTTACTCTATCACCCAGTAGCGCTCCGCCAGTGCGAGGAGATGAGGGGTCGATTGCTAACAATGCAATCTTCAATCCGGACCCTGCCCAAATACTCAACAATTTGTCAATCAAACATGATTTGCCAACCCCCGGGGCGCCGGTTATTGCCAATGATCGCCAATTGGAAATCTCAGTGTCGTTATTGACGCTGACACTCTGTTTAACTTGCTCGATACTTATCGAGCCATTCTCAATACCGCTTAGGGTTCTAGCCAATGACCTTCTGTCACCATTAATGGCGTCATTAATCAATTCTAGATTCAATATTTCACCTCAAGCAGTTGATTGCCAATGCCAGTCAGTTTTAGCACCAACACCAACATCATCCATACTTGATGCAGTATCAATAAAATCAAGAATCTCAGTAGTTGGGGTTCCAGGCCCAAATATTGCTTTTATTCCGCTGGAAAAAAGGGCTGGTCTATCATCTTCTGGAATTATTCCACCGCCAAATACAATCACGTCAGATAGACCTTCCTCAATCAATAACTCGCAAACCCGGGGAAACAAATGGTTGTGAGCCCCTGACAGCGATGACAGACCCAAAAATCTTGCATCTTCATCCCTAACCGTTTCGACGATTTGCTTTGCAGTACGTCTTAGTCCGGTATAAATTACCTCATGGCCGGCATCCCGTAGTGTTCGTGCAACAACTTTTGCACCGCGATCATGGCCATCCAGACCAGGCTTTGCGATGACTATTCTAAGATTACTGCCCATGAGTAGTCTAACAGTTCCCCACCTATCAAGAAAACCCATACATATTCACTCCGCAATAGGATTATCAACCAATGAATGCGATTCAACTGCTAATATTATGGTAATCAATAAAGGCGGCCTCGACGCACATTATTGTGGGGAAGCCATGCCTAATACCGAGGAAAGACTTCGAGACCTTCGAAATAGGAAGGCACAAAGTGAGGCAGGAGGCGGTCAAAATCGCGTCGATGCCCAACACAATAGAGGTAAACTAACCGCTCGCGAACGGTTAGAAATTCTACTTGACGATGGAACGTTTCAAGAAATTGACGCTCTAGTTGAACATCGGTGTAGAGATTTTGATATGGATAAAAATGTCATACCTGGTGACGGTGTTGTCACTGGACATGGTTGTATCAACGGACGAGAAGTATTCGCCTTTGCTCAAGATTTTACCGTATACGGTGGCTCTCTAGGAGAAATGCATGGACTGAAAATATGCAAGGTTCTTGATATGGCTCTGAAAACAGGAAAACCCGTTATTGGCCTAAATGATAGCGGTGGTGCTAGAATCCAAGAAGGCGTTGCTTCACTCGGCAGTTATGCTGAGATATTTTTTAGAAATGTCAGGGCTTCTGGAGTCGTTCCACAAATTTCGGTAATCATGGGGCCATGTGCTGGAGGAGCCGTTTATTCACCAGCAATTACGGATTTTGTCATAATGGTTGACCAGACTGCACATATGTTCATTACAGGCCCAGAAGTTATCAAAACTGTAACCAATGAAGTGGTATCTTTTGAGGAACTTGGCGGTGCGATGACCCACGGAAGTCGGTCAGGAGTATCACATTTCACGGCTGACGATGACGAGTCTGCGATTCAACTGGCGAGAGATTTGTGTGATATGTTGCCTTCAAATAATCTAGAAAAACCCCCCACAAAGAAGACATCAGATCCTACCAGTCGCTCCTGTGACAAACTCGATTCAATTATCCCCGAAGAGTCCAACAAACCATATGACGTTGTAGATGTCATTTCAGAGGTACTTGATGATAACGCATTCATGGAAGTACAAGCTGACTGGGCACAAAATATCGTCATCGGATTTGGTCACTTAGCTGGCCATACTGTCGGCGTTGTCGCCAATCAGCCAAAAATTTTAGCAGGCTGTTTAGATATTGATGCAAGCGACAAAGCGGCAAGATTTGTTAGATTTTGTGACGCATTCAATATCCCAATCGTAACCTTCGAGGATGTTCCTGGGTTCTTACCCGGTACCAACCAGGAGTGGGGCGGAATAATTAGACATGGTGCCAAACTGCTGTATGCTTTCGCTGAAGCAACAGTTCCCAAACTGACTGTGATTATGAGAAAAGCCTACGGTGGAGCATATGATGTTATGTCCTCAAAGCACATAAGAGGCGACTACAATGTCGCTTGGCCATCAGCAGAATTAGCAGTTATGGGTGCTGATGGAGCGGTTGAAATAATTCACCGAAGAAGACTGAAGAGTGCTAGGAATCCAGAACAAGAAAGAGTCAGGTTAACTGAAGATTTCAACGAAAAATTCGCCAACCCATACAAAGCGGCAGCACTCGGTTATATCGATGATGTTATTGAGCCAAGTGAAACTAGAGCAAAACTCGCTCGCGCCCTTGAAATGCTGATTGACAAAGAAGAATTAAGACCAGCGAGAAAGCATGGCAATATCCCACTTTGAGGTGAAAATTTGACAGACGAAGCAACCTTGAGAATCGCCGCGATTTGTGCTGTTTTAGCTCTGGTTGAAACCCAAGGCGAAGACCCTTCACTGGTCGGCAGACAGCCAGGACCTCCTTGGACGCAAGACCACATTCGAATGAATACGGGGCTAAATTCACTGATGAACAGAAACTCTGCAAGATCACCATGGAGATGAAAAAATGACTGAAATCAAGAAAGTTATCGTTAACGGTGTTGAATACGAAGTTTCAGTTGAAGTGTCCGATGACGGAAAATGGCACGCTACTGTAGAGGGTACGACTTTCGAGGTAGAAATTCCCGATGCCGGACCTGTTGTGAAAAAGAAGCGAGCGGGCGGTGGCAAGAAAAAGAAATCAGGGACCGTATCAGCAAATATCCCGGGTAAAATTGTCACTATTGAGGTTGAAGTCGGCCAAGAAGTTGAAGAAGGGCAAGTGATCTTGATTCTTGAAGCCATGAAAATGCAAAATGAGATACAAGCTCCGATCTCAGGAAAAGTTACCTCGGTAAATTGTGAGGCAGGCCAATCCATTGAGGCAAATGTCCCATTAGTTGTCATTGAGCCAACAGAAAAATGACTTTTTTTGACGTAAAATACACGACCATTAAAGTGCTGATACGCTTAGGCTAAGTTATGGCAGCCGAGACAGTGTGTGACTTCCCAGGATGTGGGGGAGTTGGAGAAATTGTCTCACGTCTGTCCCCAGAGGGCTATCTAGTGGCCACAGGGAAGAAGGCATATTCATTCAGAGAGGCGTACCGAAGGTTCCATTATTGTCAGAACTGCCATGACCAGTTAATGGGTGGAGTTTGGTCTAGAGTTAGGAAACCAGATGACAAAAAAGATGGCCATGTCGCCCCCACAGCGATTTAGCATCCGTTATTCGGGGAGAGTATCTTAAACTGGTATCGCTTCGTTTTACCATGCCCAACCTCAATGAGTCAACGTTAACTGTTAAGTCAAAAAGCCTGCTATTATGCGGTTTAATGATTGTCTCGGTGTTAAGTTTGACCGCTAATACAGTTTCAGCATCAACACAACAAAACGATTTCGGGACTTCGGGGGGCGATTTACCAGATACTATGTCCAACCCAAATGCAGTTCCTAACATTATTTTTTCGGGTCAAGTAAGCGGCAGTGGACAACTTATTCCTGCGTCAGATTATGATTATTTGAAAGTAAGCCTCGGTTCAAATGAAGGACTCGCTGCAGAATTATCTTTTGACGTTAGAGATGATTTTGATATTAGTCTTCTCGACAGTAGTGGACATTACATTGACACTTCATGGAACTCAAATCCCGAATATGTTACAACCAATGGTTCTGGTTACTTCGGCACAGTTTACATAGAAATAATGTCAAACACTCACCAACCACCAATTTATGATGAAAACTACACCATCACAATTTGGAAATTTAGTACATCAACTGGAGGAGCAACAACACAGAATGATTTAGGCCAAACAAATTACGACCTACCGGATTCCACTACTGCCCTGCAAGCAGATCCAAACTTCCC
>CAYPPO010000044.1:0-13404 GCA_964412625.1 uncultured Candidatus Poseidoniales archaeon
CCATGGTCTTCACGCATGACATGTCAGATTGGTTGGGTTTCACTATCGATAAGCAATGGTTGGAGGATAATATTGCTTGGAAGGATTTTGAAACGGGCGTTCGACTTGGAAAACTTAAGCGCGAGGAAAAGTGCTCTCTCGTGCTGTACGATGCGAATTCGGAGGTATCTGTCGATGCCTTCATGCCACATATGCACCCTGGTGGGGAAGCATATCTAGTCCTCGAAGGAGAGGTTTGGGATGATGACGGTACATACCCTACCGGCTCAATAGTTTGGATGGATAAGGCCTCGAAACATAATCCAAAAACACGTGGCAGAACGTTGATTCTAGTATTGTGGCCAGAAGGCGTGAAAATTGTCTAGTTGAGTTGCTCAAGTCGGGCATAAAAGTTTCATTCGGCTAATGAATACTTACCGCTTTTTAGTTGACCATCAAACCAAAACGGGGCACCTGGAATGGAGGCTGCAAAGAAGCCATGAATGAAAGCTCGGCTATTCCAGTGATTGCCAACCCCCAGCATCAATGCTCCAAGATAGGCCACAAACAACGCGCCATGGATTGTACCAACTATTGTCACCATTTCTGGTTCGCCAAGCAAGTATTTCATCGGCATAGCAATCAAAAACAAACACAGCGCAGAAACGCCTTCACAATATCCTAGTATAGTGGTTAATCGCTCAATCATTTGATTTCCACCATTGGTCGACTCGAGCCGCATGACGGACATAATTGTTCATCACTATCAGCATAATCATGTTTGCAAGCTGGGCAGGTAGTGGCAAGTTCAAGCCGCCCCATAGTCTCAACATTATCCCCTTGAAGGGCTAAGCGACCATTATCAATATCAGCGGTCATATATTTCCCTGGTCCACCAATGCGGAGCAGGACATCCGGAGGCAAAGTTACCGTACCAGTCTCGTCGATTATCAGCTCACGACCCTTACTCAGATCTTCTACGTCCACTCCAATGCCATGCTCAGCAACGAACCTCCCATCACGCAGTTCGAGTGAACGATCGGCAAATGAAGCGACTTCTTTTGAGTGAGTAACTAACAAAAATGAGACTCCGTCTTTTTCGTGTAGTTCCTTGAACAAGGCTAGAACCTCTCGACCGGTGATAGGATCAAGGGCACCTGTGGGTTCATCAGCAAGGATTAATCGAGGGTTGGTAATTAACGCTCTAGCGATTGCAACTCTTTGCTGCTCACCACCGCTTAATTTCATTGGCAATGCTTTCGCTCTGTGTAAAATCCCCAACCTGTCCAACATTTCATCTGCTTGCTTTAGTGCCTTACGCGACGATATTCCTTGATGACGCAAGGGTTGCGCAACATTGTCACGGGCATTCAAATTTGGCAGTAAGTTACCTTCTTGGAAAATGAACGAAACGGTCTTTTGACGCAAATGAACCAATTCCTTGCCGCTCAACCGAGTCATATTCTTGCCCGCCAACATCACCGAACCAGAGCTCGGTTTCATTAGACCGCCAAGACACTTCATCAACGTTGATTTACCCGAACCAGAGGGCCCGACAACAGCAATCGCTTCACCCTCCTTGACGTCGATGTGAATACCGCGCAAAGCAACAACGTTACCGTCTTCAGCTTTTGATTGGTATACGTGATAAAGCGATGCAGCCTTTAGGATACTTTCAGTCAATTTTACTCCCCCTTCAGTACCATAGCCAAATCGGAATTCAGTGCTCTTCGAGTGGTTAACAGTAATGCGATAACCACTGCAGTAAATACCGATATAGAGACTAAAGTCAATTCAAACCACGGGTAAACTAATTCCCTGCTGATGTTAGTCGTGGCACCACCAAATATTTGGAAGATGAAGCCAAATACATCAAAGAAACCATTGAATGAAAAGGCTAGTCCGATACCTAACACCAAACCAAGCAGCATTGACACAACGATAATTGACAGTATCTCGAACAAAACCAAACGCAGAATTTGGGTTGGACTAGCGCCAATTGCTTGCAGCACGGCCAATTCTTTCTTGCGTTGATTTAGCACCAGGGATAGGAACACGAAACTCGATGCTACGGCAGCAATACTGGCAACCACAAATTGCAGCGACAAGAGCCCCGGTGTGCCAAAAATTAGCCCGCCATTCCGCTCTACTGCCTCATGTTCAGTAGTCCAATCAATAACCTCGCCCACTCTAGAATCCGCCTCTAGATTTGAGCCTAGTGACTTCAATGCTTCATCACTAATTCCGGGAATCCGGAAAATCCAGTTGTTGGTGGAATAATTATCGGCCTCTTGGCCAACGAAACTACGCCAAGATGATTCTCCGATCACCAATGAATCAGCAATTATCGATGAATTTACCCCGGGTACAAACTCGTGCAGCCCCATATACTTGATTGATGCATTAATTGCTGTCCGGTCGATTTGAATCTGCCCACTGGTAAACAGCAACTGCTCAAATAGTGGTGGTAAGTTTCTGTAAGGACCCTCATTACATGCCATGTTTATTGAAACATTTCCGTCTGGACACATGGTATTTGATATCGTCGTCTCACCAAGGTCGATATACCCAACCAAGCCATTCAAATCAGCATCTGAGAAGTTCACTCCCTGAATATCAGAACCGAAGAATATAGCATTAGTCAAATTAGCACCGGCAAAATTTACCGAGGTCAAATCTGTATTGTAAAACAATGATTCGCTGAGATTAGTATTCGAAAAGTCAGCGCCTGCTAGGTTAGCGCCGGTAAAATCAAATCGCCCAAAATCTCTCTCCGCCAAATCTAGATTGGAAAAGTCAACATCTGCTAAGTCAACGTTCATCAAGTCAGAGTATTCATCAAGCAAAGCGAAGTAATCTATCGGACTACCATCGTCGGTATTTCCATCACCCAGGCTGAAGGATAACTCTTCGTAAGACATGGTTAGTGAAACACTGCGTTCATCGTTTTCACCAATCATCATATCATCACTTAGCCCCTTTGAATCTGACCAAGAACCAGCTAGATCTAAAGTGAAAGCGGAGTCTTCTCCGGCAGTAAATCCGCCATTCGCATATCTCTCTAAGGCGGCATCAATGCTTTTTCCAGGAATTGATTGCTGATTCCAGTATAATACCTCATCTGAGTTATTCAAGACTACGTAAGTTTGCAGATTGTCGCCGTCCGGACCGCGCAACAGGAGGGATGGAATCGTTGTGGCTTTAATTGAGGATTCGTCGTCATAGATCTCCCGCACAATTTCAATCGCCACGGTTTCATTATGCTGGCTTTCGAAGGTTATTTGCAAATCACCACCAACTCTGGCGTCAACTGTTCTTTCATCTACCAGAGAACCTGTATAGCCCTGTACCGCTGCCAAGGTCACGATTGACAGCGTAAGTAACATAATTACCGCTAAACGGTTAACTGATTCCTGTGACCCTGAGCCTTTCAAGCCGCGTTTTACATCGCTGAGTAGTTTGGTACGGCCGAAAATTAACTGCATAATTTGAGGCCCTTTAGCACCGAGTCTTCCAAGCACTAAGGCGCCACCAATCCACAATAAGAAGGGACCAAATATACCAAAAACACCTTCAAAGAAAAAGTTGCTAATTATGCCATCTTCGCTACCATTCATCTCCATCCAGGTGTCAATTACCGAGATGAAACCAAGGATAAAACAGGACCAGTGAAGCCAATATTTGGGTTCTGCTTTGGCGATGTTGCTCTTTACCCCTTCATCGATTTCCAAATTAATAAAGTCACGAGCGCGCTTGCGACCAAACAAAATAGCAAGCCCGAGTGTGCTAATTGCCGTGAATAGCGTGGCGCCGAAACTGAGCGTTGGATCGATGTTATAATCACCAGGTTTGAATTGCATAAAGCCCACTGCTGATAGCACGATTGGCACTGCGAACATCGCCAATAAGTAACCCGCTAACCACGCCACAGAAGCAAATACTGCCAACTCGAGTAATACCATGCCCTGCAGCCCCTTGCTATCTGCACCGATTACTCGATGAATGCTTATTTCCTTTCGACGCTGCTCAAGAGATAATATCAACCCGTATACTAACACGGCTAACGACATCACCACAATAGGTACCATGATAACATAATCAAATATCTGAATAAAGGCTAGGAAGATATTCAAAAATGTGATTGTGCCACCGACAATATCAGTATAGAATAACTCAATTTCACTGTCGGTGTAATTGTCTGACATTATCGATGCTTTGAGATTATCAAGCCAATCACTTGCATCATCGGTCGAGGTTGTTGGGAGTTGTGAACGGTCCACAGCAAGGCCAAGATAGACGTGGTCTTTTTCCATAAGCACCGCAATTTGATCGTCTGATAGTGCCTTCCAAGTGGTAAATATTGGGTTTGGACCCAGGGTTGGATTGCCAAGATCCCAAGGTTCGTATATTCCTAGAATCTTCATGTTGGTAATCGTCATCGGCATTCGGCAGTAGATTTTACCATTCTCAGAGGCTGATGCCTCGCCCGGACAATTTTCCACTAAATCGACGCCCCCTGCGTCAAAAAATTCGCTGTCTATTACGTAGACGAAAGTAATTTCATCAAGCACATCGCCAACATTGGCTTTGGCTTGTGAGGCGATGTTTGCCGGTAGGATAACTCCGCGCTGGGCTGACATATTTTCGGGATTAGGCCATTCACCTTGCCCTTGGATAATGTTAGCACTGTAGCGTTTGGCAAATTCGCCATCAAAGGCTTCGGGACCCATAAATCGGATTGAACGATAATCCGAAATTGGTGGCCCAGATTCATCCAGCTCAGGATACTCAAATGTCGTGTTAAGCCAGTATGGATTATCGTTATCGACGATTGACCGCATTTCTAGGGGCTGTGCGTAGAGAAAATCCTCGTTGAAAAATCCGGAACTGTGTATGCCCTGCCGACCAAGAACAACCGTACAGTCTGCTAGTTCTGTGCTGTATTCAGCCATTAATTCGTCGCAAACTGCTTCCATCACCGATGAATTGTTGGTCCAACCCGAGGTTTCTGGGGTTGGCGCTTTCTTAAATTCAACCTTGGCATCTATTGGTTCACCATCTAGTGATTCATCAAAGAATATTTGTGATAAACCGATACCGTAAGAAAATACCGTGGTAATTACCAGCGATGCGAGGAACACTCCAGCCACTACGGCTAAGCCTCTTTCTCTGCCGCGCCACGCGCTTTGGGAGGCCAAACGGATGTTTTCCGGTAGGTCTCTAAATCGGCGTCGCCACCGCTCTACCCGCCCAATCTTAGGCACAACATAAGTCGCAAATGGATCGAAATCAGGCGCCTCAGTCACTCTTCTTCACCGCCCATCTCACTATCTAATCCCCAAGCACTGCGAATGTCTGAGGCCTCGGTTTTACCATCCCTCAACAGCAACATTCGGTCTGCATTTGAAGCCAGTTCAGGGTCGTGAGTAACCATTAGAATAGAAATCGGATTATCCTCATCATGACAAAGGTCCTTGAACAGTTGCAATACATCCTTGCCGCTAGCAATATCAAGATTGCCTGTAGGCTCATCAGCCAATAGTAACGGTCTGTTTCCCGCGATTGCTCTGGCAATTGCCACGCGTTGCTGCTGCCCGCCAGATAATTGGTCGGGTATGTGATGCATACGGTCGCCTAGCCCAACACGTTCCAGCGCTGCTGCTGCCTTTTCTTCGGCATGTTTTGAGCTCATCCCCGACAACTCTAGCGCCATAGCAACATTATCAATTGCTGATAGATTATTTAGCAGGTGAAAATCCTGAAAAATCCACCCAACTAAATCCCGGCGAACATCAACGACACTAGAAGGGCCCTTGCGACCATATTTGCGCTCGCTGAGAATTATTTCTCCGCCATCTCCTGCCAGTAAGCCGCCAATGATGTTTAGCAGCGTTGATTTGCCACAACCGGAGGGCCCCATCAAAGCAACCAATTCGCCGCGTGCTAGAGATAAATCAATACCATTCAGCACTTGAAGTCTTGATGCTCCACTGCCGAAAGACTTGGTTAGGCCATTTATTTCTAACATAAACTAATCACTAACAACTACAACATCGTGTTCTAGTATATATAAGGCTGTTAAGTGTACTTATGCCATCTTTAGACTATATTTATCGAAACTCTTGCGCATTCGATAATGGAAAAGTGGTGGTATCAAAGCCGTCCAAAACATAACATAGTAACCATTCGGCAATTGTGGCGATTCATCATGGGCGTCTAATTGTTGATATGGTGTTGTCGCCTTAAGGTGATGAGACGGGTGTAGTGGCAATTCTAGTAAGGTCCACCTAGACCATCGGTGGCGGCTCTCCCAAGCATGCCCAGCGTTGGCCCGCTCTTTTTCTCCTCGAACTAGTCCATGATGTTGCAGGTAATTAACAAACTCAAGCAAATAAATTGCTACAAATGCCTGCAAAACAAATACTCCGAGTAAAATCGGAGAGATAATTGTCAAGGTAATTAGAAGTAAGGACTGAACCAACATCGAATATTTGAAATCTTTCGGTTTGGCTTTGTATGCTCCTTTTAGCTGTAATGGAATCGTTCGAATGAAGTGATGATATACGCTCCTGCCCCATGGCGAAGAGGTTGGGTCTCTTGCTCGCCCCCAGTGTTTGTGATGGGTGTAGTTATGCTCAACGGTAAAATGCAGGTACAAGACCATCAATAAATCAAGACGAGAGAGCCACCAACTAGCAGATCGGGGGCGTCTGTGACCCAATTCATGAGCCGTAACAATACCAGAAGCACCGCTTGATAGGCCGACTGAGACAGCCCCCAACCAAATAAAGTCGGTATAATCAACCACGGCGATGTATAGTAGCATAATGACCACCAAAGGAACTAAAATCGCATGTATGTGCACAATAATATTGAAGGCTTTACCTTCCTCAAGCGGGTTCGTATCGGAACTTTGTCCAGCCAAAACATCCAGCAGTGGATATATTCCAAGGGCCAGTAACACTGTGGCACCCATCCACCAACCACCTGCTAGTAAACCAACCATGGTAACTAGCGGGGTCAGCAACCCAATCAAGTGCGGTAACCACCGAGCCATGACATTCCATAGGCAGGTCAGTTAAGGAGGTTAGTATTTACAACTCACTTCTGACGAGAAAAAATCCTGCGTATCCAAGCAGGCGATAAGGAAATACCATTTCGATAAACTTGCTTGGCCATTACTTCATCTACATATTTTTCCAGGTATGCATCCATTTATTGTTCACCTCTTCCACTAAACGATCCTCTGATATCAGGTGCAGCTCGGTAATTTGCTATACCGCGTAGTATAGCACCCATCCAATTTTTGAAAATACCGTTGCGGTATTCTTGCTCTTCCATCACGCCATCGACAAATGTTTCCAGTTCTCGGTCCATTCTGTTTCCCTCACTTTACTTTTAACACCTAGAGTATATTAAGCAGCGGTGAAAATGCCAACACAAGAATGCAAAAAATAAATCAGGTGTTATTTGACACATCGCTGATGTGCCTGCTTTTTTGCGGAATATTAGAACAACGGATTCGGCTTTGTTTTTCACCGGGTTGGGTTGGCTTGATAACCGAATCCGTTAACGCGGGTATATCCGAGCCTATCCCGACCCCAATCGGAACCGTGGTTGACGGCTCAGGAGAGTGTGCCTCATGGGTATGGATTTAGCGCTAAAAGCCAAACTGCAAAAGCAGAGATATCACATAGTTGGAGAGCATGGTGGAGTTAAAGTCTGTCACTGGACCAAAGAATCATTGCTAAGAGACCGTCAATGCTACAAAGGCAAGTTCTACGGCATCTCGAGTCATAATTGTATGCAGACATCTCCTGTTGTCGATCAGTGTAACCTTGCCTGTACTTATTGTTGGAGAGAGCCTCACATGGACTCACTAGAACTGACTAACCAAGACCCGTTGGAATTGTTGTATGAATCGGTAAGAGCTCAGCGCCGATTATTATCTGGCTTCGGTGGCAATCCCAAAGTACCTAGAGAAAAATGGTTAGATGCTCAAAATCCAAAGCATGTCGCAATTTCGCTGAATGGCGAGCCTACTTTGTATAGAAGACTTGGCGAATACATCGATTTGTGTCACAAACATGGAATGACTACGATGTTGGTCACCAATGGAACCTTCCCCAAGGTTCTGGAGCGTCTAGACCCGTTACCAACGCAACTGTATGTCTCGGTTGATGCACCAAATAAGCAGATTTTCAATGAAGTTTGCAAACCAAAATGGAATCAAAGAGCTTGGGAACAGTTTGAGAAAACTATTGACCTTCTGCCATCACTAGACACAAGAATTGTTGCGCGCCATACATTGATGAAAGGCATTAATATGAGCGAGACAAATATACGTGAATTCGCCGCGCTTGATAATCGTGCTGAACCAGATTTCATCGAAAATAAAGGCTATGTGTACGTAGGTAACAGTCGCGAAAATTTAACTGCAGAGAACATGCCAAGTCACGATGATATTATGCATTTCTCGGCACAGATTGCCCCGCTTACTGGTAGGAAGATTCTTTCCGATTCAAAGCCAAGTCGTGTGGCTTTAGTTGGGCAGGAAATAACTCCCATACCAATTCCTCAAGCAACCATGTTCTTCCCAGAGGATTTGGGAATCGCTCCGCCGGTCAAACATCTACCTATCATTCAGTAGGTGGGAAGACGGTTAATTCGTCACCCTCACACCATTGGGAGTATTTCTTCATGCACAAAGCAAACTCTACACTCGATAGATTGACTGCTAACCAATCATGCAAGTTTTCCCAGTTTTGTGAATCGAACCAATCTCTATCATGATTAGCAAATTGCCTGACGAATGGAAATAGCGCATCATTAAGTGAGGTAGAGATTGCTTTCGACAAGGTTTGGTCAAGATCGTCAAGGTATGCCTTTGCCATTGACCTTTGTTCTATCGCATCAACATCATCGTAACGATTGGGATATTTGTAACGATCCAAATGAAATTTGAATTCGTAATCATTTCTTTCAACCCAATGTGCCTCCTCCGCCGATAATTCCCATGATAGAACGTGCTGCATTATCTCTAGACTTTCTTCGATTACCTCGCCGCTAGGCAACATTAGCACTGGTACTGTTCCTTTCGGAGAGATTGCCATCATATGGTCAGGGCGGTCACGTAAAATTACCTCCCTGTGCTCACAGATGTAACTTGTTCTAACTATTGACATTCTGGCGCGCATTGCGTATGGACAGCGTCTAAAACTATACAGAATTGGTAACTCTGTAGTTGCCATTTAATGCCAACCCTATGAGTTATTGTAAGTCGCTCTTCGTCCTTCAATCAGTGCAGACAACCCTTCAAGCGCATCTCTAGTGGAGAATATGTCTGTTAGTTTCGCTAATTCTGAATCAAGCCCTTGCTCTAGTGTTGTGCTGGCAGTGATATCTATCAGTTCGCTGGCCATGGATAAGGCAATTGGCGCAGTATACTTCAGGTTCTTCAACTGGCGAGAGATTGATTTTTCCTCAGCATCATAGCCTTCTGGACAGGCGCCCGACAACAAGGTTGCAAGATTAGCATCACTGTAAAAGTTAGTAGCAAATTTGACTACTTTACTATCTTGATTTGTTGGCCTACCTGGATATTTATCACTTGGTTTACCCGCACTGATGCATGACGTTGTTGCTTGTTCAACCTCTGCAATATCGACAAGATGGGTCAGCAACCCAATGTCATACGCCATTTGGGCGTTCATGAAATTACCCCCCAAAACGGCCCATCTTGCAAGCGGTATGCCACAGATTCTGGCAGGTCTTTGAGAGCCCCCCAAGCCGGGATAAATACCAATAGATGTCTCAGGGAATCTAAATTGGGTTCTCCGAGTACCGATTCTATAATCGCAACATAGCGCCAACTCTAAGCCTCCTCCAAGAGCCAATCCTGTTGTTAATGCAATTGTTGTTTTTGGCGAATTTTCAATCGAGTTGAGAACCTTGTGCCCATTACTGGTAAACTCGACGATGTCGTCGATTGAATCCGACCTAATTTTATCCACGAAAAATTTGACATCGGCGCCAGCGACAAAGGCTTTACCTGCGCCATCCAGTACTATTGTGTGAACCGAATCATCAGAATTGATGGCCGTAATTGTCTTACCGAGTTGTTGTATTACCGTTTCGTTAAGCGCATTCATTGCTTCTGGGCGATTGATGGTTATTGTCGCAATGCCATTATCTATTGAGGTATCAACATAGGAAAATTCCCATGGTGAGTTGCTTGCTGCTTGATCGGCAAAGAATTGTGGTATACTCCAGCTACTTTCTGCACCTGCATCTTGGCACAAAGCAAGGTACTCTTGTGCCATGTTATACGATTCAGTTAAACCAACTCGATTCATTAATTCGAATGGTCCACGTGCCCACCTTAGACCAACTTTAGCACCTCGGTCGACATCTTCCATTGAACAGACATCTTCATCAACAATCTGTGCAGCAACTCCGAAAACTACACCATATAATCGACGGGAAATCACTTCATATTGTTGCTCGGAATAAGTCGCGTCCGCGTCAATTTCCCACATCCTATTTTCATTTACCAAACTCCTCAAATTTGCGGCACCGACATACCTAGGTGTTGCAAGTTGCTCAGCGAGATAATCGGTTGAGTGTAAGGCAATTGGTGGGCCAGTCAAATTCATCAAACCGAATGGCCCTAAGCCAATTCTAAACGCTTTACAGGCGATAGCATCGATTTGAGCTGCATTAGCATGACCTTCCTCGAGCAATAAGCACGCCTCATTGAGCCATGGAACAAAAAATCTGTTGACCACAAAACCCGGTCGGTCGCCACACACGATGACTACTTTACCTAGCATTTTACAGTACTGAACGACTCTTTCGATAGTTTGTTGACTTGTGGATACTGCGGGGATTACCTCGACTAAACGGTTTTTTGCTGGATGATAAAAAAAGTGCAGTCCGACAAATCTATCGGGCCTACCAGTTGCCTCAGCCAAGGCATTGACTGACAATGAGGATGTGTTTGATGCAAGGATTGTATCTGCTCCACATGCTGCGTCAAGCGTCTCGAAGACCGCAGTTTTGATTTCAAAATCCTCGAACACTGCTTCGATAACTAAATCGGTATTCTCGGCAGTATTTTCAACACCTACAACTCCAGTAATTCTACCTTTAATGGCATCAACTTGTTGTTCATTGAAGATTCTGCGTTCAACTGCTTCGGTCAAAAAGTTACCAATTATTCCTTGACCTCTATCAACCCATTGTTGCTCTCTGTCAACCATTTGCACGTCAAATTCTTCCTGGGCAGATTTTTGAGCGATTCCAGAGCCCATGTTGCCGGCACCGACTATTGCTACACGCTGAATTGGTTGCATAATAGACGCCAATCAAAAGACGTTCATGAATAATGCGTATTATTGTCGAGCCCGCAATTAAGCATTTAAGCGGCTTTGAATTAAAGCAAGATAATGGAAATCAGTAGGCAATTCATCCGTAACTGTGTGATTATTTTCGGAATCCTAGTTCTCTCGTCATATGTCTATGGGTTATCAAAGGCTGAAGACAAGATGGTTTTGTGGGGAGGTATTCCACATTCTTGGGTTAAATTCATCGTGCCGTGGATGTTGATTGCAGCTATCGGTTGGTTGATTTACTGGTGGACTATTTTGTACAGTGTAGATGCTTCAGTTATCGACCAGTTACGCTGGCCGTGGCAGGATTCCGCTGACGGCAAGGGTGCTAACCGTCTATTTTTGGCCTATTGTGTATTCATGATCCCATCCATGTTTTGGCTAGAGAGTACACTATTTCACATCAACAACAACTATTCTTGGACGCCATTTTTGGTAATCGGTGTGCTCACATTAGCGTCTATTGGTAATATTATGTACGGGTTATTGGCATTTTCTGCTTACCAAGACGGTCTTGAAGGTGCTAAGTTGATGTTATTAGGGTCGGTTATGCTAAGCATTCAATGTATAATTCTTGACGGTATAGTTTGGAACGTTAAATTCCCGTGGTAAATCAAGCGACAAATGAATTGTAGGCGTCGCTAAGGCGTTGACAAAATACTGAATTATCGTATTGTTGAGCGTGGTCAATCATATCGGTTTGTGAAGTAGTTTTCTCCACATCATCTGATAGATATTTTTCATATAACGAGGTGATGCTTGTTACCCATTCAGCCATATCATTAGCCGGAATACAGCTATTCTCAGGCATCAATTCATTGTGCGACGGCAAATCTGCACAGATTACTTGCATACCCGCAGCCATAGACTCAATTGGTGGGTAGCCAAAGCCCTCACTAACCGAAGGGAATAGCAAGGCATCGCATTTGATTCTAAGGGTCATAAGGTAATCATCAGAAACTGAAGAGCCGTGAACTGTCAAATTTTTGATTCCACGGGATTTGGCAAGTTCTGTTATTGATGGTATACCTGAATTAGGCGCAGAATTGCCGACATGATGAAGGTGAATTCCTTGTCTTACTTCATCTGGTAATTTCTCAATAACGTCAAATAAAAATTTCATCCGTTTTCTCGGGTCATTACTCCCAACAACCAGCAGGTTACAAACTTCTGGAAGCGATATATCAACCGGTTGTTGGTTGTCTGGATGATACTTTGCACAATCTATCCCTAATGGAATACAAATGGCTTCAACACTAGGAAAGTTAGCTCTCGTGGCACCGAGAGTATGTTGAGAATTACAGATTAAATGATTGGCCCTCGTTACCCCATCTTTCAATTTGTTAAGATCTCGGCGCCTGACAAACCCTGGAGATAAATCGCCAATATCAACTAAGTCTTCGCCAAGTTGTAATTGTTTAGGGTACATATGAAACAAATCATGGATCGTGATTACCACAGGTATACCACAGTCTTTGGGCACTAAGTGAGCCTGTTCTTGGTCTGTGATGTGAACTAGATCACAAGCTTTCGCTTCGATCAATTTTTTTATCTGATTAGTCACTCTTTTGGGATGAGAAAACCACCTATTCCATAGTCGAGAAATTGGATTAATTGTTTTATTTAGCGGATACTCACAAACACCGGCTAATTCCCAGCCATCAATCTTTTTTGCGTTTAGCATATCTACAAGATTGTGATGTGCTGCACCTAAGCCAGTGTTACGGCCAAGAGAGCCTCCTCGTACAAGTAGAACCCTCTTGGCCATGCTACCACCAACTAGACTCACCATTTCAAAGGTGAGTTACTATGTTTTGGCTTCACTCGTTATCTTCTTCATTGCCTAGAGCAATTACTCCAAGAATCAAACAAGAAATTGCGCCAAGGTAGAGTAGTAGTGCAACATAGTCAGTTGGTACGTCAAAGTTGGTCCAGTAGGTTAATCCATTCTGGTTGGTTACAATTGAACTCTCCATCTCTTCTGCATCGTCATCTTCTATTTCTGAAGATTGGACAATTTGGAATACCGGTTGTA
>CAYPPO010000045.1:0-13310 GCA_964412625.1 uncultured Candidatus Poseidoniales archaeon
CCGGCCTTCTGGTTGCAAACCAGACGCTCTTCCAACTGAGCTAAGCGCCCTCAAGTTTGGCGGAGGGTCTCTTCCTTTTGTATGTTGCCAATGTAAAACATTACTCTACTAAGTCGATTGTCGCATCTCGATCTGGTCCAACACCAACGGTTGTACATGGAACACCCACAAGAGTCTCAATCTGCTTGATGTAATGTTGTGCTGCTGAAGGTAGGACAGAATATCCTAAATGCTCATCGTTGGCTTTCTTGGCGATACCAAGCCATTCGGTAAGAGTGTGTGAAGGAAAACCAGGCATTGTGATGTAAATTGGTTTACAGCGGGCAAGTGCTGATGCACTTGACGGCATTTCCCTAATTTCCTTACCATCTAATTCATAAGCCACACAAATTTTTATTTCCTCTAAACCACCTAGCACATCCAATTTTGTCAAAGCCAATCCCGTAAACCCGTTTATGCGATGTGCATGTCTCATAACTACAGCATCAAACCAACCACAACGACGCTTCCTACCGGTTGTAGTACCAAATTCATGACCTACCGTACCTAGATGGTCGCCAACATCATCTTCTAGTTCAGTCGGCATAGCACCGTTTCCAACTCTGGTAATGTAGGCTTTAGTAATGCCAATTACCTCGTTGACGTGTCCTGGATGAATACCAGCACCATGGGTGGAGTTACCTCTTGATGTAACACTTGATGTAACGTATGGGAAAGTACCTTGATCTACGTCTAATAAGCAGCCTTGAGCTCCCTCAAGAATTACATGTTCACCCATCTTTAGCGCATTATCAAGCATCAACCCTGTGTTGCCAATGCTACTTGAGTAATTTTCCCAAATCCAGTTAACATCTGCCCGCAAGCCTTCGATTGTGATTGTCTCAATACATCCTGCTGATTGCAGTGAAGCATTCATTCGGTTAACTGTGGAAGCGTACCAAGTATCGTCGCCTTTGACTTCCTCTATATCACCAAATCTTAGTCCGATCCTATTGATTTTATCAGCATATGTCGGACCAATACCTCTTCCGGTGGTACCGATTTTTTTATCCAGTCCATCGAGGAATCGGTGATAAGGCAGGATTACATGCGCACGTTCGCTGACAAATAGGCGATTACCACGCGGGTCTTCTCCGGTAGATTCTTGCCAATTTTTAAGCTCAGTATCCAATACCCAAGGATCGATAACCATGCCATCGCCCAACACTAAATTACACTCTTTTCGAGTAATTCCTGATGGCAATAAGTGGAACTTCAATACCTCATCACCTAGAACAACAGTGTGTCCTGCGTTGTTACCACCTTGAAAACGGGCGACCCATGTTGCCTGTTCGGCGATTCTGTCAACCAATTTACCTTTACCTTCATCTCCCCATTGCGCTCCGAGTACCACTGTAGCAGGCATGTCTGTCAATTCGACCGTTACGCGTACCGTCTTTGAACTATGTCCTTAATACTGACAATTGAATAAATAAGTATATACACCTAGAATGTCAATTAAACAACAGTTTATATTGATTCCAAATTAAAAGATATATGTTAGTGTAGACTTTGGGTGACTTGTGTACATATTTGCATTTAATAAATCAAACAAGAAATCCAACTGTTTATATAACCCGATTACGAACTAGTTAACTGGAGGTTAAGTAAATGGAAAGCAAGCGAGACAAAGACTCGAGTGGGAAGACCAAGGAATATGGTTTATTCGACCCAAATAGAAGAGTCCTTGATGGTCATACAAGACCCTGCGAAGAGTGTGGGGTAGTTGACTGGCAAATGGATGACACAAGAGGTGAAATTATTTGTAATTCTTGTGGACTAGTCGTTGAAGAGAATGTAATAGACCCAGGCGCAGAATGGACTAATAGGGACAAAACTGAAGACAGGTCTAGGGTAGGTCAGCCATTAACTTACACTCTTGCTGACAAAGGACTGAACACTTCTATCGATGTTAGAGATCTAAATACGGGTTCAGCTGGCAGGCACGGAATTAGCTCACAAGCGCGCAGAGATTGGCGTAGAAGAAGAGTTATCGATGAACGGTCCAAAACTCGCAAGAGCAGAGAACGTAATTTAGTAAAAGCCAATCAAATGATTAGAGACAGGTCAGACCTTCCCAAATCCCTACAGGAAGAAACTGCTAGATTGTACCGCCGTTTGAGTGGCGATGGGTTCGTCACTGGTCGTTCGATTGCGGGCGTAGCAGCAGCATGTACATACTTGGTTGCCCGGGAAGAAAATCTACCCCGTCAAATACCAGAGATTGCTGAAAGTTACGAAATTACCGAGAAGGAACTATCTAGACTAATAAGACAAGTATCACGGAAGCTAAATCTCCACAAGATTACTTCACCGAACGAATATTTTGACAAATTTATTTCTGACTTACAATTGCCTCCGAACATCTTTACTCAGGTCAATCACCTGTGGTCCAAGATACAGCCACATGAAGACATCTGGCAAGGCAAGAAACCCATGGGAGTAGCTGCTGCCCTAATATACAAGGCTGCGTCTGAATCCGGAACCTCGAGGACCCAATCAGATGTTTGTAAGGTAGCCAATGTCTCGGAAGTGACATTGCGCGGTTTGTTGCGAATATTCGATGGATTGCTTGCCCAACTCGGTGAAGCTTCTAAACAATGACACCCTAAACTTGAATAAGCGTAAATTGGTGGCTTTGTCATGGGTTTCAAAGCTAAGGCTAGAAAACACCGCAAGGACGATGACTCCGATAAAACCGTTTCAAAGAAAAAGTCAAACCAGGGCGAACTGATGTGTGCGATAAAAGATTGTGCGAAATACGCCGACAAAAAACTAGGCGGCCGTTCGCTGTCCCTCGACAACGCCCTGGATATGTGGGGAGAGAGTAACTTCACACCTTTCAAGGGTCGAGTTAGAGTATGCAAATCATGCTACAGATCTTGGAAGAAAGAGAATAAGAACGATGATATGTACTGATTTCACTTTCAGTTTCACCATAGGGGTCTTGCAAAACTAATCCTACCCCCGGCTGGCATTTCTTTTGTATGTCAAATGGAACAGTAGTACGCAGCATGGTCCTTAGAGACGGATATATCATAGCATTGGACGACGGTTTAATCAGTTGGCGCCCCAATAATGGTCGTAGGAAAAATCATCGATTGCAATACCCAGCTTCCGTATTACTTGGGATGATGGGGCCATCAGGTAAATGTGAATCATTGGTTATTGGAGATACAAGAGGCAATGTGATTCGATTGTCCCTCCCTAGGTTGGAATTATTAGATGTGTATGAAACATCAGCGGGACAAGTACGTTCATTGTGTAGAGTCAGTTCGACATCTGATAAATTACTTGTTGGCAATGATTTGGGTCATGTATGGATAGTTGGTCGAGACGTACCGGATAATTGTGTGTTATTATTCAAGCATAATGAATGTATAACAAGCCTTAGATCAAGTAAAGACGAGATTGTTTTACAGAGTGGATGGTCAAAATATAGTTACGACTGGCAAGGTGTAATGCTATCAAACTTCAGCACAAGTGAAATTTTTGAACAGAAACGCATCGAAAGAACTAATCGAAGAGCCAAACTACTAAAGCAAAAATCTAGAGATTCCGCCTTTGGCGCAATGTTAGATATGCCAATCGTCAGTTGATTTCTTCCCTTTCTTCAAGAGGCCACGGTGGATGTGGTGTCAACCACATTGCTGTTGGTGCAGGTCTAGACCATGATTTAGGAATGACACCATCGTTGTTTATACAGTCTTCAAAGAATGCTATGTGTCGATTTAACACGTCTAACACATGCTCCTTACCTTTTATTGCAGGCCCCTGAAAAGGAATTAGGGTTTCAAGTTTTAATTTCCTAATCCTTCGTAAACTCTTAACGACATCTGGTAAACATCCCGTAGGCATATCCCATCGAGTGGGACGATCTGCCCTTGGTATTAGCAACCCGGAAACTAGTAGGTCTTTCTCGGGGATATAATAACAAACACCATCAGAACTATGTCCTGGAAGTGCCATTGCACATATTTGTCCATTGCCGAGAGGAAATACATCATCATCATTCACACTTTCTGTGACAGTCACTGGCATATCTGAGTCAAACCTATTGGCCCAAGTCGTAAAAAAGTCTCCAGTCTCTAACGATGACTGGCCTTCAGGATGGATGTGAATTGGGCAATTATCCAGTTCCTTAGAAAGATGATTTGCCCCACCAGAACTTGGATAACGCCTAGAGGTCAACAATATCCTGTCAATGGATTTTTGGTTAAGTTCCGCCTCTTCTAAGATTCCAATTACCCGTTCTAATTGGAGTGATTGATACCAAGATGTCCCAGAGTCAATTATAATTTGACCCAGTGTGCCAATCGCTATAATAACATTTGAATCGTGATGAATTCCGGGTAAACGCACGATTCGCATACAATATCCTCTCGAGAGTAGTGTTTGAATGTAGTGATTAGGCAAGATATAACTTCGTATTGGTTTGGTGGTGATTAAATAGGGGGAGTTTGTGGAGCAGCCATGGCACGATTCCCTGAAGCAGAAGCAAGGATGCTTCGTCGTAAGATTTGCATGAAGTGCAATGCAAGACTTGCTTGGCGTGCTGTCAAATGCAGAAAGTGCAATTACAAGGGTTTGAGACCCAAGAATATCGAGCGAAAGGGTGCCTGATATTTACTCACAAGCCGATGATATGCAGTATTATCACTGTTATATCCCCAAATAGTGCCATCGGTACTATAACAGGGAACAGAAACACCAACAGTGGTAGTTTGTAACTAACCCAGACATCATGCACATTGTTCGACCTTAATTCTTGTATCTGTTGCGCTAATTTGTCATCACTTGGAGTTCTTTTGGGAGCTCGGGTTTTATGATACGGTTTCAATTCACCGCTTGGCATCTCAATCATTGATGTTAGTAACCAAACGTGACTAGTTTGAACCTTATCTAAGGGCATCACAGTTGAATGCCAAAACATCTTCAAGTCACTTATTGATTGAACATTACCTTGTGCGACATTTTTGATCATCAAAATCAATGGTATCAACAGAAAACTAAGTCCTCCCCACATCAATAATGAGATTGCTGGTGGTAATCGTAATGCCACCTCGGCTCCATAATCATAAACTAAAGGCATAGTCGACCAGTTTGGAATTAATATAGCAACCCACATCAGTGCCTTTGCGTCAGCACCACCATGAATCAATCTCAAACGCCAACCAAAATCAATGATGAAAATCACTACCAAACCCGAAAGAGTGCTCCAGTATAACGCGGCCATTCCGGTTGCTTCTCCAAGTACAACATCAAGTAAATCGATATCAGAGTATTTACCCATTCCAACAATAACTCCTACGAAACTAACCAGATACCAAAAAGATACCAAGACATCTACACGGTTGCCTGAGAGTAAATCCTTGATGGTAGGTCGGCCAATTACAGCAACGGAGGCATAGGCAATTACTGCGGAGGCTGTTAGGAAAATTGTCCAGTCAGCCTCCCTTGCTAATAACTCAAGACACCACAAGAAGATAGCTGGTTTGACCCAGACGAGCCAGTGGTTGTTGCTCACTCTTCGCTCTTTGTGATCCATCCATGCCGCCCACCCCATGCCTAACAGGAGGACACCGACTCTGGTCCAGCCCAAAACCTGCTCGGTTGTCAGTGCCATGGGGGACGCGTGTCGACAATGAATTTAAAGACGGCCTACGAAGTGCATTGATTACCCAGCAATGGAGGAATCACCGTGGACGTGGAAACTAGACTTCAGCAAGTGGCGACTGTTATCAATCAAATTGATGACCCTAAAGTCCCAAGAAATATCCGTAGACAAGCCAAGGAAGCTTGTGAACAATGGTTGTTGAACAAGAATAAGAATCTCGATGTCCGGATTGCAATGAGCCAATCAAAATTGGAAGAATTGTATGAAGACCCTAACATTCCCCCTGAGTTCGGGACACTAATCTTGATGATTAATACAGAATTAGAAAAAATACTCACTGAAGTTCTATGATTCTTCAAAATGATTATCCTTAATTCGGTTAACCTTCAATGCTAGCGCTGCTGCAAATAGCATGATTAAGCCACAAAGATGGAACGCAGTGTGATAATGTAACGGCCATTCATTTGCCACAGTATAGGTCCAAACAACCCCTCCGGTGAGCGGGCCGATAATCCTAGCAAAAGAGCTCACCGATTCTTGCGCACCCATTACAATACCGAGGTTTACACCTTCTTGTTTGGCAACTGAGGTGAGCAGTGAGGAGGATGTTGGTTGAAAGATTCCATTACCGATAGCAATCAAAACAACAACCAGGAATAATTGGAAAAACGCCCACTCAGCCTTGGTATACGGAATCAAGACTAAGCCTAGACCTGTGATTATACAGGAAACTGGTAATAATTTTGCTGAACCAAAACGACGGGTTAGGGGACCAATTAGAAGACCTTGAGTTAAAATTCCAGCAATACCAATAATAGCAAAAATCCTGCCATTTTGCGCCTCGTTATATCCTAGACCACCTGAGTCAACCGCCATCCCTGTGTACAATATGAATACTGCATGCATAATCGTAAAACCAAAGATGAAGAGCATTGTCACCCAGATAATTACTGAAATTGTCCCTTTATTCAACATGGAATAAGACTGTTTTAGTGACTTACCAATAAGTGAGGTCCACTTCAAGCCATCAGTTTTAGCACGTCTAGATTTAGGTAGTGATTCTGGTAATCTGAAGTATGCAAAAATAACTGAGACAAGAGACAAACCACCAGCGGCCATGCATGGGAGTAAGTATGGATAAGAATCAAATATTGTATCAACAAATATTTCCCAGCGCTCTGCTGGATTTGATAATTCTCCACCAATAAATGGTCCTATTGTGAAACCAAGCCCAAATGCTGCACCAATAATTCCCATCCTCGTAGTTAATTGACTCGGATTACTTACATCTCCAATATAAGCTCGAGCCACTGCGAGGTTACCATTGAAAACACCTGCCAAAAACCTGGTTATCAACGCGATTAGTAACGTATTGGCTAAACCGAACATGGTAAAAAATACCGTATTGCCGATTAGCCCAACCATCAATACTGGTCTTCTACCAATACGATCAGATAATGACCCCCACAATGGGGAAAACAAAAACTGGGCAATAGAATATGAAGTCATCAATAAGCCAACCCATATACCAACCTCCATGATGCCTTCTGCCGACGCCAAGTCCTCAACTAAGTAAGTCAAAAATGGAATAACTATTCCAAAGCCAATCATATCTATCATGGCCACTAAAAATAGCGCCAGTAATGCACTTCTGTCCGTGGTTACGGTCGTTGCAGAAGTGTCTATGTCAGACATATCAAGCCCTAATTCTCATGGTTTTTGTAACCGACGCAGAATGTACACGAAATTAGTCAGTTCAAGCGGAGGGAGATTTCTTCGAAACTTCTGGAGTAAGTCGGTCGATTACATTTCCAAGTCTCTCTACCAAGCCTGCTTTCTGTTCGTGTTTGATTAGCGCCTGTTCCATGACTTCATCAAGTGAATCAACTGCAATTACCTCGATTTTACCAACATACTTGTCATCAAGCAGCACATCTTGCATGTTAGCACGAGGAACGACCACTGTCTTAATCCCTGATACTGCAGCGGCTTCAATCTTAGCGGTAACTCCACCGATAGGCAAAACTTCGCCTCTGACTGATAAGGAACCAGTCATAGCCAGGTCTTGCCTGATTGGGATTTCTTCTAAAGCAGAGATAACAGCGGTTGCTATGGTTATGGATGCAGAATCACCATCGACACCGTGGGTATCGACGAATTGGATGTGAATGTCGTAATCAGATATATCTTTACCAGTAAGTTTCTTAATCACTGCGCTAACGTTGGTCACGCTTTCTTTGGCAAGATCTGAAAGACCACCAGTAGCGTGGATTTTTCCGCCACCGCCCTGTGAGGGGGTTACTAGTGCTTCTACCGGCAGCATAATTCCGCTAAAGTCAGATAGTCCGGAGTTGGCACCAAGCACTGCTAAACCATTTACTCTACCAACTCTCTCTCCTGAATTAACCAACAAGGAATAGTCTCTACGACGTTCAATCATCCGGTCAGCAACTTGCTGTTCCAATGGCTTTGCGATGTTCCTTGCCCCCAGTACGTGTGCGGCAGTGGTATATTTTGAGCCGTCTTCACTAGCTAGATCTCCAGCGATACGGATTAGACCGCCTAGTTCTCTCAATCTTAGAGATAATTTGCCTCGTCTACCTGCTCGTCGTTGCGCTTCTCGTAAGATTATTGCAACCGCAGATTTGTCAAAGTGAGGAATTTCTCTGTTAGTACCCATGTCTCGAGTTACCTCTTGAGCGATGAATCTAATTAGGCGGCGACGGTTTCTAGAGGTATCTGGCATTTCGGAGTTGACGTAAACCTCGTAACCGTATCCTCTAATCCTGCTCCTTAGCGCAGGGTGCATACCTTGTATGGCATCAAGATTACCTGCGGCGATGAGAATGAAGTCACATGGAACTGGTTCTGTTTTGGTCAAAGCACCTGATGACCGCTCAGAGCGACCGGAGATTGGGAAAGCTCGTTCTTGCATCGCAGTTAGCAGAGCTTGCTGTTCTTCGAGCCTGAGCAAGTTTACCTCGTCAATATACAAAACGCCCTTGTGTGCCCTGTGTATTGCACCAGGTTCTACTCTGTCATGGGCTGGAGTTTCCATTCCACCCGACTGGAATGGGTCGTGTCTAACATCACCAAGCAGAGAACCGGATAATGTAGCAGTAGCATCAACAAACGGTGGCATTTCGTTTGTGTCATGCTTGACAAGAAGTTTTGGAATACGACTCTCATCAGATGCACCAAGCCTGCCACGAATGAACATGTAGCCGAACATTAGCAAGAAACCGCCAAACAGCAGCGTAATGATGTCGCCAGTTTGTAGGGTTGCAATAATCAAAAGAAATCCTATTGCGGCAAATGCGATTAGCAGCATTTTCTGTGAGCGCTCTCTTTGTTGCCTTATCGCCTCACGTTGAAGTTTGACGATGCGCTCTCCTCTTGATGCAGGGACGCATCTAACCCTAGGTTCGTTCTCATCGTCCTCATTAGGGTAAATTAAAACGTCCTCAAGCACGTCTCTTGGAAGTAATTCCGTCATTGATTTGGCTAGCATTGATTTACCGGTACCGGGATCTCCAATCATCAACATGTGCCTTCTTTGTTCAGCCGCCTTGCGAATTACTACCGAGCCTGTCTCTTGACCTATCACTTGGTCAACCAAAGTCTCTGGGATTGGAACGTCTTCTGTTGATTCAAATTCGACGGAATCAATCCATTTTTCGACACCTAGATTGAGAATTTCATCTGTTCCGGTTGGTTCTGGAGCCCATACCGTGACCTCCTCATCAGAAGTCTCCTCAACGTCGATTTCTTCACCGCTCACATTAACCCCTCGCACTTCTCCCCTTTAGGGGTTTAGAATAATTCTCAATACAATAATCGCTCAACTTTGTAGTCTGTCAAGGTACTGTTGCCCGTAATATTCCCACTGATCCATGGTCCAACCTGCCGGCAATCCGCCTGGTGGCAGTGGTGGTCCTCGAGTGATTTGTGGTTGCGGTATATTTTGTGGGGGTGTGGGTTGAACAGGCGCCGCATACCTCACTTGTTGTTGCTGATATTGCTGGTAATATTGTGGCGTTGGTAACGGTTGTTGGAAGATTTGTTGGGTACCACCATACATAGAGTTGGCAACTGCATCTCGAGCAGGCAATGTTGTATTTGCCCACTTGAATCCTTGAATCTCTTCTTCTCCTCTTCCACGCAGTAAGAACATGCCGCTCAACAGTGTAACAATAATGATTGCAATTACTATGCCGGCAACTAAGATTGTATTATAATTTGAATTAGATTCATCAATACTAATGCCTGAGGTTTCCTCCTCGGCGCAAGTAACTCTTTCATCTAAACATGCTAATTCAAGTTGGAATTCTAGGTCGATTAATTGGAGTTCTAATTCTGCGCTTGGGCTGTCAGAAATCTGTTGTTGAACCTCATCAATATTGGATTTTAAATTCTCAATGTGTGAAACCAACATCTCATCATTCATCTGTGAAGCCGGTGGTAAGTCTTGGGTAACTGTCCACTTGTATAGCGGTTCAAGTGCTCTAGTAGTTTTGTAATTGTTATTCAAATTGTCCACACCATCGATCATGATGTAGAAATAATCGCCGTAATTGTATCCATATGGTCTTGCGGACTTGCTGGGGTCTACTGCATTAGGAATGTCAAGTTCGCCTGCCCAGCCAGTAGCAGATTTTGTCATATCCAAATCGTAAATCCAGATTCCATCGCAGACACCCTCGTTACTGCAGGTTTGCCACCTAACTGTAAGCGAGGTAAACATTGGAGCATCATCGGACAAATACATGTTGATATAGGGCATTTGACCTATGTACATATTACTTGGTTGAACAATCATAAAGCCGTCAGTATCTGGATACTTGGCAATAGTAAAAACATCCGAATCGTATACTTCAATTGTGCCAGTATATTCGTTCGATGAGTAAGTGTCAACAACCTTAATGATTACATTTTTGTATCCAACCTCATTGAATTTTAGCCTCAGCATTCCAGTTTGTCTGTTATACTGAGCACCACCAGATTCGTCTGGAGAGCTCACAATCACGGTAACTTCGCTGTCCGTATTATCGACATCGCTGACTAGAGAATCTAGGTCGATGGATGATTCTACTCCAGCCTTCAACCTTAGACCCTCGAAAGCAGACATGTCTATCACTGGTGCATCATTGATAGGATTAATGTTGATTAAAACGGTTTGATCTGAGCATTCCATGTCTGCATCACAAGCGCGTATAGTTAGAGTAGTCTGCCCCGCAGCATCGTTGCCAATGGTTTCGAAGCCTAGTACTCCGTTGATTATTTGTGATGAGATAATTCCTGGATTAGTTTCGCTTACTATATCAAAATTAAGCAGACTAACTGAACTTGCTTGGCCATCTGCGGTGGTGTCTGAGATGTACGGCTGCAAGCGAAGTAACCCATCTGAGTCAGGTCCCTCTTCATCGATGGTCTGAGTCGGTAATCCGAGCCATCTTGGCTGGCCGTTCTCAATCACGTTAAATTTCAAAGTTCCATACGGTAGATTACTCGCACTGCCATAACCCGCTCCGTCATCAACAGTGACAAGGATGCTCTTTTGACCAAGAGGGCAACCTTGTATTTCATCAAAGGCAAAATTTACAGTTATCGTCGATGACAATGGATTCCAGGACACGAAGTATTTACTATCTGAATCAACTACTAAGTCGTATAGAGGAGTTTCAGGGTCGCTGATGTGGTTAGTCATATCGATATCTGTTTCTACATCACAGGTTACCGTTGGTACTGGTTCAGCAACCACCATGGGAATCCCATTTGATAGACTGAAAGCATTTGGAGTGACTCTCCAATCACTTACTTGTCCACGGTTGTCGATTGTTCGTGACCGTAAGTCGTAGTCTCCGGATGGCATGGATAGTGTTGGAGTCATAGTATATTCTCTACCTTCGTTGGAAGTCCCTTCATTAACGATATTTTGGCCGCCAGAATCTATGCTTCCGTCCCATGCATTAGTTCCAGCCGGTGATACTTCTAACTCGAAAGACATAGTTTGGATTGTGTCAACAAAGTCATCGGCTCCACCTTTTGCAACAACGGTAAAGATTGAACCACGCTCGATTACATTATCTCCACTAACAGTGGCTTGTTTAGCAGTAGGAGGGCGGTCATGGTTGAATTCTTCGACTAGCAAGTTGTTGTTTGAGGAACGATCGCCCACCAAACCAGTCAACCTTGCTCCAAATCCAGTTTTCCAAGCGTTGCTTGGGAGATTTGTTGTATCGATACTTGCGCTGTGAGTCGTTGTCCCTTGCGAAGCCAAATTAGGCAGAGATTTTGAGGAGACTACTACAGGGTTATTGCCATCCATGTAAATAATTTCTAAGGCACCGCCGCTGGAATAATCGACTCCTCCGATGTTCTTTGCAGTCGCACTAACGCTTAGAATATCGCCGTTGATGTAACCGTCGGAAGATGCAGGGTTTACTACATTGACATCGGTTACGGCTAATTCTAGTTTAGGTCCCATTTCAGAATCCGCTGCTGATAAGACATTACGATTTGCGGTATGGCTCCCGTCCAATAGCGCAGCGACCGTCAAGAAGTTATCCGTAGCAGATTGTCCAGCCCCTGCTGGACGAACCGTGGAAATTGGTTTCGACCAAGACTTAGTCACTGGGTTACCAGAGGTAAGAGTTACAGATTCAAAGCCTGAGCCAGCAGAGTTTAACAACCAATCCTGCCAAACATGGTGCGGATTAGGATTGGGGCTACCGCTGTAGGTTTCAGGTGATGTTTTTTCTGTTACGGCAGCATAAATGTACACGGTTTTCGAGCCAGCACCGGTGTATGTTGCGGTGATTTCAATATTCATATTATTGCCATTGGGTGATTGTGATACTGACATGGAATAGTCATTGGGATTGAACATGTTGCCACCCGACTCATACGCACCCGACACGTCTCTGCTGTTTGTGTGATATGTTGAACCGGACGCTGCATCGCCATACACGACAGTTGGATATGCTTGTGCATTAAGATGGGCCCTTCTGTTAATTGGAGCGTCATTACCCCACCCAGTGGTTGGTGACTCCCAGAAGGAAATGTACGTGAAGTCTTCAGATTGGCTGCCGCCGCCGCCGTTTGTTCCGTAAACAGAGTGTAAGTTTGCCGACATGGAGTGACATGGCCCGCACCAATGCGCCCCAACGTACTCAGCAAAGACCGGGTGGCCTGGCGATTGAGCTTCACTAACAAGATTCTCTTCGGCTAAGTATGACGGAGTAGTGTTGCTAGTATCTGTCACTAACGAAAGAGCAATACTTCCAAGAAATAGCGCGACAATCATAATGGAAATTGACTTAGCATACAACTTCATGTTACTTACTAGGTCAACACAGTATATGAAACCCTCTATTTATGGTGCAATTTACAACGACTATGGATAATTTAGCAGCAATTAAATGAGAATGTTACTCAGCATTGATTGTGAGCGCTAACAAATGGGTCGCTTTGGAAGAGGAAAGCGGCAAAGTCTTCGTAGTACAAACAACGGCTGACACGGTCAAAATAAAAGGACTCGGTGTATTTAATCCGGCAGAATTATTGTCTGAAAAAAATGTTGGAGAAACCGTTGTAATAGGGCAAAAAATATTGACAATTTTAACTCCAAGACTTCCAGAACTGTATCGAGGAA
>CAYPPO010000046.1:0-13275 GCA_964412625.1 uncultured Candidatus Poseidoniales archaeon
GCGATTATTACACATATTGGAGTATAAGTTTTGTATCAAGAACGAAAGTAGAAATAATATCAAAAATCGGTGACAAAAACAGGTTTTTATCTTATTTTTAGGGGAAAAGTATGGTCTTTATCAAAATTTAACAATGTACAAAGAATGTGTGTCGCAAACGCATTTTACAAGTTTGGTTAAGCTTCCCGCAAGGCGGCTGAGGGCGGTACTTGAGTGGCCCGGCGGATGGGTAAAGCAGTGGCTAACATGACCAACAGCCAACCACCAAACACCACTAATAATATCGTTGACCAGGGCAGCGAAAATGCGGCACCTTGCTCCTCCCAGAATGCCACATATAGTGCCCTGTGGAAACCTACAGCAATTACTACCCCGTTGACTATTCCTAGCACCGCTACCCAAGAAACCTCGATCAAAAATGACAACACAACCATGCTTTTTCGATAACCCAAGGCCCGAAGAATACCGATTGTTTTCCGTCGCTCAGAGACCGAACGAACGGTGACTACTCCGATACCGCCGATGCCAACGATCAACCCGAGGGCAAGATACGCCTCAAAGATACCCAATATGGCGATTACTAATGATTGGATTAGCATTACGTCATCTGAAACAACAGACACAGTAACACCTTCGCGGTTAATCTCGTCCGCCAATTCTTCGGCTAGTTGGGCTGCCGCAATTCTGACGTTAGTAGGTTTACCTGTGGCAGAAAAAGTACTAATTCCGGAATCATCAAAATCACTTGAAGCAGTTGCAGAATCACTCAGACTAACATACATTCTAGTCAATCTACCATCGAATTGATTTTCGACGATTTCATCGCTTAACCAGACACCGGGCGAAAACAAGTAAGATGACTGTTCCAAGAAGCCGGCAACGGTCACAAATCGCTTATTACCAGGGTTAGATAAATCAATTAGAAAAATCGAATCTCCAATTGAAAAACTTAATGTTGAAATCCCCGTTCCATCCGTCGCCAGTTCCAACCCAAATGAAGCATCTAAAAGCACCAAATCCTGACGATTTCTTACTGTATTCCAGACCTCTGATTCGGTGCTACCATATTGCGAATCCCATTCGAATAATGGCAGACCACCATGATTGGCAAATCCAGCGTCATAACCCCTAAGTATGTACGGCATACGCTCCTCGTTGCTGTCCTCGAGGAATGCCTCCGAACGATATACTAAACCAGTAGCATCAATATCGTTAACAAGGCTAGAACTTACATTCCAATTTAGTGGATTGCTATCCAATTCTATCGGCCTTGACCGTGACGAGGTCAACAGTAGTTCAAACTCGCCTTCCGTTTCTTCGACGAATGAGCTGGAGTAATTGTCGAATTGCTCCGTGTAGCCACTCAACACGACAACAGAAAACACCGTAATTGAGAACATCGCCATGACCACTGCAGTGCGTACTGGACTGGCCAGTGGGTGAGCTAAAGCAACAGGAACGGTTGGACCCATCCGCTTAGTTAGCGCTTTTGACCTGCCCAAACGAGAAACCACCATAGGCGCTAGACTTGTCAAAACCATTACTCCGGCAAAAACTTCAACCAAGCCCAGCAAAATGAAGGAGAATTCATCCGGCGTCATATCACCACGTACCGGATCGATTCCAGCAAACAGCATCGTCCAAATCAACAACAAACTTCCTAACCATGCAAAACTGTTACGACTGGCATTACGGGCTAATCTACTCCACATTCCGCCACTTTTTCGCAACATTACCGGCAACTCCCAAGTAAAAACTGGCGTTACAGTCACTATGGCAAATACGCCACCCATGCTCCACAACAAGTAGGCAAATGGTGAATCAAACCCTAGAATAATTAGGATTAGCAATGCGAGTACTGCACCTGCTAAGGCACATATCTGAACCAGCAATAGCGGCCAAGGGATACTACTCTGTACCCGCTGCATCCCACCACGTAATGCCGCCACAATATTGAGTCTAGAAGTCCACAATGCCGTGAACCACAAGGTTAGCATAGCCAGTAAAAAGCCCCAAGACCATCCAGCGAACAGCGAATTGAATTCCCAGGAAAACGTAAACAGGTCAGAGCCTGCGGTGGCAAAAACACTACTAAATCCAGCGCTTATGCCCATCGCCAAAAATAGCCCAATAACCGAGCCTATCAAACCGGCTAAAGCGGCAATAACTACGCCTTCCATCACCGCCAGGGCGCGGGCATCCGAGCGCGTGACTCCTATCGCTCTCATCACGCCGAGTTCACTACGGCGGGATTCGGCCAGCATCAGTACTATGGTAAGCACCAATAATACGCCTGCAGCGATGGTAAATGTCCCAAATACCAAAAACATCCCAGAGATAACCCCCGAGGATTGCGCGGCTGCTTGCGCTGCTTCAACCTTGACCGCAGTAAATTGAAGATTGATATCCTCACTATCTGAACGGTGATCAAACCACACCGTTAGATTTGATATTGCAGCGCCCCTAACCAAACCATCGTCAGAATCTAAGTCACCACCAGCCAGAATTAGGATTGAACGCTCATCGTCATCCGCTGCAGATAATTGTTCACCGTAATCTAGCGATACAAAACCGAGTACAACATCGTCTAATTCTGCTAATGACTCTAAACCATCCAATTCGCTGTACTCGCCATCGTGAGTAAGACGCAGGGCGCTGTCATTGCCAAAGGCATATGGAATCAATCCCTTGACCCAAATGTTACTCAGTCCTGCCTGCATATCTAAGGGCGCTAATCGATTTGATACTGCAACATTAGAGCCCTCGACAGTAATCGGTGAGTCGCCACCTCCGAAGGCGAGGAACAATTGGGGTAATTCACCGAAGCCACCGGCGGAAGATAACACCGGTAAGCGAATGGTTTCTACCCCATCAGCACCGTAACGCAACAAACCTTGCTCGTAACTACACCAATGACCCATTTCGCTGGATTCGATTACTGCTACGCCGTCACATGCATCGTGTTCATTAGTGGCGAGAGGTTCCTCCTCCGGCCAATAATCACCAGATTGCCAGGCAATAAACTGCGCATCGGTCGACAGGTTTGTCGAAACGTAACGCTCAACCGTGAGCAATCCTTCTATTGATAAATAGAGGTAGTCTTCAACTTGTAAATCAATCGATAAAATGGTTGAAGGCGTCTGCATCGCCAATTTGTTCATGGCGTGCGATGCTAGATTTTCCTCAAACTGGTAAATACTCAAATTATTATCATCATATCCCACAACCCACCAATTTTGATTGGCGTAATCAATCGCTTCCATCTCGCCCTCAGAGTCATATTCTGCCCAAACATCAGAGTCCAAATCATTCTCGCTGGCAACCACAATCCCACCGCTATGGGCTACTGCGCCGTAATCTCCACTATCTGAAAGTGCGTGACTGTTGATGCGTTCATCAGTCTTCGTTTGCCACAACCAAGCCTCTCCTTGCCCGCTTATTTGATGACCAAAGCCACCATCGGCAAAATGCCATAAAGATCGATTACCAATTTGCAGCTCGTTAATTTCGTTTGATGCCAAGGTGAGTATCTGTTCGTTTTGATACTCGACTTCAACGAGTGGTACCTGCAACACTTCGAGCATATTGGTGCTGGGAAGCAAAGTGGAAAGGTTGTCTCTTAACGCACTGACATCTTCGCCCTTAATACGCCCGAATCCTTGCTGTGAGGATACTGTCAATGATGATGATTCGTTTTGAAAATCTAGTGACAACCCCACATCCTCGGCAGTCAGTGTGTTGTTTAGCAATACTCCTAAGTCATCAAGAACCGTTGCTATCTTGCCTTCGCCGTCGTGTTTAGAATCGATTGCGTAGTATACTGTATTGATTTCGTTCGGCATGTTTTGTAACTCTTGGGCGGTTAGTAAATCAGTAAAGATAGCTGGAGATTTAGTCCCAGCAAGGTTGGCCATCCCAGCATTTTCGACTATCTTAAAAACAGTAAACACTTCCTCAATTCGCTTTCTTGAATTATCCTCAGTAACATACCAACCTATTTCGACAGTATCGCCCTCAGCAAGCGATAACTCATCAGCCAATACCTGATTGACCGCCACGTTAGGCGTTGTAGAAACTAGGTTAACCTCCGCTAAATCAACGAATCGAATACCGCTACTGCCCCCGATTTTTGGCCAGATTTGTTCATTATCAATAGTATAATTCATCGCCGCCCAAGTTACTACCGGGAGAGATTTACCCGAAGTTGCGGCAATACTTACACCGCTAATGATGCCTTGTTGCTGCCCTTCCACTTGTCGCGACAAGGTTGAATTGGCAGTGATATCTTGCCAGACTTTACTGGCGACAGATTCCGAGATGACCACTCTTTCACCCGTACTGAGGTCAAATCCGGATAGTGTAACATCAGTTTCACCCCATGAGCCTTCAACCTCTTGAATAATAGTTGCATCTAGAGAATCCCCAACTACTAGAGATGAAGTGATTATTGCTGATGCAATAACTAAACCGGCCATCAAAAGAGCCGCTTGGCGCTTGCGTCGTAGGATATTTTCCTTGGCGAGACGCCACACTACTAACCGCTCTGGCACTAGTAATGGCTGGGCTAAAACATGGCTGATTATACCAATGCACAGAGCTCCAACCCAAAGAGTAACGCCGGTTATTCCAAACCACATAAATACCCAATATGCAATTAATGAATCGACCACTGGAGCAGCAACTAGAAGTGTTACTACACCCTTTGATAGTTGCCTACTGCGACCTATCTGCCAAGTCGAAATGCTAGCAGGAATACCGACCAGCAACAGCAGAACAACCGTCTCAATAAGCAGGTTTACTCCTCCTCATTACCCCGCTTGTCGCTAATAATTTCCCCATCTTCCATGTGTAAAACCCGACTACATTGTGCTGCTACATCACTATCGTGCGTAACTAGAAGAAATGTAGTGCCCATTTTTTGATTGATGCTAGTCAGCAAATTCATCACGGTAGCTGAGGTAGTAGAATCTAGATTACCAGTTGGCTCATCACACAATATCACCGAAGGACTGTGAACAATCGCTCGAGCGATGGCAACTCGTTGTTGCTGACCACCAGATAATTCGCTGGGTCGATGTTCACTGCGATCGCCCAAACCAACCGCACCCAGTGCATCTAGAGCAGTAGCCCTTGCTTCACCTGCCGACTTACCGAGCAGTAGTAGTGGCAGTTCAACATTTTCAACTGCTGAAAGTACTGGTAATAGATTGAAATCTTGGAATATGAATCCCAAATATTCAGCACGCATCCTAGAACGTTCGTCATCACTTACTGCGAATAACGACTTATCATCAATTGTTACCGTTCCTGAGGTAGGTTCATCAATGCCCGACAAAACATTGAGTAACGTGGTTTTGCCGCATCCAGACGGGCCCATGATGGCAATCATTTCTCCTTCGCCAATATCGACATTGACACCCTTCACTGCTTGAACTGTCGATTCACCAGAGGCATACAACTTCCATAATTCACTAGCCTGCATCACTGCTCGCATGGATTTACTCAGGAGAACTGCGTTGATAAACTACCGCTTCGAAGCATCAACATGGGCGAAGAATCGAAAAATGGCGTCCTCAATGTAATCAGTTTTGGCCCATTGGCCGAAACATTGGGCAAAACCTGCACAGTCAGTTTATCAAAAACGGCAACATGTCGAGATATAATCATAAAATTAGGTATCGATGATTGGCTTGAAAATGGTGTTAAAGTGGCCATTAATGGAGCGATGGTTGACTTGGATTCATTCGTATCACCGGGTGACGAACTAGCAATTTTGCCACCTGTGTCGGGTGGGTAAATGACATTGTTTAACGCCTCTGCAACCGAAGACTTCAACAGCGACGACAGTTAGCAGAAGATGAGGAAGCGGTATGTTTGGCGGACTTGGACCACTTGAAATCATTGTACTACTGGTGATTTTCTTCGTATTATTTGGGGCGGAGAGGCTGCCAAAAATGGCAAATGCTCTAGGGCGTTCGAAAGGTGAGTTCCAAAAAGGTCTTGATGAATCAAAAAAAGCCATGATGTTGGAGCAAACTATCCAGGATATGGATGCTGGTGGCCGAACCCCTTCACAGGCACTTGCTGCACGGGCTAAGGAAGTCGGGATTGACCCTGCTGGTATGGATCCTGAAGAACTTGAGAAGAAAGTCGTAGCTTTAGAGAAACTCAACGCTGAAGAGTGATTACTTAGCACGCTTGAGTAACATCGGTGAGCCACAGGCTTCACAATCTTTGACCGGCCCTTTCCTACTAGATTCAACATCCTTGGGAACTGGTGCTTGTTTACCGCATCCACTGCACCTTAATTCCCACCGCCAAACTTGCTTTGCACCAGTTGTGCCAACCGATTTTGTCTCAAGGCCTGCTTTTTGCATGGTATTTTGTAAACGGTAATCATCTGTGTAAAGTGGTAATTCAAGGCCTACAGCTAGCGCAAGCACATCCAAATCAACGGCCGACAAACGAGGTAAATCACCACTATCTGCAGCTGCCAACCGGGCTTTCTCTAGCCAATTAGGATGAACATCTCGCCAGTCAATATCAACGCTATTAATTAGCATGTAGCGCTGTGGACTTACCTTTTCAAGTTCGGCTTGTTGACTGATTGAACAAATACCGCCAACAATTTCAGTTACCGGCCAGTACAACAACGCAGCCGTATCGAGTACTCGCATCAGTGTATCTACCCACCAATCAACCACATCAACCCACCGATTAGCCACACATTCAATAATGCGAGACGCAAGCAGGAGTTTGTGTCCTGGTATAGTGGTGTGCTCGATTTCATTCTCGAGCGAACTAATTCTGCAGTGCTGGGTTTGGTCTCATTCACTGAAGCGATAATTCAACCACTACCGCCGGATTTGGTATATCTTCCAATGTTATACGATGCCATGGATAATCAACCTCTTGTGTTATGGTATTTCTTGATAGTTACACTGAGCTCTGTCGCTGGATCGTATGTTGGCTACCTTATCGGCCAGCGCTGGGGGCGCCAACTGCTCGACAGATTTGCTAAGCAGAAACATGTTGACAAATTAGAAGCGTTAACGGTTAAGTACGGCACTGCGGGCATCTTTATCGCAGCCTTTTCACCAATCCCATACAAGGTATTTGGCTGGGTAGCTGGTATGGGAGAAATGGACAAACGTTCTTTCATTGTTGCTGGATTATTTGGCAGAGGTCTGAGATTTGGCATAGAAGCGTTACTAATTGGTATTTATGGCAAGGCTGCTTTAGATAGTATTAACACATTTCTCGATAATGAAATATTGATTGCTGTGATAATGATAATCACAATGGCGATTGGTTACCTTATTTGGCAGTGGTGGTCAAAGTTAGGCAAGGACAACCAAGGGATTTCTGAGTAAACATTCTGCTCTAGAAGGCGAATTGTTATCAATAGGTGGTTGGTGGGCAGGCTGTCGCTCGTGTGGTGTAGCCAGGTCCATCATTGCGGGTTTTCATCCCGTCGACCCGGGTTCGAATCCCGGCACGAGCACCATTCAATGTACTGAGCGCCAGTTCTCAATTGCTAATTAGCAATTTCAAGACTTGATTAGCCACTAAAAACCACGTCAAATATCGTGAAAATATTAATCACTAATTGTAAAATTAATAGTTTTTTTTAAAAAGTTAATAATATCCGCAACGCCATGGCTGAAAACGATTTATCCGCTGAAGAAAGAGTCTCTGCCGACGACGAATCCAGCTCTCATTACGACGCCATTGTTGTTGGAGCAGGAGCTGCAGGGGTAGGCGTAGGAATCACTTTGCAGCATGTAGGTGTTGAAAAATTTCTGATTGTTGACCGCGCTAAGGTAGGAGCATCATTTGCCGCCTGGCCTGCTGAAACCCGATTCATTACTCCCTCATTTCCGAGCAATTCCATCGGGATGCTCGATCTAAACTCGATTGCAATCGGTATATCTCCTGCTTACAACATGCGAGTAGAGCACCCAACTGGTGCTGAGTTTGCCGCTCATCTGCAAAATATCGTGGAGTATTTTGAACTACCTGTCCAAGAAAATACCAATGTAACAAGCATTGAGAAGCAAGACGACTTGTTCATTATCAAAACCGAAAACGAGGTACTGCACGCAAAGAATGTGATATGGTCGGCGGGCGAATATCAGTATCCTTCCACGGGCGGATTTAACGGCTGTGAGTTATGCCGACATACATCAACTGTTGAGTCATACAGTGAATTGGAAGGTGATGATTTTCTGATAATTGGAGGTTATGAGAGTGGCATAGATGCTGCTTATCACTTAGCAAAAAATGGTAAAAACGTCCATGTTTTTGACATGGAAGGGCCGTGGGAAAGTGAGAGCTCTGATCCAAGTGTAGCCCTATCCACCTATTCCTTCGAACGAATGCGCCATCCAAAATTTGAAGAGAATGTTAGCCTCCACGCTCATTCAATAATCACATTGGTAAATCACGTCAACGACACCTACCAAGTAATAACCGGTGACGGCCAAACTTTTACCTCGGAAGTCCAGCCATTATTTGCCGGTGGTTTTGACGGCAGTCACAAGTTTGTTTCTCATTTATTTAACACCAGAGATGACGGTTTTCCAGAAATCAGCGAAAATGACGAGTCGACTACGGTACCAGGAATGTACCTAGTTGGTCCGTCAGTCAGACACGACGGTCATATATTCTGTTTCATTTTCAAATATCGACAACGATTTGCTATTGTGGCCAAGGCCATTGCTGAGTCTCTAGGTCTAGAAACCGAAGACTTCGTCGAGGCGTACAAATCATGGGGTATGTACCTCGATGACTTATCCTGCTGTGGACAGGAGTGTTTGACATGCTAATCGAAAACGGTAATGTAAACGGAAACTCAGTAATCATCAAGTCGAATAATACACGCCTTGGTAAAATGTTGAGTTTTGAATGGTTAGGTCAGACCATTGCTAGTGGAGCATGGATTGTTAGCGTATTTGTTTACGGACTCGCCTCGACAGGGGATTATCTGCAATTGGTTGCCGCATCCTCATGGATGCTATCCAATATTGCTGCGGTTGTTACAATAAAATGATACCATAGGTATCGTTATGAGGCAATCCGGATAGGATTAATCATGACTAATGTTGATTCAATTGGAGATGAAATCTCAATTAGACACTTAGTTGAACTTGATATCCACATGATGTGGGAATTAAATGAGCAAGGCTTGCCAGGAACTGGTAAAGTCAACCACCAAGAAATGACAAAATTACTTGAATTGTCTGAACTATCTTTGGGAGTTTTTGACAATAAAAGACTACTCGGATTTGTCCTGTGTTTGTTACCGAAAACCAACTATGGTAGCCTTAATTACGCATGGTTTAATGAGCGTTACGATGAATTCATTTACGTCGACAGAATTGCTGTAGCAACTAAATTTCGCAATCAAGGCATCGGTTCAATTCTCTATCAGAAAGTCTTTGACTATGCTAAATCACACAATATCCCGGTAACAGCAGAGGTCAGTTTGCGGCCACCAAATCAAGGATCAGACCGTTTTCATCTGCGCCATGGCTACGCAGTCGTTGGCGAATTAGACCATGGCGATAAGGCTGTTACTATGTACATCAAGCATTTTACCCATTCAGATGATTGAAGCAGTTAAGTCTCAGTAACCTTTCAGACTAAACATGCACATACTTGTGATGACCCGAATAATGCCGGGTCATTCACTCGGGGGCATGCAAAAACAAACTATGGATTTGTGTACCGGATTTGCCCATTCAGGCCATCAAGTATCCGTGATTACCACTGCACGACAGGATGGACTGGAATTTGAAACCATTGATGGTGTCAACATCCACTATCTATCCGGGTCAAAACCAGGATACTACAGCCGTAAGTGGAATTCTTTGTGTCGCAGGAAGATTGCTGAACTGCACCAGCAAACTCCGATTGAGGTAATTCATAGTCAATCAATGGGCGCTATAGGAGTATTGAAGTGGGCTAAAACAAATTCAGTGCCTATTGTTTCAACTTGGCATGGAACAAGCCTTACCGAAATCTCAACCTTCTTTTCATCTGCGTCATACCATCCAAGATACTGGCACTGGCTATTCATCATGCCATTTACCCTGCTGAAACGCTATCTTACCATGGATTTAGCGGTGCGAAGAGCAAGTTCCAAGATTACTCTAGTCTCCCCAACACTCGAGAAGAATATGAAATTCTTAGCGGAGGGTAAAGTGATAACAATATCCAACGGAATAACCCTCCCAGAGATTAAAGCAAAGCCACAAAATAAACCATTACAGTGTATCGCAATCGGTCGAATAGAGAAAGAAAAGGGTATCCATTTTGCTATTCAGGCGATTGCCAACCTTACCAGCGACAAGCAGAAGAATGTGCTATTAAATGTCGTTGGCGAGGGGAATTACTTAGCAAAATTAAAACAGATTACTACCGAATTAGATGTTGCGGAATCGGTAATTTTCCATGGCCGGGCTGATGATGATGCGCTGGACGAGATATATCAACAAAGTCGTATTCATTTGATGCCAACCACTAGGCAAGAGGGTTTGCCGCTAACTATCTTGGAAGGGATGGCATATGGTCTTGCCACCATCGCGTCCGACATCGGCGGAATATCCGGCGTGATCACTAATGATGTCGATGGTATCCTAGTCAAACCAAATAGCCAAAAAGAGCTAAATCAAGCCTTTGAGAGGTTACTCGATAATGAGCAGATGATTGAATCAATCAGTAAATGTGCTAGGCAAACAATAGAACAGAGGTATTCAAAACAACGAATGGTCGATGAAACCTTAGCAGTTTTACTTAGCACAGTGGACAATTGACGGTAATAATTGTTGAATTTGCTACCGCTAGCAAATCATAAGTTGTAACTTTCGATTATGCATCTCTCTGGCCAACTGCTCGAACCTGAAACCACGAACGGCTCAGTCGCCCGTGAATGCGACACATCAACTCAAACAACCATCTGCCACCGATTCGGCGTATCAGTATTGAACTGCGTGGCCATTTATGGATGTATGGCTTTGATTCGATTAAAGTATAACCCGCCTCGGTAAACAAATTACCCATACACATCGGACTCCAACTGTATAGATGATGATTAATGTCATTTGGCTTGTAACGCATTGAGATCGACTCACAAGGGACTACGAAGATAATCTTCCCGCCAACCTTGAGCTTGCTCTTTAATCCCTTCAATTCGTCAAGGGGCCTAAGGGCATGTTCTAGCGCATTATTCGAGATAATAACGTCAATAGAATCATTTGGAATGTCATCAACAGAATCATAAATTTCCACGCCATTTTTCCTTGCAGTAGCCGCTGCTGCTGGGTTTATTTCAACACCACAGCGTTTCTTACAATCCAAATTCTTCAACAAATAGCCTCCACCGCACCCAAAATCAAGCACAACATCATCTTTTGAAATGTAGTTAATGAACTTGGTTTGATTTGCCCAGCCACCAAACTCGCCGGCCTCTGATTGCCAATCAAAATAGTCATCATCATAATGTTCGCTTACCTTTTCAGACATATGAGACAACCTCGCGTGGAAATAACTAGTTCAAAGATTCTTCAATTCTTCTACTTTTGCTTTCAAATTCTCTCTCTGCTCATCATCGAGATACGGTAGGTATGGATCTTTATCTTCGACAATTTGTTCCCAACCAGCCATGGTTCGAGCAAAGATTTCGGTATCAATATTCCACTTTAGCCACCGATCAACAAAGTCACAATGTCGCATTGCCTCCTCATCATCAGCAGCGATTTTACGAAGCAAAATGTTGGTTTGCATCAATATGATGGAGAAATTTGGTGACATTTGATAAGTTTGGAATGGGTTTCTCTCACCAATAATGGTCATATGTTCACGCCACAGGCCAAAGGTTACATCATAAATTATACCAACTAGCAACACCAATACAACCACCGTCGAGCCGATCGCCATCAAACCAAGGTAAGTGGTTGAAATTCCAGCAAACGTTGAGTCATTTTCAAAGCGCCAGCGTACATATGGCCAAATTAGTAGGGTCAACGTTGTAACCCAAAACGCCATTGAAATAATTGTTTGACTTTGCTGCACGCGCCAATATTGTCGCATAAACCATTTCTTGAATGGAGAGCCGCTGTCAGAGCCACTTGCTTGCTCAGATACCATGACTACCCCAGATAGGATGTTCATTTAGACTATACCCTTTCATGGTGTTAGAAAATTCATTTCTTTGATTAATTGATAGCAGAGGCGTGAAATGACGAATTAAAATGTGGTTGAGATTTATCTAGAGATGTGAATTGCTAAAACTCATTATCGATGACAATTGCGCGATTATTGATTTTACTAATCAAAATTAGTACCTGATACTGCCGTCCTTGTTGCATAGGTAATTTGATGACACATTCACTGTTTGCTAAAATTGGGGAGTTAATTGTCATTCAGGGGTTGGATAATCGCTTCTTTGATTAGACCCAATAAATTGCTGTATCGCATATTCCAACCTTCAGCAAAATGGGCACGAAGATATATCCACCCACAATCCTGGCTCGGTGGTAAGATTTTTTCACCCATCGGTGTGAAAATCAAGCGCACTGACTATGGTGGAGTCCCCGGAGTATCATTCAGACCTAGAGCGGCTGACGACAATGCTGTAGTGATCTTTCTCCATGGAGGTGGTTACTGTTTTGGCTCATCGCTAACCACACATCGGTTAGGGGTATCATTACTAGCAAAATTTACTGGAATAACTTGCCATTCAATTGACTATCGCTTAGCGCCAGAACACCCATTTCCGGCTGCTTTAGATGATGCAATGGCGGCATACGAGCATATTGTCAGCAAAAATTCTGACTCGCGTATTATTCTTGCTGGTGATTCTGCCGGAGGGGGATTGAGCCTTGCTTTGATGATGAGGTTACGGGATACAGGTGGGCGCCTGCCGGATGATGCAGTACTATTTTCGCCATGGACCGACCTAACTTGCCGAGGCGAATCATTTGAGACAAAAGCAAAGTCGGACCCAATGTTTTCACCCGCAATGCCCAGAAATTGTTCACACTATTATGCACCACAAGATATCGACATGACCGACCCCTATGTTTCACCGGCATTCGGTGATTTTTCCGACCTGCCGAGATGTCTAGTAATATGTGCGGGTAATGAAATATTCCTAAGCGATAGTGAGGATTTAGCAGACAAAGCTGCAGCCGCCGGTGTTGATGTGGAGTTAGCGGTTTGGCCAGCAATGTTCCACGATTGGTGGCTGTTTGGCCAATTCATCCCTGAAAC
>CAYPPO010000047.1:0-12959 GCA_964412625.1 uncultured Candidatus Poseidoniales archaeon
AACGTCATGAAGGAGCCAGATTGGTTGATAGATTTGCGATAATTTTCCCTATGGCTCAATCCACCAGAACAATCGGAATTAAAATTCTAAACGGGCCATTGCGAGGCTTAGAACTCGCTTGTTGGTCTGAAACTCGCGGTTCTCATGGAGCCATCAACATTGCATCGTTCTTACTGCCCGGCGGCCCAGAGTTACCAATAACGAAATCCCTAATCGATAATTGGGTAGCTGATTTACCTCGGTGCCCCTGGCGCTGGACCTTTAGTGAGCGCTCAAAAATTGGTTTCTTATTGCCAGTTTGGCGTAAAGCCAGAAAAAATTTTACCACATTGGGCTTTGATACCACGAAAAAAGGTTGGCCATACACAGCGAAAACAGTTTGGCCGGTTGCCAATGCTGAAGAAGAATAACCTTTGATGATGGGGTAACAAATAAACCGGAGAAATTTCGCCTCCCCTTTAGGGGAGGCGCTACGCTGTCAGTAAAATCGTCGCGGAAGAGTCAAACTTCCCTGTTCATTGTATTCCTGATGGTCTCAATGACTTGGTCTGCCGGAATCAATGAAATCGTCTCTAAATACGAGCCTGAACGCGAGCTTTCAGACATAACCGCGTTTGGCCTAAACGGTGCCTGTGACACGATTACAAGGAACTCAGGCACTCCGATTTATGTTGATTCAGTCAGCGGTTCAAACACTTGGGCTGGGACTTGGTCCTGTCCAAAAGCCAGCCTTGAGGACGCACTCAACATTTCCATTGCTGGGGATGAGATAATTCTCAATTCAGGCCTATATCATGAAAATGTCACAATTGACAACAAGGATGACCTTTTGATTCGCGCCGCTGATGGTGCTCGTGTTGTGTTTGATGGTACCAAGAGCATCTCCGAAGATATGCAAGCAACTTGGGGTGCGGCTGACGGTAATGGAATTCAGGAAGTTGACTTACCTGAAGCAGGCTGGCAATTATTCTACAACTATGAAGAGCAAGTTCCGGCCCGTTGGCCAAACGCCCAATTCTCTGATGAGACAGTTTTCAATCGCTCCTACTGGGCTGAAGGTACGCTAACCAGCAACAACGGCGCTTACACCCAAGGCTGGTTAACCGATGCTGGGCCAGAAACGGGTGTGCACTCAGGGCTTAATGAGACCATCAACGCCACAGGATTAGACCCAGTTGGGGCAATTGCGATTCTCAATCTCGGTTCTTTCCGCAGCAACAGCCGGGAGATAACCGGTTGGAACAGCGCTAACGGGACATTTTCCTACGACCCATCCGGAGTTTCTTGGAAGAATAAACACCATGCTTACTTTTTGGAAGGTAAGCGTGAGTTAATCGATATTGACGGCGAATGGTGGTTTGACAACGATAACAGTCGTTTGCACTACAAGACTCCCGGCGGCCAAGATGCTAACAATTTGGATTTGCGCGTCAAGGTTCAGCCATTTGCCATCAGCGTTGAAAATTCAGATCGAGTAACCATTCAAGGCATCGATTTCTTTGGCACAACTGTCAATTTCAATAATTGTGACAGATGTAGTTTTACCAACTCGACACTTGAATATCCAAGCACCTCAAAACGTGGCTTGGGCATTGCTGGTGAATCAGAGAATGACCGCTGGATGACCCGTTTTTATCGTTGTACTAACACTTTTGTCGACCAGATTTCGATTACCGATACCGACGGTGGTGCGCTTGAATTCCACGGTTCAGGTGGCCAATCTCATAACAACACAGTAAACAACTCGTACTTCCATGCCATCGATTGGACTGCTGCTGACCAGAAGGGCCTGATGACGACCATTTATGAGGGCGGGCGTGACATGTACTTTACCAACAATAGCGTTCACCTAACCGGTGCATCCTCGGTACTTTCAATTGGCGATGCACCAAAGGTTTTCTACAACGATGTTTGGAATGTCGGGCATTTGCAGAGTGACGGAGCAGTTGTTCAAGTTATGCAAGGAGAGGCTCCAGGCGCAGAAATCGCCTATAATTGGATACATGATATCATCAAATATGGCGCAAGGTTTGATGCGCCAATTGGACAAGCCGGCGAAGGTCGAAATGGAACCATGCACCACAACGTCATCTGGAATGCGGCTGGTGGGTTGATGGTCAAAGGCGACTATCACAATATCCACAACAATACTGTTTTCAATTCCTCTGGTAAGAATGACATTATTTTCCTGACCGATGGCGGTATCAACAACAAGAACTCATCACTCCATCGAAACGCTGTCGATTCAATGGCCGACCATCGGTCAAATGATGTCTACTCATACCCACTCCCAGATGGCACACATTGGAACAATTGGAACGGATATACCGAAGGTTACAGACAATCAATGGCATCTGGATATGGTGCCTCTAACTGTATTATTTCCAACGCCCAATCACTGTATTGTTGGGGAGATAACACCTATGGCAATCTGGGTAATGGTCTTCATGGCACCGGAGTCTTTTCCTCTTTGCCAGTTGAAATAACCTCATTTGGAACAGGTCTTTACCCTGTTAAGGTAGCAACAGGGGGTTACCATTCCTGTGCAATTCTTAATGATGGAACAGTTAGTTGTTGGGGGCATAATAACCAAGGGCAATTGGGAGACGGGACGCAAATTTCTAGGTATACTCCAACCCCTACGGTTTCATTAGGTGTTGGTGTTAAAGCAGTTGATGTCGTTGTCGGAGGCCATCATTCCTGTGCAGTTCTTGACGACGGGAGTGTAAAATGCTGGGGCTCTAATGCTTATGGCCAGTTGGGGGATGGAACAACAACGGATTCCCATAGCCCGGTCTCACTGTCAGGTTTTACCGGGGCTTCTCAGGCTATTTCGATTACTGCTGGTTGGACTTATACTTGCGCATTAATCGAAGATGGCTCAGTAAAGTGTTGGGGCAGAAATCAACAAGGTCAACTTGGACTTGGTGCATCCGGTTCACCATCACTCACGCCAACTCAGATTACTTCCTTTGGTTCTGGGTTGTATGCTGTAGATATTGACGCTGGCTGGGCGCAGACATGCGCAGTGATTAACGATGGGAGAATAATGTGCTGGGGCCAAGGAAGTAATGGCCGCTTAGGAACAGGGAATAGTGCCCAACAAACTACACCAGCATTTACTGCATCACTTGGCGCAAATCGATATGCAAAACAAGTTGTTCAAGGCGGAGGCCATGGTTGTGCATTAATTGATGATGGCACGGTTAGATGTTGGGGTGGGGGCATGGCAACTGGTACTGGTACAACTAGCGATGTATTCATTCCAACTACAACTGATAGTCTGGGCGTTGGTCGCACAGCCCACGCCATCATTGCTGGTACCGGGCATTCTTGCGCTATTCTTGACGACGCAACAATGGCATGCTGGGGGGCTGGTGCCGCTGGAAAATTGGGTAATGGAGCGACTGATAATCAATTGTCGCCAGTCTCAGTAATAACCAGTGGAGTCCCTCAATACTGGCAAGTCAGCGATTTCTTAATCGATCCAGATAACAAAGATTTCAGGCCAAATTGGGGCTCACCACTACATATTCTCGGAGCCGGTGCGTATGACGCTGATGATTCAGATCCATGGACCGCAGGAATAACTTGGAGCTACACTCCGTTGTCTAGTCCAACGATCGGATGCACAGACACTGGCGCACTTAACTATGATAGCAATGCACAATTTGAAGACGGTTCATGTAATTACATAACCCTCACCCCAAGCTCGACAATTGAGTATTTATCAGCCAATGTCCCGATGGCCCCTATCACTATTACTGCAACTACTTCCTACGTCACAAATACTTCATCTCAACCGTTTAACTATCATCCGTATGATGTTCACAGAGATGCAGATATCGCAATTGATAGAAATGGCAAATCACATATTTGTCTTCGAACTAATAATGGCACTGGAAATTTATACTACCTGACCGATGTGACAGGCTCTTGGGTGTCGGAGCCAGTACATGTTACCAACTCTGCAAATGTTGGTACAGAGTGCAATATTGCCATCGATTCTAACGACAATTTGCATATTGTCTATCATCAAGTGAATAACATGAATATCAAATATGCTTACAAACAATTTGGGACATCAACGTGGACAAAATCCAATGCCGTCACTCTTGCTCAAGTTGGAAGTTATATCTCAATGGACATTGCTGAAGACGACACATTGTATATGTCTTATTTCCAAGGTCCACCAGAAGGCCAAGATTTACTGTGGAGCAAGAAAACCCCAGGTGGTTCATGGGTAAATAAAGGAACAATAGATAATTCACCTAGTACAGGCAGGTATAATTCGATTGTTTATGATGAGCTAAATTCAGCAGTCCATGTTTCTTACAAGCGAGGAGACACTAATAATTTGAAGCATGCAGTTAAGGAAGGCTCAAATTCATGGGTCAAGCAAAATGTCGATCCCTCAGAGTCAACTAATGGGGATACCTCAATTGCTATTGACTCAAATGGCTACGTACACATTGCATATTCCAATAATGGTGGCACAAAGGTGCTTTACTCTACCAACGCCGCAGGATCAGGATTTGTCACGACGGTTGTGGATCAGGGTGCAGATGCACACTTAGGTTTAGTGCTACGACTAGATGATAACGATAAAGCGCATATCGCATACCACAATGCCAACGGCGGCACTTTGAATTATTCTTCAAACGCTCAAGGCTCGTGGATAAATCAGATTCTTGATGGGACCTCAACAAATGTTGGGGAAGGAGTTGAGATGGACCTCGACACAAACGGTGACTTGTTCCTTACCTATCTCAACATGGATAACAATCAGAGGATGGTAGGCAAATTCCGTAGCCTCGCCAATACCGAAGCATATGAGATACATCCAGACTTACCTACCGGATTATCATTTGGCGCCAATAATGGAACTATCTGGGGCACTCCTACTGGAGGATTTGCGACGGAGGACTATACAATATATGCCAACACAACCACGCAATCTGCAACTACTACCGTTCAATTGATGTCGATGTGGCAAGTTGAGCCAAGCGTTGTTGGCGTTGAATTATTGAAAGATGACCCTTTAACCCCGATTACCTTCAATTGGACAGGCTGGTCTTCAAGCGTTCATAACAGTTCAACTGCAGTATATTCTGCTGGGTCATCTGGTTTTTACAATAGTATAGTCACCGATACTAATGCTAAAGTGCACATAGTTTCATATCGAGCAGGCTCAAAGGAAGACCTCAGATATACGACGAATGAATCCGGCTCATGGGTTACTACAACTATTGATTCAGATATGCGGGTAGGGCAGTTCTGTAGCATTGCCATTGATTCATCCGATGGCCTTCACGTTTCTTATCACCGGAACGAAGGAAATGATTTGAAGTATGCTTACAAGGCCTCGGGATCCAATTCCTGGCTAAAGGAGACAATTGATAGCAGTGGCGGAAAATATACTTCAATTTCAATTGACTCTAATGACAACCCTCATATCGCATATCGTGAAAGTGGTGGCGATCTAACCCACGCCACTTGTTCGAATAACTGTTTGAGTGCAACCTCTTGGTCATTCTCGCCAATTATTACTGGAGTTGATGTTGAGTGGAGCTCAATTGCCATTGATTCAAGCGATGATCTTCATGTTGCCATGTACGATGCTACTGGTGATGATTTGCACTACTCTACTGATACTTCAGGTTCATGGGTTAGTTCTAATTTGGGGAGTATTGGCCATGCAGGTGGAATGGCTGTTGACATTGCAATATCGCCAATTACTGATGAGCCCGGAATATCATATTTTAACGCCCACACAGATGATTTAGAATACAAAGTATATGACGGTTCATCTTGGTCAACAACCGTAGTTCATGATATAGGAAGTGTTGGAAGATACAACTCTATTGCTTATGACTCTCAAGGGTCAGCACATATTTCCTATGAAAAGAACGGGGCTGCATTTGATGATTTATGGTATGCTACCGACGCCACGGGCATCTGGGTCACTGAGGGGATATACATCCACCCAACCGAAAGAACTGGTTTGGATACCTCAATCACCGTAGATGTTAATGACGATATTCATATTGCACACCGCAATACTGTCAACAGTGGCAACCTTTACTATGAGACAATTCAGGGGCATATCACTACTTCATCACCACGCTCAGAATTATCTGGCGCCACATGTACTTTCTCACCTTCTTTGCCAACTGGTCTTAACGTGGAAGACGGAACATGTACGATTTCAGGAGCACCAACCGTACCACAAGTTAACACCACTCATACAATAACAGCAGTCTCTTCCACTGGTTTGTCATATACAGGACAATTTTATCTCAATGTTTTAGATCAAACCCCAGTAATCTCTTACTCAAGCACATCTTTCTCATTAACCAAAGGTGTTGCAATATCAGCAATTACGCCAACAAACTCCGGAGGTGCTGCCACATCTTGGAGTATTTCTCCAGCAGAACCAACAGGCCTAACTTTTGATACATCAACCGGAGAACTTAGTGGAACACCGACTATCTTGCAAACTACCCCGATAATTTATACGGTTACTGCAACAAATACTGGTGGTACAGATACAACCACATTTTCACTGTCGGTAATGGACCAAGCACCAATAATTTCATACACAACAACTGTGTTTAACTTGGTTATCGATGAGACAATGAACCCGGTCACACCATCTAATAGTGGTGGAGCAGCAACCTCTTGGAGTATCTCTCCAGGAGTGCCAACAGGTCTTAATTTTGATACAGCAACAGGTGAACTGTCAGGTACGCCAAGCATAGAGTCAACATCTCAAGCATATACTGTTACAGCAACAAACTCCGGTGGCACCGATACTGCAACTCTAACCATCGAGGTGCAAGTATTTGCTACACTAACTTCCAGTGTTGATGGAATCTCAGATGTACCCAATTCAGCAATAACTCCAATCACATTCACTCATACAATCAACGGCGACATCAGTAGTCCGGCATGGACTTCGGGAGTTTCTGGTGGTTCTGCCCAGATTATTGACGGTTCATTTACCCAGGGTAATGACATCGCCCAAGGGCCTGATGGCGCAATGGCTATTGTTGGGTATGAGACGTTATCAAATGATATGAAATTGACTTATTACTACGATGGTGGTTGGACTACCTCTGTAATTCAAAATTCAGCCACTGATTTGAAGTATCCGAGCGTGGGGATCGACTCGAATGGAGTAATACACATAGTATATTTAGACATGACAAATGATGTTTTACGCTATGCGACAAATTTGAGCGGTGTTTGGCAAGTAATCGACCTTCATTCTACTTTAGGTAGTAATAAAAATATAGCTAAGGGGTGGATTGCCGGCACAGATTTAGCAATCGACTCAACCGATAACTTGCATATTGTTTACTCAACAAAGAATTCAGCAAATACCATCCACACAATAAATTACACAACTAACCAAGGTGGAGTTTGGGCTTCTACCGTGATTTCAGATATAACAAAAAATGCATTCGATCCTGCCATTGCGCTTGATTCAAATGACAAAGCGCATGTATCATACTTTCGAGAATCTGGCAACAACCTAATTTACGCAACTAACGAGGGCGGTTCTTGGAATCGAGAAATTGTTGATGAGAGCGGCAATCAAGGAAAATACTCGTCTATTGCGGTAGATTATAGTGACATTGTGCATATTTCTTATATCCAAGATGACCCAAGTAACGATGTCAAATTAGCTTCAGGAAATTATGGTTCTTGGTCAGTTTCAGAGGTTCAATCCAATCCTGATGCTTATTACACAAGCATTGTAGCAGACTCTAACGGAGATTTACACATTGTTTACTCGAAATTTATCTTCGCCAATAATTATAATTTGGAGTACGTGACAAACTCAAGCGGTAATTGGAACAAATTATCACTGTCTTCTGACGGAGGAACATTTAGTTCAATATCGATCGATTCGAACGATGATATCCATATCGTGCATAGTGATGTAGCGGTTGACCAAGAATTGGAGTATGCCACAGCCTCAGGCTCTGGTAAAGGAGTCAAGCAACACACTACATGGCAAATCAGTCCTGCTTTGCCTGATGGCTTACATATGAACTGGCGTAATGGAACAATCAGTGGCACTCCAACATCAATTTATAGTAATACAACTCATACAATCTATGCAAATATTAGTGGTAATTCAGTTTCCACGACTATTTATCTTGAATTCCAACTAGCTGCACCAGTTATCTCCTATGCACAAAATGACCTTACTCTCACCAAAGACACTGCAATGGGTGCGGTTTCACCGACTAGCTCAGGTGGAGCAGTTGGAACGTGGAGCATATCGCCAAGTTTCTCTAATGGGCTCAATTTCGACACCTCCACTGGAGAGATTAGCGGTACCCCAAATACTCTACAAACCAGGACAGAATATACTATCACAGCGACCAACTCAGGTGGTACATCAACAGCTTATGTCAATATTACAATTAATGACGTACCTCCCGAGATATCATACACTCCAGATCAATTTGACTTGACCATAGATATACCGATGTCAGCGGTTACACCGACGAATTTAGGTGGCTCGATAATCACTTGGTGGATTTCACCTAGCCTATCCGCTGGATTAAATTTTGACACTAGTACCGGTGAAATTTCAGGAACTCCGACAGCCTTACGCCCAACAACAATGTATACAATCACAGCAACAAATAGCGGAGGTTCTTCAGTAGATTATGTCAACATTACCGTGACAAACTCAGCCCCAAGCATCTCATATACTCCTAATGTATTTGATTTAACAGTAAATTCTGCAATGTCACCAACAGCAACACTAAGCAATGCTGGTGGAGGGATACCAACAAATGTTATTGACAATGTGGCAGGTAGTTGGAACTCAATTGCGATTGATTCAGTCGGGAATAGGCATGTCGTCTTTGCCAGCAATGATGATTTATTCTATGCTACAGATGAGAGCGGTTCTTGGGTGATAACGACCATCCAATCAACCCCTGATGTAGGGCGTTTCGCAGATATAGCAATCGACTCTAGTGATAGCATACATATTTCATATTTCGATGAAACTAATGGTGACTTGAAATATGCTACCGATAAAAGCGGCTCTTGGGCCATAAGTACGATAGATAATACGGCAGGTAGAATAGTAGGACACTTCACTTCCATAGCAATAGATTCAAGTGATAAAATACATATTTCATACCATGACGATACGATGGAGGATTTGAAATATGCTACCGATAAGTCTGGGTCTTGGGTGACATCAACAATATTTTCGACCGGTGATACTGGACTCCAAACAGAAATAGTCATTGATTCAAACGATAAAGTACATATCGCCTATTATGATAATAATCTTAGATCACTGAATAGAATTACTGACGAATCAGGCTCTTGGCAAAATACAATTGTCGATAACATTGGCGGTTCATCTTATACAACTGGCGGTCAACCATCTATTGCTTTTGATTCAACTGGAGCAATCCATATTGTTCATCGAGATGTAACTAATTCTGCGCTTAGGTATGCAACTTGTTCAAGTAATTGTGTTAATGCTGCTTCTTGGGCATTATCAAATATCGATTATGCTAATGACGTGGGAACCAATTCGGCATTAGTTATTGATTCAAATGATAATTTACACGTGACATATCGCGATTTAACCTTTAGCGCACTTCGCTATGCAACCGATAAGAGTGGCTCATGGGTTGCTACCGAATTAGATGGAGATGGCAATGTTGGAGGTCACAGTTACATGGCCGTAGATTCTAGTGATAATGTACATGTTTCATACTCCGATTATACACTGCCTGCAGCAAGAATAATTACTATTGGCGCAGATGGCCTGTATGGTTATTCAATAAGTCCAGACTTGCCCAACGGGCTAACAATCAACCCAGTAACAGGCGAGATTTCGGGAACACCTACAGTACTTTCCGCTTCAACAATCTATACGGTTACTGCGACAAATAGTGGTGGTACTGATACCACAACGATTACTCTTGCAGTCAACGATGCAGCACCATCCATTTCTTATCCAGTTTCTTACTTGTTCACGAAAGGTCAAACTATACCGGTTATTTATGCAACAAATTCTGGCGGTACAGCGACATCTTGGGAAGTCAGTGATTTGCCAGCCGGCTTGGCAATAGATTCTGTTGCTGGATTCATATGGGGGTCACCAACTACTGTGACTCCTATGAGTACTTACACTGTTTGGGCAAATAATTCTGGGGGCTCATCTTCAACAAGTATTACTATCACCGTCAACGATGTGCTACCTGATTCATTCGCTTACAGCCCCACAGATATGCTGTTAACAATCAACCAAGCCATGACACCCAATACCGTCTCGCCGGGAGGCGGGGTGGTAACCAGTTGGGAAATATCACCAGATGTTCCGTCAGGGCTTAACTTTGGTTCAAGCAACGGAACTATTTGGGGTACGCCAACCGTCTTGCAGGTTAACTCAATCACTTACACAGTTTGGGCCAACAACAGCGGGGGCTCTACATCAACATCTGTTACTATTACTATTAACAATATATTGCCAATAGTTTCCTATGCAGAAAACGATCTAATTCTAACCAAAGGTTCTGTAATGAACGTGATATCGCCAACTAATTCCGGCGGAGCCGCATATTCGTGGTCAATAAGTCCGTCAATACCTAACGGGTTAAGTTTTGATTCAATTACTGGCGAAATATCAGGCACACCCACATCAATTCAAATTAGAACAATATACCTCATCACAGCAACCAATTCTGGAGGCGCATCTAATGCCTATCTCAACATAACGATTAATGATATTGTACCGTCTATTTCTTACTCACAGAACGAAATTGTTGCCACAATTGGCGTTCCAATTAGTCCCCACTCAATTCCTACCAACAGCGGCGGAGTAGTAACGGATTGGGAGATTTTTCCCAACCCGGGTCCACATTTTCATTTCAATGATGCAAATGGCGTAATAAGTGGCACTCCGGGAGCGTTGATGCCAAGAAACCAATTTACTATTTTTGCCAATAATTCTGGGGGCTCATCAGTTGCTTATGTCTATGTAACAATCAATGATACTCCCCCAGGAACATTCTCTTATAATCCAGTTGATATGGATTTGACACTCAACCAAGCAATGACTCCTAACATCGTGTCTCCTAGCGGTGGGGCAGTAACGAGTTGGGAAATCGCTCCAGATTTGCCGAGCGGACTCAACTTCGGCACCAGCAACGGAACCATCTGGGGCACTCCAACCTCACTGATGAATCTCAAGACATTCACGGTTTGGGCAAACAATACTGGAGGGTCATCTTCGACAAGTGTGACGATAATTGTGAACGCTGAGGCCCCGAGTATTTCCTACACTCCGGATTGGTTTGAATTAACCAAAGATACCGCAATGTCACCAACCGCAATCCCGACCAATACGGGTGGTGCGATTCCGTCAGCTGTAGTTGCCTCTGGCATTGTCGCTTCGTACACCTCGATTGCCGTTGATTCTTACGGCTTCAAGCACATTTCTTATCATGTTGATAGTGTGAAAGATTTGTTCTATGCTACCGATAAAACCGGTGCTTGGACTGTGACATTAATCGACTCTGATTCCAATGGATATACCTCGATTGCTATCGATTCCAATGACAATATACACATCTCATACTACAAAAATGCAAACGGCGGTGAGTTGACATATACGACATGTTCATCATCTTGTTCTTCCGCTTTCTCTTGGACCAGCACAGTGGTTGATAACGGACAACGTTTCCTAGACCAACAAATCACTATTGATGCTAATAATGCACTACACATTTCTTATTATGATGAAAGCAATTATGACCTAAAGTACGCTAAATGTTCCTCATCTTGCTCGTCCACCTCATCTTGGACTACGTTATTGATTGATAGTGATGGCCAGGTTGGTAGAGGGAATTCATTAGCGGTTGATTCAAATAACAATCCTCACATTTCTTACTATGATTTTATCAATCAAAATTTGAAGTATGCTACATGCTCCTCATCTTGTGAATTAATCTCTTCTTGGACTAATACGACATTAGACACGACGGGCAATTCCGGCGCCGAAACAAGTATTGCTATCGACTCAAATGATAATATTCACATAGCGTATACAGGACAATTTGTCATCAATGTTAACTCACTAAAGTACGCTACCGATGAAAGCGGCTCTTGGCTATATTCAACAATAGAAACTGGAACCCCTTCCATGAGCTCCGGTTTTGAGAACTCTATCGCTATTGATTCTAATGACAACATCCACATATCTTACTACAACATTGCTAATGGTCTGAATTATGCTACAGATTATACTGGCACTTGGGTCATATCTACCCTTGATACTCCCCGTTTCTCTTCGACCCGTTATACCGATATTGCGATTGATTCAGGTGATAATATACATATTTCATACAGCGCCACTGGCGTTAGTGAAGTACGTTATGTAATGGTTGACTCAACTTCAAATCTCTTTGGCTATTCTATCAGTCCAAACTTGCCTGCAGGATTGAATTTTAATCCGGCTACAGGTGAAATTTCTGGAACGCCGACCGCAATATCGGCCAATACAACCTACACAATTACGGCGACAAATTCTGGTGGCTCAAGCACGACTACGATTACAATCGTTGTGAATGATGTAGCACCAAATGGTCTTGTCTACAGTGTTGAAAACATGAACCTAATCAAGAATCAAGCCATGACGCCAAACACTGCAACAGTCAATGGTGCAATCACAAGTTGGGAAATATCTCCAGACTTGCCAACTGGCCTTTTGTTCGGCAGCAATAACGGTACCATTTGGGGCACTCCGACAGTTGTGCAATTGACACCGATCGCCTATACTGTCTGGGCCAACAATACTGGTGGCTCTGTTTCAGTGACTGTTGACATCACAATCGCTGAGGATTTAGCCAGTTTTTCTTATCCAAACTCTCCTTACACGATTGTTCGTGGTTACAACATGAGTGACATTA
>CAYPPO010000048.1:0-12018 GCA_964412625.1 uncultured Candidatus Poseidoniales archaeon
GGTTGCTGAGTCTCAGTGTTTGCAAGAAACGCTTCACTAATTGGATTTAAACTAGAATAAAGTAGTGCCACAACCAGACAAACTACTAATATTCTTTTCACGCTCATGTATTGTAGCAAAATGAGGTCATATTTTGAAGTTTGTGAGATTTTTTCACGATTAATTCATGAGGTTGTTGGCACTGAGCGGTCATTCGATTGGAGAATTGCCTTCTTGAGAGATTTGCGTAATTGATTCAACTCGCCGTAACAAATCACAACATCGTCATACCTTAGTTGGGTTTCTAATTTTGGATTCCAGACCAAATTACTGTCTCTTGAAAGAGCAATAAGTGGCACATCATTGTCGTAAGTAAACAAGTCAGAGATCTTCTTTCCTACCATTGAGGGATGATTTCTTAACTGCAATGAAATCACACCCGAACCCGGTACGGTTCTAAGGAGCTGGTCTAAGTCTACTTCAGAAAATGCGGCTTCACTCATCACATAATCAATTATCTCACCAGCGACATTGATACCACTCGCCTTTTCAATTCCCTCAAGTCCGGGAGATGAATTAACTTCTAGAACCAACGGGCCATTGTTCCCTTCAAGTAAATCAACTCCTGCGATATTCAAGCCTAACACTCTTGCAGCTCTGACCGCCTGTTGTTCAAACTCTGAACTAATTTCGACCTTTTCAACGGTGCCATTTAGATGATAATTACTTCTAAATTCGCGACCGCGCGCTTTTCTTCGCATTGCGGCTACAACACGGTCACCAACAACTAATGCGCGAATGTCTTTGCCGTGCGACTCAGCGATGTATTCTTGGACGAGGACCGATTTTCCAGTTAGTAATAACCCTTGAATTAGGCTTCTAGATTCGTGGACCGTGTGACGCAGGAAAACACCTTGACCTTGAGTTCCTTGAGTGACTTTGATTACTACTGGTAGGCCACCAACGAAGTCAATAGCAGGCTCGACATCAATACTATCTCTAACATAAGTTGTTTTGGGCACAGGGATTTTATTTCTAGCAAGGATTTGTGAGGCATGGAGTTTGTCGCGACTCTGTAAGATGCCCTGTCCGGTATTAGCAGTCCATATGCCCAATTGTTCCATATGTCGAAGTACAGCTACCCCATGCTTGGTAATGGAATGCCCGATACGCGGAACAACTGCATCATGAGTAAACGGTTCTCCGGCATAATGTATGTCAATTGCGCCATCATCGACGAAGAGAGAGAATTTCATTGGATCAGTTACTTCGACTTCAATGCCGCGCAGTTTTGCCTCCTGAACTAACCTTCGAGTGCTGTAGAGCCTTGGCCCCCTCGAAAGAACTGCTAGTTTCAGGTCCATGAACGCTGGAAACCGGTCTACTTTTTGATATCATCGCTGCATTTGCAGGTTATACGACAATAGTGTCCTTGAAGTGCTAATCCAACTTGCGAGGTTCATGTCCGACGAAGAATTACATTCAGTGGAAGACCAAGTCGTACCGAGTGATGATGAGAATCATGACGCTATGACGACAGAAACAGAGGAGGGTTCGGTTGATACCCTGTCATCCTTGCAAGTCTCGCTAAAAAAAGCTCGTTGGAATGTATTTATGTTTCTTGGCATCGCTTTCTTGATGTTTGCATTTGCCCTTTTCCCAATGCCAATGAATGCGGATTTTGAACTCGGAACTGCGGAAAAGGATCTCGGATTTGTCTGGGGTCCTTCACCAGCAGGTGAAGATTTCATGGATGTCCCGTATGAAGTTTCAGTGGCGGTTAAACAGTTACCACCCTTTACCGGAAATATCACTCTACAAGTCTATGTTCTCAAGATAGATGATTGTACAAATATTGAGGAAGCGAGTGCCGCTGAATCAAAAGCTCAGCAAGGGAACGACCATGATTTCCAATATTTGTCGGTTGAATCACCTGTTGAAGGTAAAACCTACACTTTCGACTTTGATTTAGATATGGGAGAATATTGTCTAAATGTCAAAACAGTTGATGATGATGGTACTGTGGTAGACCCCAGTCGAACAGATTTAACAGTGAGTGGGAAATTGTGGCCTAATCAAGTAATCGCCGGTGTTCCAGGTTTGATTTTCCTAGGACTGTCAACATTTGCGTTCATCGGTGCTCAAAAAATTGGCAAGCGAGTAAAAGCACTTTTGGAGGACGAAAAACTCACAGAAGAACAGCTGGTCTTAGAAGAGGCTCGCCGACAAAAGATTGCTGCTGGCCCAGCAGGCCCTCCTAAATCGGTTGCTGGACCGGGCGGCCCACCAAAGACTGTTGCAGGACCGTCGGGTGCACCACCTAGTAACACACAAGGTCCGGCAAATGTCGCCGCTGCTTCAACAACATCAGTAAAAACAGGTCCACCGCCTGCTCAATCCACACCTGTCGATGAGTCAATTGCTGTGGCACCTGCTCAGGAAGATGGCTCTACTTTCGAGGACGCTGGAAACGGTTACTTTTATCGAAAAATGGCTAATGGAGGCTATGAACAGCAGATTTACATCAAAGACTCTAATGGTCAATATATTCCGTACCAGGCACAATAAAATGTGTACTCAATTCGCTTTTTGATGAGTCAAATCATGAGATGATTGAAAGGGTAAAACAATAACGGCTAATTGGTGAAGAGATTGTCTGATGACTTGAAGTCTAGTCTAACTGCGGCCAAACTCAAAGCCCTTTGCATCTTAAATGACCTCCCGACTAGTGGTAACAAATCAGACCTTGTGTCACGATTGTTGGAATCTGGATTGGGTCGAGATGAACTAGGAATTGAAACTGACGAAATAGTCGAAGAGGTAATTGAAGCAGTTATTGATAGAGAAGTAATTCAACCTTCATTGTCACTTGAGGATGAAGATACTCTAACGCCGGCAATCGAACCAGAAGTGCATAAACCAGTGTTCCAATCATCAGATGAGCATTCGGAGGGTGCAAACCACGATGACGTTCTTGATGCAGAGGTATTAGATGCAGAATTTATTACCTTAGATGAGGAAGTCAAAGCACCTAAAACCATTCATTCACAAGTTGAGTCCACTAAATCTACTGGTAATGCAACCACTCTCCTCGAAATGATAAAGCAACCAAAGATTGCTGCAGTATTTGTCGTGATATTGATTCTTGGTGCAGGGACATGGTACTACTTTAACACTCAACTTGAACCATTCACCGCGGATAAGCTGCGCTATGGTGATGAAATGACATATACGATATCAAATGGTGATTTCATGGCGAGTGAAGGTTTCCTAGACTTGGTCTTGGACCAAATTGAAACCGAGGATGATATCTGTAAATTACGATTAATGTTTGATGGAACTGGCGATGTTTCGATTTCAAACGGTGGAAGCTCGGAGTTGGTTTCTCAATCATCCTTAGACAGGCTTGGAGCGGTTAGTGCTAAAGGCGGTCAAGGCATGGATTGGCTGACAGTTGAATCGGTATCCGAGTATGATTTCAGCGCCTTCACTATTCAACGACATTTACGATCTAGTATCCCTGGTTCCTCTGCTTGCTCTGATTTTCCTGCCAGTGTTAGCGGAACTGCTGATTTGACATCGACGCAGTGGACCGAACTTAGAGATCGGGCATCAATAGGAACTGCAGTTGATTGGAATCTAAATGTCGAAAACACCTACCAAGGTAATCTCATGTCGTTTGGTGTAGGCGGTATACTTGGCGACCTAGATACCATATCACCGGGTTTCTCGATGCTTCTACAGCCGGTTGAACTTCAGGAATTGTTGGCTAATGATTACATTGATGATGGCGCTACAGGCTCACGTCTTGGCTGGGACTGGAGAGTACTGGGAAGTGAAAAACTCGGCAGCACAGACATGTGGAAAATTGTTGCAACAAACCAAGACATTCAAGAGTTATGTCTTGGCTCTGCTAGCATGACATTACTAGTGGAAGAAGGCAATCCATGGGCGACAAAACAAACCGTTAGCGTGGTTATTTCAGGCAGTGATAGTAATCGACAGGGATGTTCAACCACAACAAAATTACTCGGAGACTATGTTCTGCCTGACGGAGAATTAACTATGAGTCATACATTCCAAAAATCCTCTCTCAGTAGGGGTTCGAAAGGGTTGGAGTTTGGTTTGTCATACGACGCTAGGCCCCAAGCAAATGAACTATCCCCCAACGATGATGATCTGAACGATTGGGGTCCAAATGGTGAACACATGCCTGATGAGTCAGTACTTAGACTTCACAACTTAGAAGCTGCAATAGACTGCTTGGATTATCTCCAATCATCTGCATCGGGGGCCGTTGCCGCTTTAGATGATGGTGGATATGTGTGGCGGGCAATTGACCAGCAATTCGGCAGCAACACACAATGGAACATCTCTTGGATTGCTACAGATGATATCGCCGGGTGGGTCACTTTCAATATAACTGGAGCACCTAGCCAAGAGAATTGTCAGTTTGACAAGAAAGGCAGCTACGATGAGACCGTGTCCTATAATCGCGAATTCATTCCTAAGGTGCTGAACATAAGCACGATTGAAGAATCACTCCTTGATTCGACGAGGTTTCCAATGTTAACCTCCAGTCAGGGTTTGTTTACAAGTTCGGGAACTTATCACCCTGAAACAAGAGTTGGATATCTTGTAGTAGTTCCCGGTAGTGGAATAAACACCATTCTTGCTAATATCGGCGATGCAACTGACGGAGCAAACACTGTTGACATCTCCAGAGACTGGACCGATGACGGCTGGAATAAGCGGTTTAATTTGATAGCCGATGCAACTGATGGCAGAATTATTGGTTGGAATTACGTAATGAATACCTGACTATTTACGGTTGGATTCAAACAAAGATAAGTCTGGTGCAGCCATTACCTCAGAATATTTTGGTTGTTGTTGTTCATAGCGATGCTGATTTGTGTTGTGACTAAATGATTGTGACGGGGGAGGATTAGTAGGAGTTTTGTTGGGCTTATTCTGTCGCAACCTTACGACTAAAAGCGATAATACCAAAGTAGCAAGAATCGCAATTATTACTGTCATTGTATTTTCGTTGATTGTCTTGACAATCCTAGCGACGGTTGACTGATCTTCATCATCAACTATCTCCGGCGGATGCCAGACAAAATAAGAGACATTCCATGAATATTCAGCACTACCATAATCGTCAATTGCAACTGCTTTGATGGTATATGGTCCGATAGTACCATTGCCCGCACATAGAATACCGCCAAAACCAAACACAGGCATTGAGCAATTAAACGGTCCTTCTTGGAAGGAGTTATTGGTCGATATTAAAGTACCATTTCGATACCAAAAGAATTCCACACCTATTCGTGCTAAGTCTTCATCAGACAGATCAAACATCATGCTTAAAGAAAGTGATTCAGCTGTTGCGTTTACGGTCGAGTTTGTTAATGAAGTGAACGCGATATAATCATACCTATTCACTTCATCATCGATTATCTCGTTGCAATTATCATCGATACCGTTCCAGATTTCCATGGCATTTGGATTGATGTTGATGTCGTTGTCGTTACATTCTTCGAACCATCGGAACCCATCACCATCTTCGTCCAAATCCGGTATACGTGGATTGGTATTAGTCTCTAAAACCTCAACACCATCACTCAAGCCATCGCCATCCGTGTCGAACATTGTTGGCTCGCTACCAACAGTAAAAATTTCGAATCCATCCTCAAGACCATCATCATCAGTATCGTTGTCTAGTGGGTCTGTGTTCATAGTGTAAAATTCGACAAGGTCGGGTAACTGGTCGTTATCGCGATCTAAATCAGTGAAGTCTTCATCGATTAATTCATCACAGTCATTATCGATAGCGTCGAGTAATTCAACCGCATTCGGATTAATTTGGTCGTTGGTGTCGTTACAATCTTGGAACCAATAGAAGCCATCTAAATCAGTATCGTTATCATAGACCAGTGGATTAGACTGATACTCTAAGATTTCTTCACCATCATCTAACATATCACCATCGGTATCTTGAACATTGTAATCGGTGCCGTAGATGTGGAATTCTTCATAATCACTAAGCGCATCGGCGTCACTATCTGTTTGATTGAAGCCTTCATCCCAAAGACCATCGCAATCATCATCGATATAATTCAGTAATTCTTGTGCACCAGGATAGATTTGGTCGTTGGTGTCATTACAGTCTTGGAACCAATAGAACAGATCCATATCTGTATCAGGATCCACTACAAGTGGGTCAGTAAAATGAACATCAACTTCCAACCCATCAAACAGACCGTCTCCATCAGTATCTACATTGAGCGGATCGGTGCCATTCACCAAAATTTCGCGCCCATCTTCTAATCCATCGCTATCTGAATCTATCAATAGCGGGTTAGTGCCATAAGTGTTAATCTCATCTCCGTCATTGATTTGGTCATCATCAGTATCGATATCATCGGGGTCTGTACCATAGATGCTAATTTCATCATAATTGGTTAATCCATCGCCATCTCTGTCAGTATTTAGCTCGGTACCGTAGACATTTAATTCCCAATCAAATAACGTTCCAGTATCACCATTTCCTTGATCTTCAATGGTCAAAGTCCAGTCTCCAAAACTATCTTCATCCCAGTGATGAACTGAAGTAAACATCCAATTATTCCAATCATTTCCATTATCCTCGTGTTTTTCAGATAGTACGCTCTGGGTGCCCGATGGGCTGGTAAGAACTATCTCTAAGTCGCCGCGGTATTCGTGGTCGATATCAACAATAACTTCTACATGTTCTACCTTGATCGAGTCCGGAACATTGACAACTTCAGTAATACCTGGTGCAGAGTTATCGGGAATTTGGCGGTCCGCAACATCGATTAAGCCGGAGTTATAACTAATCTCTGGACCTACATTAACCCAATTTTCAGCCAATGCAACCGCAGCGCTTGCATCGATTACCCCAAAGCCATACTTGTGGCTTACATCGTGACCTGCACCGTTGACATTCCAACCATTATCTCCAGCATCATTTACTCTTGAGCTGTGTACTATTATGTGCTCGACGTCTCTGTAAGTGAGGTTTGGATTAGCCTCTAGAATCAATGCTACAACGCCAGAAACTAGTGGCGTCGCCGATGAGGTGCCGCCAAAGTTGTCATTATAATCACCGTTGTTGTAGCCTCCGCCCCCTTCGTTATCGGTTGTTGATACACCTTCTCCATCACCATCTGACGGTGCAGCGACCAATATATTGGCGCCCGGCTCGGCATACCAGGATTGTCTACCGTAGTGAGTTACAGCAGTGACTGCGATGGTATGGCGACTATTGGCGTAGCCGTCATAGTTTGAATTATCGTCATCATCCAGTCCATTACCTGCTGCCCATGTAATGATGTTGCCCAAGCCTCCTCTGCCCAGTGCAACATCCTCCTCGAAGGCTGCTAGCATCAACGGACCTGGCGCTTCAACAGTCTTCCCGTTGTCACTTGGACCCCATGAGTTTGAATAGATATCAATATCTTGGCGCTCGTGGGATAGCGAATTACTCTCTCTAACATCTGTTGTGCTACAAGCAATCAGTAGAATCCCAGCCAATCCGGCTCTTGGAGCAGCACCACTGACACCGATTGTGTTGTTACCCACCGCCGCAGCAACACCAGCTGCGGAGGTACCGTGTCCGTCATAATAACTCGGAGACGGGTCGCCATCATTATCGCAATAATCATAGTCAAGAGTATCCTCGTAATAATTGTCTAAATCCGCGTGATTCCAATCGACACCATCATCAACGATGCCAATTATTACGCCATTGCCACGATAATCATCCCAAGCAGTGGTTATGTTGGCATCTTCGCCGGCATTGCCTCCAGTTTGACCCGTATTTTGTAAGTGCCACTGATCGCCGAATTTGGCGTCATTAGGAATCCATTTTTTGGACATAGTTTTGCTAATTAATGGGTATGCAACCTCAACTTTACCTTCATACTGCAGGAGGGCGAGTTCTTTCGCACCTTGGTCAAAATTAGCGTTGATTATGTATGCGTTGTTCAAGTGAGGGGCAGCCTCGCCGATATCAAACGGGCTAATCGCAACCCATTGTTCGACGGTATTTTGCTCCTCAATGGTGTATTGCGAAAGGTCGCTTGTTCGGGCAAAAGCGGCTCTAATGGCAGGTGAGAATGCATAAGTCAGGGGCGCATCTTCGGGATTCTCCGACAAGGTTGCCCCAAATCCGTAATCTAGTTCACTAGTTGATTGGGCAATGACCATAGGCGCAATAAGCGTCGTCAGCAATAATACTACGAGTGCTCTTGCAGCCATGAATAAACCTCGAATTGGATATTTATTATCAGTATTGGTTAACTGATTTAGATCTAATTACCTTAGTTCGGACTTAAACGGTTGTTTGTCTGTCAAAACTCAAGATTTGCCGAAAATGAAATCTTAGCGCAGTTTTTAACTGCAATAAGGGCTGAAATATTATGCTGTAAACGTAACTCTTCGGGTGGGTCAGCAATCTTTACTTTGGTGTCAATTATAGCAATCTTTTGTCCTGCAGAAACTTGAAAATCTCCGTCTGGTAACCAAAAAGCAACCACTCCGAGAATGCTATGCTGGCCGATGACTAATGTTTCATTTACCTCGGTTGAAACCTGCCTTAGAACGTTAAAGGATGCATTTTCATCAAACACTTCCTTGGCTTCAATCCAATCATCTTGGCTGTTGATAGACTTGGACATAGCCTCTGCTTGTTCCTCGATTTCGCTAATTTTTTGTTCAAACTCACTGGAGCTTGCAGACTTAATTGTGTTGATGTCATCAAGATATTTTCTCAAACCGTCATACTGCTCGGATTCACTTTCTGTTAAGGCATTGTTTGCCAGTACCAGATATTCTGCTAACTGTTCTGTCAGGGCAGCATCTTGGCCACCAATCGCGCATTCCATTGCCTCGTCGAGAACCTCAATTGCTAAGCCGGCTTCATCCATCGCCAGCATAGTTTTTCCCAGTAAAAAGAGCTCATTACCCGCTTTGATTGCATCCTCGCCAACTATCGCTTGAGCAATTGATAAATGCTCACCAGCTTGTGCTTTATCACCATTCATGAATCGTGCCATTCCCGCACAGACAACATAGGTCAATCGGAGGTTTTTCTTCGCTTGTGCTTGGCGATCCGCGGTCTCGAACAATTCAGCGGCTCGGCCCCATTTGTTTCTGACCAGCGCCAGTAAGCCAAGTTGGTTGGTAGCCAGCATTTCAGCATCAACATCATCAACTAGTGTTGCATAGTGTAATGCTCTTGACAAATGAAGCCTAGCGTTCATCAAATCACCACTCATCTTAGCGAGCATAGAGAGGCAGGATTCTATCCGGTACAGATGACCGGCCATGGCTCGGTGAGCAATTTCAGCCATCTCCTCGTCAAGCGGTGCTAAACCGAGCCCAATTCTCTCGAGTACAGAAGAAATTTTTTCAATGCCTTCCGAGTATTTTTCTTCAACTATTACCGCCTCACTTTTTGAGATTTGGTCAAGGTAATCGTCCAGTTCACTAACAGGTTGGCAGATTACTGGTAAGTCACCTAACGCGTTCATGTGTGATTTTTTTGGTACTCCGCCGAGCAAATGTTTCCTCAAAGAGCGAATCAATTTCTGTTCAGACCCCTTTTCTTGAACAGGCTGAATATTCTTTGCTTGTGGCTTATTGTCGATTAGTGAATCAACCATCCAGGTGAGTTTGGCTTGTATGTCGTATTCGTTTACTCGACTAATGGCATAGCGCATTTCCGCCGCTCTAGTTCTTCTTGAGAGACTTCTAAATCTTGATTTGCAGGCGTTTGGACCTGTCTCGGCAAGTCTTTGCAAGAAGGTTGATGGTGGGCAAGTATTGAATCCTAAGTTGACCTTTTGACTGGTTGTTGTCATCTTGAAATCATCAGTAACCAGTGTTACATCTCGCCCTTCTCTAGACAATTTGTTGGCAAGAACCATCAGGGATAAGTCAACATCTTGGGGAGCAGCTTTTTCACCAATTTGGCTTGCTAAGCCCTTAATTTGGTCATCGTCAACCGCAATTGTTGTCAAAATTGGCATCATTTTTTCGAGTAGATTAGGTTTATTTTTCCATCTTTGAAACCTTACTGTTCTGACTTCTTTGTGTACTCCAGGGGTAACAAATATGCCTTCAGGGATACTTTTTCTTAGGTCTTCAATCAGGTTGTCTTGAGCCATAGAGCCCATGTGGATAAAGCAGTTAGAATCCACAACCCATGTAGGTGCCATGCTCCTACGAAGCAAAGTCATTGATTGAGGTTTGCCCTAATATTGAACATTATTTTCGTCATACTCCGTTACAACCAAAAGAATCGCACTACTAGCGTGGTGTGGTGGGGTTATGGGCGGAAATGATTCAAAGTCAAGAGATTTTGACCACCTTATCGAGCAAAATTCTACTGAATTGACGTTCTTATCGGCCTATGGAGGGCTTGCTAGCGATACGGCCGATTCTGCTGGAATTTTCTCTGCAGTCAAGCGCTTTTTAAGCGCTGGCGGCGTTGAATTTTCTGAAACCAAAGACAAATTGGAACTCGATTTTGGTTATGTTAAGATTGTTAATAACGGCGTCAAGGTTTACATTAAAGGCAAATCACTGCCTTTGGTTGCTAGCGATTTAACCCAAGCAGGGTTTATCGATGGCAAACTGCCGGTAAGAAAAGGCTCCTGCACCGTAACTCTGCAAGATTGGGACATCGAACAACGCCGCTTTATCGAGCGTCTAGTCGAGCATGTAAATTGTTAGGATTCCATTTCCCACAACTCGTCGCCAAACCAATGCAGCGTTTTGATACCTTTACCCTTACTCGCTTCCGCCATCTCACTACCGGACATTTTTGACCATCCTATCGCTAAAGGCTTCTTGTGGGTCATATCTCTAATCCAGACTAATTCACCATCGACAATAGTCTCATCTGCTGCTTGAACTCCAGCAACCATACAGTCAGCCCCATTCATCAAAAATGGAATTGCCCCATGGTCAACTTCGACCCACTTTGCCGCATCATTATGTTCGAGGAAACCACGCAGTGTCAAGAAGGCAAAGCGCTTGAGATCAGCATTTTTCACTTCGATAGCTTTTGGAACCTTATCGACAAAAACCATCTGCCAAGGACCATATTCAGCCATTTCAAGAAATGCACCATCAACTGACAAGTCAATTCCCAACGATTCTTCAAGTGCTTTTAGTAGCGGCGCGATTTGTTTTCTTCGCACTGGCCGTCGCTTGCGGATACTCCAATCCTTGCTCATAATGGGTGCCTTTGTGTGTAGGTCTTTGACAGTTATCGCTAGCGAGTGATTGATGAGCCGGTTCTATGTCCAGCAACCATGGCCCTGTGGTGTTCAATCCGCACATTTGCTAAACATGCCCAAGAACTAGGCAATGAACAGCCACCAGAACCAGTATTTTTTGTCAAGCCAAATAACTGCATACAGCGCAGCGGGCCAATCCAAGTTTCCAGCCATCCAGGCAGTGTCCATCATGAAATCGAGTGTGTGATAAAGCTAGGCAACAATCTAACTCCAGAAGCAATTGCCGTCGGTCTGGATTTAACCGATCGAGAAACGCAATCTGAACTACGAGCCGAACAACTACCTTGGTCAAAAGGCAAATGTTTTCGCGGCAGCGGTGTAATAGGCGGATTTCACACATTTACTGGCCAGCTTGATGACCTCTGTAACGGCGATTATTCGCTAAAATTAACTGTCAACGGAGAATCACGCCAAGTGGCCAATCTCTCGGCCATGAGTATTACTCCGCAACAACAAATGGACAGTTTATTGAATTGGGCGCCGGTTGTTGCCGGCGATTACCTGTTTACTGGCACTCCTTCAGGGGTTGCTGAATTACAGGTTGGCGATGAGGTTAATGCCGTATTAATAGGTAAGGACGGTTCAGTAATCTCTCAAATTTCAGCCGTATGTGTGTGAGGGTTGATTTCATATATCCCTCGCCAGTCGGTGTGTCCTGCAAGGAGGCAACACTATGGCTCAATGGCACGGAATTTCACGCAGAAAACCA
>CAYPPO010000049.1:0-11494 GCA_964412625.1 uncultured Candidatus Poseidoniales archaeon
GTGAACTATCTTGAAGGAGTTTAGCAACTCCTTCTACGCCCAAGACTTTCCCCCCACCTTCCTCGACCTTTTCCATAAATCCTGTTTCTTGCATTCTGTTCATCACTTCAGAGAATTCCACAAGACCAGTTGGGGTGCTGAAGTTGGTTGACTTCGGTGCTTTAGAACGATCCTGAGAGAAGTATAAGATGGCAAAGAAGAGAGGAAAACAGAACAGGATGTAAGCAGTTGGCTGTGAGTCGACAATGTTGGCGTAGATTGGTAAGGCGACCGTGAAGCCCAAGAAGACGAGAATTGCCCCCCATTTGTTGAGCTCCGCCCAAATCCTCAACATTTTATTCCAAACAAGAAAATAATCCCACACTTTCCTTGCTCCAGCTGGACCCATTCTTTCCTTTACTAGCCCCAATCTAATGCCAATCAATATTAGAGCACTTGGCGTTAGCGTTGTCCAAATTACGAAACTCAACCACGCCACAATAAATGGAGGTATAACGACGGCATCAAGGTCCGAGTAACCCATTTCCCAATCGTTCAAACCGCTGAATAGGGCATGAAAAAAGGTCAATGGTAGTATCAGACCCGCAACAATTACTAGAGCCTCTCCCTTGACTTCTCGAGGAAAGTATCCCTTATTGAATTTGAAGTGAGCCCAGAGAATAAATGGCACGAGCAAAATCAATAAGAATAATATCTCAATGGCAGTGACTATATCTCCATACACCGTCATGGCTGAATACGTCCTGATTTCTGAATCTACTTGCTGTTGGGAATTTTATTTAATTTTTGATTATGACTCTAACAATAGAGGCGTTGAAAATGTCATTGTACGAATCCATCGATTTATTGTAGATATTGTCTGAACCTATCGAATTAATCACCACGAGCAGAGATTACTTGGTCGACTCTTAACAGTCCACAAGCCGTTTCACAAGCTGCTTCAAGGGCGTGTAGCACGGTATCGGTGCATTCCCAAACGTCTTCTAATGTGCCTACTTTGCCATTGATATTGATGCCGCAATTCTGTCCCCCTAGACGAATCTGCGAGCGAAGTTCCAGCAGACCATCGAGCATGTTGTTACCAGAATTTGATACTAAAGTTGCAGGAATTGACTCTAATGCTCTAGCAAATCCTTCAACTGCTAACCTTTCTCTACCGGATATTGATTCAGCGTATTCCCGCAGCTGTAGTGCTGCGGTTATGTGGGGGTTACCGCCACCGCACAATGTGTATCCGGATTCAATCGTTTTGGCCACCGAGTTAAGAGCATCATACAAACCACGAATGAATTCTTCACTAGTGGCGCCGCCACCACCACAAACGTCGATAGTTGTTAAGCCAGAGTCATTGCCTACATTTAGATAAAGTCGATCACGTAAGCCTTCTTCACTATCAAAAGTCTCGACAATCATCGATTCAAACGTGCCCAATGTTGTATCATCTATGCTATCAACATGGTCAATTAGTAACGCACCTGTAGCTAAAGCAACATCTTCAGCACCTGATTTTTCCATAGATGCCAATGCGCAAATATCGTTATCAGCTAATTGATGCATTATTCTTGCATCTATTGTCTCAGCACAGAAGACTATTTTTGCGCCACTGTCGATAATTTGTTGCGCTTTGTGGTTGAGGATTTCCTCTTCAGCAGCCATGAATGAGGTCCATTGTTCAGTGGTTGATATTTCAATTTCAGCATCGTATGTAGTCTTCTCGATCTCTAATGGACATGAAAGAACCACAACCTTACCAGCAGCTAATTTCCTTGGTAATTTCTCTAAGTCAAGGTTTTTATCGATAATGATGCCTTTGACTAAATTGGTATCAGATAGACTGCCTATGCCTTTTTTAGCCATCCTAACTCGTTCGGTATCAACGATATAATTGCCGGCACTTTGTCGAGCAACATGTCGTGCTGCACTAACTACTAATTCCGCTAAAATTCCGCTAACAGATTCGACTGAGGTGCCTGTCATTGCGGTTTTAGCGACAGATTGGAGAATCTCTATGTCATCAATACTCACAGGCTTGGAAATACTTTCGAGAATTTCTATTGTTTGATGCATAGCATCTTGATAACCATTTACTAAGACAAGTGGGTGAAGGCTTTTTTCTAGCAAAACTCCCGATTCTCGCATCAGTTCACTGGCAAAAATTACGCAGCCTGTAACGCCGTCGCCGCAGGCGTTTTCCTGCGATTCGGCCAGTTGAACAAAGGCTTTTGCCGCCGGGTGCTTGACCAGCAATTCAGCAACAATCTTTGCCCCGTCGTTGGTAACGGCCGTCTCTCCATTGGTTTTGTATAGCATTTTATCGAGGCCATTAGGTCCAAAAGTACCCTTTAACAGATTACCGAATGCAACTGCGGCTGATACGAGTTTTTGCGTCACTGCGACACCGCTAGTGACCGAGGTTGTTGGCCTAACTATGGCTACTGGTGCACGGCCAGAACCATCATTAGGTTGTTGAGACATGCTACTAGGCAAAAATCACCTATTGAATAAGTCTTCTAAGGAGTAAATCACTTATCTAAACCATGAATCTTTTTCGATTCATCATTACTCCAATGGTATGCCAACTTGAGGAGTTTTAGATAATGTCCAAGGTTGTCACGCTTCATCTTGTCATGCAATGCTTCGTTAGTGATGAAGATGTCACCCCAGAGATTTGCTGCAGTGCCCTTGTTACCTTTTGGTAGATCGAAGACTTCCTTGGTGGTTGGTTCAAGTAATGAGCGCCAAACTCTTGCAGGGTTGACTGCCATGGTAACTTCAATAATTACCTCGGTTTCCTTAATTCCTGTACCAGTTTGCCATGAATCATTACCCAAGTCAGCAAGGAATGGTAGTGTCAAATCTTGAATTGATAGACTGGTCATTGGGTCTGCATTGGTTAGAGAAGTGTATGCTTCACGCATTCTTCCACGATCTGCGCCTCTTGAACCGGTAATCGATCGCAATTTGTCAATTGAGGTTGGTACTAAGAATCTGATATCTGTGTAGTAGACAAGTGGATTGTCGTCCTTAGCACCGAAGATGTGGGAGTACGGTGCAGAACCTGCAGATTCACCAAGTAAATCGATTGGATAGATCGTCTTCAGCGCATTGGTTGCTATTGACTGAACGATTCTTCTCATCAATCTATCCGGGGCACTTGAAATATCATCAAATGAGTTCATGTATTCCTCCATATCAATGATATCATATCCTCTGACAGACATGATAGAATGGACGCTCGGGCCAACTACTTTCTTTTCACCATCGTGGAAATCCGCTTGACTGATCCAGCGCGCTCCTTGAGCGACTTCACTAGCAGCAACTAAATCTGCATAAGCCTTGAAACGTCGGGTTACACGGTTCATGAAATCTGCTTGGTCAAGTTTGGTGAATACTGTAGCCTCATAGTTAGACTTCAAGGCGTGATCTGCGACTTGACTAGCGTTAACACAGGTCAAGAGATTGCCTTGATCTGACGGGTACATAATTAGTCTGCGCCTCTTCGAGGAACCGCCTAATTGTCCAACTAGTGGGTCTGTTAGTACATATCCTAAACAAGCGCACACCTCGAATAATCGGGCATACTTATCTTCATCACTGGCTCTGGCAATCCACTCATCTAGTCCTGGCTCGATACAGTGGAATTCTAGTGGTACCATTTCGGAGCCGGCGCCAAACATTTGTCTAACGGTTGAAGAGCTCATCATTCCCATTAGAGAGTACATCGAGGTTTTACCAGTGGTCATGAATACATCGGTGATGCCTTCTTCGCCGAACGAAAGTCTGCGATCTGGAAGGTTAACTAGTAGATTGAATGCCGTTGGCGTATCCCTGTTGCCGTCGACTGCTGGCCAAATCCATGTGTGAGGTCTGGTGGTTAGGAAACCATTAGCGTCCTTACCAAACCCAGCAGGTGAGTATCTAATCCATCCTAGACGGTTGTTGAATGATACATTTCTGTGCATTAATGATGGGTAGAAACACTTGTCCAGAGGATCTGAGTCAGGTACCACTCCTCGATGTCCAAGGCCCCAGAGAATGGGTTCCCATTCGGGGAATTCTGCATCTTTCTTACCGAGGAAGACGTGATTATCACCTGGTCCATCGCCGGTCAGGAAAGACCCGCCCATGCGCTCTTCATCACCAGTAGAGCAGAAAAAGAAGGTTTGAGTTGTGAACAACTGCTTGGGCGTCCACATGTTAGCATTGATGATGGTCTTTTGTTTTAGGAAATCAGAAACATTCAGGATTCTTCTTTCAAACTTGAACCGTTCTGCTTCAATCCAAGTTGAGCCCAAAAACAGATTGGTATTCAATAGCTTGGCCTTTGCAGGACCAATGTACCTCACTCTAGGGTCTGCTCTCGACATGTCTGTTTCAGGAAGTGCTTCCCAAGGACCTCTTCGAGGAATGTAATCCATGAATGCTTCATGGGCAAATTGCTCAACTTCGGCTTTCTTTACGGTCTCTTCAACCTCATCCATGAGTCTAACATAAGTTTCGTTTGGATTGATTCTGCCTGTTGTTTGGTATTCTTTATTTGATACTGTTCTATGTTCCCACATTTATTTCACCTCAGAATTTTTTCGCTCCGGCCGGGGTTTCTTCCTTATCGTCGCTGGAATCGTCTGCCGCACTTTCTGCTACTTCTTCAACCTCTGCCTCGCTAGAGACTTCTTCAATCGTCTCAGCGGTGGACGGCTCTTCAGCGGTTGGTGCTGCGTCTTCTTGCTCTTCTGCAACGGCCTCTACCTTATCTTTAACCGATGCCATCATTTCCTCAACAACTGCTGCTGCTGCTGCTTCTGCTGTCTCTTTCGCTTGCTCAATGGTATCTTCATTGGATTGCCTAACCACTGTATCTGCCGCAATTGTAGCGGCTACCTCGGCTTTGGCAATTACTTCCTCTTCAGAAGCACCGCCACCAACACCACCGGTTGCCTGCTGTAGAATTAATGCTGCAGTCGCGGTCATTGATGCATCGACATAAGGAGCCGCTCGGTAGAAGTATTGAATCATGAAACCAAGAGTACCACACACAGCTCCTAAACCGATAATCCAGCCGTTGTTGATATTTTGAACGTTATCCGGATTCTTATACAAGTCGTCGGCAGGTATGCCAGTTTCTGGTGGCCACCAAGTCATGCCAAGCGCATTAGTGATAGATTCAACCGTCGCCCAGACGGCAAAAATAATCATAATTATTGATGCATAATTTACCAGTGTTCTGTTTTCTAAAAGAAATGCAACTAGAGCATCCCTTTCTTTTCCTTCGCCATCGCTTTGCCCATCCGCAGCGCTCATGGTGTTCCCTGTTTCGGCTTAATATTAAAGTGGATTGCCTGTTTAAACTGCTAATTTACCCTTTATGAGAGGTTTATTTGCGCCCTTTACGCGCTTTTCTTCGCTGACTTTTACCAGAATGTTCCCACGCCCTACTCGCTCGGCTGCGTCGATCTTGAACGTCCTCCCAATATGGATTAGGGCGCTCCAAACCTTCAGGAATCTCCTCAAATGTCTTGACTGAAATTGAAATTCCTCCAAGCTCATCCTGTAGTTGACGTATGTTAGAGCCCCCTTTCCCGACCAGTGTTGAAACCATATTGGCGGGGACGTAGACATTGGCGTTCGAACTTGAAGTGAACTTCACCTGAGACTCAACCCCAATCCATTCTCGAATCTTTCTAACCAGCGAATCCTTGGCAAGTGCACGAAGTGGAGATATTTGCCCTGACTGGCCCTCAACTGGAACCACGGCAATTTCTGAACCAAACGCGAACATTTCATGAGTTATCTTTCCACTAGGGAATTCTACTACTTCGATAACTGGCCTTGCTAATTCTTCTTGCATGCCAGTTGGAGGTTTTACGGTCATCCTTAGCTCTAACACCTGTTGAATTCGTCCTGCCTCAACATGCAGAATTGTATCTAGTACTTGGCTTACTAAACCGAGTTCAACTTTACCGATTAAACGCTGGATTGCTTCAAGAGCGGAATTGGCGTGAGTAACACCGAGTAAACCAACTCCTGCAAGTCTGACGTCTGCGAAAATTTCGAAATCTCTAGCCCTTCTTACCTCATCGAAAATAACGAAATCTGGCCGGACTAGAAAAATAATTTCAGCGGTCTTTTCTAAATCTCCTTCGAGTGGAGCATATTGAGTGATTCGATCGGCTAACTGTAGATCCCTCGGTGCCTCCATGGTTTTGACCATCGTTCCCAAATCATTGTCTAAATATTCTGCAATTGCCTGTGCAAGCGTCGTCTTTCCTGACCCAGGGCGCCCACAAATGAATACTCCTCTATGGTGATTAGAAAGACGTTCAATAAGTCTCTTATCCAATTCATAGTCACCGAGGGAAAGTTTTGCCACTGGCCTAACAATAGTGATCTCTCTTGCATCAGCAAATGGCGGCCAGGCACAGGCAATACGTAAATCGCCTAACTGGACTACCTGACACCCTTTTCGATCTATCTCGAGAAAACAATCGCTTCGATGCTTATTTTGTTCTGCTAAATCGACTAGTTGCTCCTGAAGTGATTCCATACGGATTGTATCCCAAGTCTCACTATTTTGCTCGACCTCTACTAGCTTCAACTCGCCGATATTGCCCCGTTTAACTCGCGGCGGACAATCTGCCTTGAGGAACAACGTGTGAACGTCATCACCCAGTAAGTTCTCAACTGACTCAGGTAACTCGGGATGGTCGCCATGTTTAGCCATGAACCATTGTCGCTAGCCGAAGCCTTTGACCCTTCGCATAGATTAATGTTCAATTAATCATTATCTTTAGTTGCATTTGGCTCCATCAACTCAATACTCCACCAGAATATTGCAATAGTGACTAGGGATAACCCATATGTCTCAACACGTGAATCACTACCCCACATCGTCATACACCACTCGGCAAAAATGATGCTAACAACTGTGAACGAGAAAAAACTGAGTAAGCCACTGGAATTTAATCCGAGGTGTTTGAAGGTTGTTTCTCGATTTGAAACAATCCAAACAAAACCGACTAAAGTTGATAATGCAATCGCAGTCCATGCCGTGGTAAATGCTTCACGCGTCGTAATTGCTGTGATGAGGGTAATAACTGCAACAGCAATAAGCATCCTCTGCACATTGGCGTAGGATATTCCCATGTTTTAGGCCAAAGGCTTCCAATTATTCAATGCTCTCATCCAACTCAGTTGAAGTGTTTTGGATTTTATGATTGGCTAGTTCAATCCATTTAATGCTCCTAATAATTGCCTCGGGTGGGGGGTAGATTGCTTGTTGAGAAGCATTGTTAAGTGGTTGCAAAAGGTATTGCCATTCCTTCATCAAGGGTAATTCTGAGTTATCTATAACCCAAATGCGTTCTTTCCCTGGGGTTTTTATTATCAGCTTGCTCGATGTGCTTGTCTCAACTAATATGGTGCCGCTGGCGCCGAAATATTTGATCTCTCTATTCTCCTCATTACCATTCCATCCAACCTCAATGCATGCCTCCTTCATACCCGGAAATGTTAATGACAATTTTGCGTTTATCGGATATTTGTTGGCGTTAAGAGCAAGATTACTAACCGATAATGTGGAGGGTTCTAACTCGCCAAAAGAATAGCATGCGGTATCAATTCCGTGGATTGCCATTGCCTCGAATATATTCGGGTTATCTGGTGGTTGTCTGGTAGTAATTCGATTAAATTCTATCTTTTGTAACTCTCCTATTTCCCCTGTAGTGATGATTTCTATGGCCTTATTGATTGCGTCATGAAAACGTAAAATATGGCCAACGAGCAGTTTACTATCAGTTTGTTGTACTTTTGCGATGATCGATGAAGCCTCTTCTCGGGAGAGACCTATTGGTTTTTCAATAAACACGGCTCGGCAGTAATCTAAGAGTGATATCGCTAAATCATGATGGGTATCTGCTGGAGTAACTATCGCTACAATATCTAGGTGATGATTGGTAACTAAGGTTTGCCAATCCGTGCAAAACGTATCTGCATATTTTGACGCCTCAACTAATTTTCCTGGCTGAATGTCGCAAGCATGTATGGCGGAAATTAGCCCCCTTGTTTTCAACTCGCTTAGAGTCTTTAGATGGTTCAAGCCCCATCTGCCGCAACCGACCACTCCAACAACTGCGCCCATGATACTATCATCGGTACTCTGTCGGTTTGAGAGGGTTGCCCTGTTCATCAACATCGGCGAAAATAAATTCTTCGGGGGTTTGAATGTGTGCATAATCGCCTAAATTCTGCTGGTGGAATCCTTGACTCTCGTAGACCTCTGGGGAAAAAGAATAACCTTCAATGCCAATGTATTCTGCTCTTGAAACCCGCGTAGTAATTCGATGATATCCGTGATGCCATAGTGCCAGGGCGGTTATCGCATCTTGACTAGTAGCAATTCTGAAAGGTATCTTTGGAAACGGTGGCATGACGCAGTTGTCAGGAACCAATCGATTGGATTTCATTATTCGTGGAAGATTAATCCACTTCCGCATAAACAGCCAACGGATTCTTCGATGGGCTCGATTTGTGTAGGTTGATTTGGTCAAAAATCTCGCTTCATATGCATAGATTATATGTTTTATTTCATCCCAAACCGGTTTAGTAATGACATATCCCCAAAAATGACGGTTAGTGGCAATTAGCTGATTCTCTTGGTTTGATTGGAGATCAATCGATGCTTTATTGATATTGTAGGCCGTTATTGTGCCAATATCGTCATATTGCTTAGCCCAGTCCGAGATTTTGAAAACCGTCTCAACATAATGTTCACCGAGAACTAAATCATCTTCTAGCAGTAAAATTCTATCATAGGCTAATTCATCAAAAAGTCTTCTACGGGCATCGATTAAATGTCTCCCTATGCCCCAGTTATTAACCCGAAATACGACTTCAGCGTCGGGAAATTTTGAACCTGAAATCAATTGTTTAATCTCTGCTTGCTTAGCGTTAGGGCCGCCATCAACATAGACGAATAGGTCGTGCTCATATGCCGCCTTATTTCGTTCTAGACTAGATAGTACCTTGGAGAAATAATCAATTCTATTGAACCCCAACAATAGGATTGCCGATTTCAAATAAGAGCCTCCAAATCAATCTCGTTCAGGCGCTTCGCCTTCGCCTTCCGACGGCTCTTCTTCCGCTGGTTCTTCGCTATTTTCTTCTAGAATCCAGTAATAATTGTCATATGGATTCTGATAATCTAAATGGATACTGGCAGAATTCTCCATCGTAGTCAGATTTGTGGCTGTTATGCCATTTGCTGATATTGCATAGATGAAATCGCCCATGAAGATGGATCGGCGTATGTTAAACGAATTCCACCAATATCGCTCAGAATCATAAAACTCAGAATGGTCTACTTCGCCATACACTGTAAGATTGGTTTCTGTGACATTGGTTATCATTAATTTGCTCACCCATTCTCTCTGGCACTCAACATAAGTCCTAGACTCATAATCGTAATAGCCGCTAGTGTAAGTGTTCATTGGAACAGCAAGCATTGACTTCGGGGCCCAGTATTGGAATGCTTTGTGTTCATAAGTAGCCTCAGAACTCGACCAAGACCAACAAGGATTATTCTCATCCTCTACTGGAGATATTGTTAGCGTTGTTGTCTCTAGCGGGTTGGTAAAGTCTGATACATCAAATAGCGACAAACGGACATTGCTCCAATCAAGCCCTTCACCCGTTTCTAGGTCAGCAGGACCCATGCCAATCGTTAGTAATGTGGTATCAGAAATTGGATGAATATAGGTAGACACCCCGGGAATTTTCAACTCTCCCATGATTGTTGGATTGGCTGGGTCTGACAAATCTATGGTCCAGAGAGGATCCATATTTTCAAACGTTACAATGTATGCTCTGTCTTCAACAAACCTTGCGCTCCAAATTGTTTCATTGGGAGCAATGCCCTCAATTATGCCGATCTGCTCGAGAGTTGTATGGCCCTCCGTATCGGTAATTGGCTGAAGAGTAACTACATTGGAGGTCATTGGCTCGGGATTATCTAACCACCATCTACCCCATTGGCCTTCGGTTGAGGCAACTCGCAGTACTCCTTGATATTCTGATAATGAGAATTGGTTTTGTATGGTTCCGTCTACTCTGCCTGATGCGATATATTCTGTTGTGCCAGAATCGCTGATATCGAACATGTGGATGTTTGTCGCCTCATCAGCATCGTCAGAGTTCCAAAACCACCAAGAATCCCAAGATTTCTCGGCTAGTATCAGTGCGTCTGCCGACGAGTAAACTAATGGGTAATTCCCAATAATGTGATCAGCTTCGAAAGTGAAATCGGAACTGGTGAGGTCAAACGAAAAGATGCTGTTAACTCCTCTTGAGAAACTATCTTGTGGAGCGACAAAACTAGCACACTCATCATTGGCGATTGAATGAGTGATTACGTCGTCGTTTTGTCGCTCATAGATTCGTGGAATAAGATCTGATAATTCCATTTCGGCAATGATTTCTTGATTATCCAACATGGCCTGATAAGCGACTTTTTCCCTTATTTCCAAGCGTCTTGGATCCTCATAATCAAGGTCCCAATAGCCTACAGGAAGGTCTAGCCAGCTGCTCAAGCCCAACGTTTCCATCCAAGCGTGTGATACTGTCCGAATTGTACCATCAACTTCTCTTGCTGTAATGTATGAGCCTTCGATGAAAAGTTCTTTTTCAAGTTCAATTTCAGACCTATCACTTATGTCGAAAACGCTGAATTTAGTTAGCGAGTAAGTTCTCCAAGAGGAATATTCTTCATCCCATTCCATCGCGGCGTAAAGTGGATTTGTCTGCGGAATGTTCCATGAATTAACTGAAGATATGACTACTAATCGGTCGCCGTCAAGGAGCATTGAGTTAGGGTTTCCTTCAATGGTTGTGTTTGATTGATAGACTAAATCGCCAAATTCCGGTACACCCATTATTTCCAGCTTTTTACCATTTAGGAAATAGATGTAATAGCCGTCGGTTTTCACCACGTCAGCCTCATCTACACCACCTTCTTGGTTATTGGTTCCTGAATAGTCTGTTCCTTCAACTCTCCTCGGTGTTGGTGTGTTAGTTCCGCCTGTTGCACTGTCGGTCGACTCGGCCATCATGTCTCCGTCGAGCATAACATCATCCCAGAAATAGTAATAATTTTCTTCGACTGCTTGTAGTAATTGAATCCGATAATCCTCTAGAATTGAATCTTTGAGCATGGCTTCTAAATCATCACAATCATCAAATTCAACTAAATCCGGTGTCGAAACTGCTCTTGGAGTAATAGCTTTCCAGTCTAGAGGTAGATCGATTTCAGGAATCTCTACTTCATCCTCTAACGCCCCTAGGCAACCCGCAGTAAAGAATAGGGAAATCATCAGCACTGCAATAGACTTTCTGCGTTGCATAATATAAGCATAGTGAGTTTAGTTATCAAATAATTGGTGCATTGCATTAATTGGGTATGATAATTAGATGATTCTGTTGGCCAAGGTAGCAATATTGATAC
>CAYPPO010000050.1:0-11446 GCA_964412625.1 uncultured Candidatus Poseidoniales archaeon
AAGGTAAACTGGGACGGAAATCTGGTGAAGGTTTCTACAAGTATTAATGTAAGTCTTGCATGAGGTGAAATTATGAATCCAAGTGTTAATGTCCTGGGTGAAGAATTGCAAGATTGTTCGATGGATCCATTAACGGGCTGGTATCGAGATGGCTGCTGTAACACAGATAGCAATGATAGAGGTTTGCACGTCGTTTGTTGCATCGTGACCGAAGGCTTCCTTAATTTTGCCAGGTCGAAGGGCAACGATCTCATCACCCCGGCGCCTCATTTTAACTTCCCAGGCTTGAAACCCGGTGACCGCTGGTGTGTCTGTGCACGCACATGGCTGGATGCGGTGAATAATGGAATTGCCTGTCCAGTGAATTTAGAAGCCACTCATGAAGAAGCACTGAAGATAATTCCACTAGAACTCTTAGAGATGCACGCTGAGTAGTGGTCGCATGGCAGAATCTCAGGTCTATGTTGTTACCGGCGCATCTAAGGGTCTTGGACGGTCGATTTGCGAAATTCTTGCATCGAAAGGGTTTACAGTGATTGGCATTGCTAGAGTTTCCAGTGAATTGTCTAAGCTAGAAAATTACCTACAAAATATTAACTCAAGTTCAGCAACTTTCCCCTGTGACTTGTCGAAAGAAGCGGAGATTAACTCAGTTGCTGAATTAATAGTAAATAATTACCCCATTATCCACGGAGTGATTCATAATGCCGGAATTATCGGGCCAGTGGGTTCTATGTTTGAGGTTGACACAAACTTATGGAACGAGACTCTCCAAGTAAACTTGCTTGCAGTGCAACAATTGACAAAGCTGATTCACAAATCCATGGTCAAGGCGCAACGTTGCAGAGTAACGACCATATCTTCTGGGGCAGCCGTTAATTCGTTGGAATCTTGGTCAGCATATTGTAGCTCCAAGGCTGCATTAGAGATGTGGACTAAAGGCTTGGCCGATGAGGGGGCTAAGTACGGAATTAGCGCCGTTTCGGTGGCGCCAGGCATTGTTGATACAGATATGCAGGCAACTATACGTTCGGTGCCAAAAGAGGACTTTCCTATGGTTGAGCGATTTATCGAATTCCATAACAATGGCGATTTAGTTGCTCCCGATGCCGTAGCTGAGTCTCTCTACCGATTAATGACCGATCATTCGATGGAAGATTCTGGCAATCGTTTTGATGTTCGTGAACTATAATAAAACTAGCATTAGAGTGGCAATGGTCATAAGCCAACACTATGCCAGCAAGATGGGGCAGACTGATGGTAGGAACTGACAGAGTAGAAATTAGGACATTGAAAGTAGGCAGATTTTGTGTTGTTGATGATGAAGCGTACAAAATCTTGAGTATTTCAAAATCCAAGCCAGGTAAGCACGGCTCTGCCAAAGCGAGGTTGGAACTGGTATCATTGTTCTCAGCAAAGAAAATCTCTCACGTTGGAACAGTTACCGATAACATCCAAGTCCCGATGATCGAAAAAGGGACAGCGATGGTTACCCATATTGATGGTGATGAAGTTCATGCCATGAATATGAGAGACCACAGTATGATGATTTTACCGATGGAGCCAGAGATGAACATTGAGGCTGGTAAAGAAATAATGTGGATGGAAGCCTTGGGTAGATACAAAATCATTAGAGATCATTGACACGGTTAAATGTCCCGAAGAAATAGTACCTCGATATACTTTGTAGGTGTCTAATTCATAAGCCGAACAGTCACAATGCGAGTTATGTCTGAGGTGGCGACAGTGACAGAGGATGAGTTTGCAGGGCTTTCTGCCAAAGAAACGATTAATGCAATGGGCGAGGATAAGAAAAAAGCGTTGAAGAGTTGGTATTTCTTTGACTGGGCTAACCAAGCCTACGCTTTGACAGTGATGACGGTTATCGCACCCGCTTTGATGGCTGCATTGTACAATACCGCAACTGGTACTCAATCTGGTGATACCTTCTATGCATGGGTACTTACCATATCAATGATATTTGTCGTGGTTACCGCCCCGGCTTTGGGTGTGATTGCCGATAAGATGCCGATCAAAAAGAAATTGCTCAAATGGTATACTCTGGTTGGTATTTTGTTTACTGCGCTTATGGGTGCTGCCCCATATTTTGGTTCACAAGGCTACATTATTCTGGCATTGATGTACACCATTGGTACAATTGGTTTTACCGGTGGCAATGTCATTTATTACTCATTTATGCCCTATCTAGCTCCAAGAAAATGTCAAGATCATGTTTCAACTTGGGGTTATGCATATGGTTTCATCGGTGGGTCATCAATCCTTATATTCCATCTAATCGTACTTCTAGGATTCTCCTGGGATACTAACTTTAAGATGGCAGTGATATTCTCGACCTCGGCAATTTGGTGGTGGGGATTCGGCTATCTAATGTTTAAGTGGACGCCAGAACCTGAAATACCATCTACTATGGAATGGAAAGGATTTGGTAATGCTACTAAAGTTGCCTACAGTCAAGTTTTTCAAACTTTTAAGGAAATCAAAAAATTCAAAGTTTTAGCCTTCTTTTTACTTGCCTATCTACTGTTTTACGACGGAGTAAATACTATTGCAAGCATGGCAAGCGCGTTTGGCGAATCAGTTTTGAGACTTGATCAAAGCATGAATGTCTTACTGCTACTAACCGTGAACATAGTAGCAATCCCTATGACACTGGTATTCGGGAAGTTAGCTGATATCAAAGGCACCAAGTTTGCGTTGATGCTTGCTTTGTTGATTTACTGTTTTGTAGCAGTTGTTGCGGCTGGCTTTGCACCGCTTGAACTAGATGGGAAAGAAGATGCGGAAAGGTATGACTTTCAATTTGAATTCAATGAGGAGTCTGGTGAATATGAATTGATGACTTTGTATGACCGAGGTTATGAAAATTGGGTTGGAGAGACCTCCGCTGGAGATTCAGAATTTAGGGATAATTTCCAACAGTACTTCCCTGACAATTCAACAGATTATCAAAAGGATAGTGCAGGATCATCAACTCTTGGTGCTGGGCTTCTAGCTTGTGTGATAATCTTAGGCTTTGTTGCCATATTGGGTGGTGCAATAATGTTCATTCAAAATAAAGAACTTGGTATGAAAGGTATTATTGCAATCGTAGTTCTTGTCATCATCGGACTACTATCTGCAACAATGCTTGCAGGTCAAGCAGATTCTAAGGACGAAGAGACCTTCAATATTTCAACAACTGATGCAAACTCTTTGCACTCTGCATTTGATAATGTAAGCGACCACAGATTCTCAATAATATTTATCGGTGGAGACCTTGATGGCAAAAGTGAGATCGGTGATCGCCACCCAACAAAAGTAGACCAAGGCGGACCTGTTGATGGTTGGGCAGAAACCATGCGGGACAAAGTTTGGGAACCACTCAATTTAGGGGTTTCTATGCAGTGGATTATTCTTGGAATGTTTGTTGGTGTTGCGATGGGTTCAGCAGGAGCACAAGCTCGGTCTATGTTTTCGCAACTAGTTCCTGAAACTAGGACGTCTGAGTTCTTTGGCTTCTTTGGCTTCTTGGGTAAATCAGCGGCAATGATAGGCACATTCCTGTATGGTATCGCTAGTTCGACTTTCGACAGCAGAGTTGCCATTCTCACGATTACTATCGTCATATTGGCAGGTACCTATCTCACGAGTAAGGTGGATTTAGAAGAGGGTATTCGTGTTGCCGAAGAGGAAGATGCCAGAAACCGGGCTGCAGCAGAATCAAACTAGGTGTTTGGAATGAAAAATTTCGCTCTTGTGCAGACCATTGGCTCAGGCGTGTTGTTAATTTACACCATCGTGCTGTGGGGTCTTCCGGTGGCGCCAGCGATTGCGGTTTTTGACTTGGTAACCGAGCAGTTCTTGACTTCGAATAACGCGTTCAACTATGTCGTTTATGGGTTGACAGTTGGCCTATGTTTCATGGTCTATATATTGTCATTATTGTTTATGTCAGGTATGACTCAAAGGATTATTCATGTGAGAATTCCTGCAGACAAAGATAAAATTGTTGACAAACTTGAGTCATGGACAACCGTAAGATGGGCGATATGTGCGCATCTTCATCGATGCACACATCCGGTTCTGGTTCATACCATACCATCGCCTATCTGCAATGCATATTATCGTCTTGCTGGGGCAAAAATAGGCAAGGGAGTGCAAATTAATTCTATCAATCTCAACGATCCATCTATCATTTCGGTTGGTGATAAAGTAGTTATTGGAGGCAGGTCAGTAATCAACGGACATTTAGTTGAGAAAGGCGAAATTATATTGGCTAGAGTTAGCCTAAAGAAAGGTTGCTTAATTGGTGCAGGTACGACAATACAGCCTGGTGTAACAATTGGTGAAGGAGCCGTGATTGCTACTAATGGATTGGTTGGTAAGTGGAAAAACATCCCAGCGGGTGAAGTATGGGCAGGTTTACCGGCAAAACAAATCAAAAAATCGTCGGATAGGAATGCTGTTCAAGACAAGTAAATTTTGACATTTTCAAGCGCAATAGTATTCAAGTGTACGCGCCCACAACGAAACGTGCGGAAGCACATTCGGGGGAGTATCTGATGGGTGTCCAGAAATCTGCATATCGCCAACCAGTTACACCAGAGGGTCTGAAAGCGATTGAAGAAGGCACACTCACCTGGTTAGATGATGAGATGTACAACAACTTTAACACTGGTCTTTTGGAACAATATCTCGAAGAGAAGAATCTCGAGGAATCATTTGAAGTTTCACACTGGAGCACGCCGAAGGTTCTCTACGGTATTGCGATTGGTGCTGTATTCTCCGGGGTCACAGCATATATCGGGTTGAAACTCGGACTTGCTATTTCTGCCGCTTGGTATATAGCATACTTACTAGGAATGGCCCTCAAATGGTCACCTTCAGAAGTTAATATTGCCACTTCAGCAACTACTGGCGCGACTCATGCATCAACCGGATTTATTTTCACTTTCCCGGCGATATTTCTGTTAGCCAGTAGTGAGGATTACGAGGTTTCAACGGGTAAGCTAATAGAGTTGAGCGGGGGTGAAGCATTCAATTTGGCTTTTGTTGGCATAGTTGCAAGTATGTTTGCAGGTTTCCTCGGTGTGATGTATTTTATCATATTCAGACGAGTTTGGTTAGTTGAAGACCCCCTCCCTTTGCCTGGGTTTGAAGCGACATTGAAAATGCTGGATATTGCCTCTGATGTCAACACAGGAGCCGTAGAACACGCTAGAGATTCCCTTAAGAGCATAGGATTGTGGACAGGTATCACAATGATTGGCTTATTTTTGGTAGAATATCCATTAATTTGGATTGGTGACAAAAAACTGGCGTTACTCGACTGGATCGCTCAAACTGCATCCGTTGGAGACTACGGCCTTGCATCGTTTTATTCAAAAGGCACGATACACCAACCTTCCGGCACCGAAGGAGGGGTATCAAATCATTACACTTATTGGACACCGGATGAAGCTTGGAATCCATTTGCCTATACATATGTCGGTGTTTATCTTACACCCTCAATGTTTGCCATAGGTTGGTTCATGAAAACTAGGGTTGCGTTTTTAGTTAATCTAGGGACTTTTGTCGGCTGGTTTTTCTTAGTCCCTCTAGTAATCTGGTTCAACGTGCCGATTTACGACGCCATAACCCAATCAAATGTACCAATTCAAACTTATGCTCAGTTACCTAATGTCACCGATGCAGCAACTGTAATTGCCTTTGACAAAACGGTCAAAACCATTGCTATTGGTTCGATAATCGGCGGTGGGGTATTTGGTCTAGCGAAGATGTATAAGACATTCATCAATATTTTCGGTGACATAGGTAAGGCATTCAAAGGCGAGGGAAGTCAGGAGTACATGGAAGGTAAAGGTTGGTATGAGTGGCCTTTGAAACACATCCCGATATTCATGGGTATCACATTTTTCGCCATGATCTTGATATTCACCATCGGAGGTTTTTCCATTCTTGCCTCATTAATATTCGCTACTGTGCTAATTTCAACCACGTTTTTGCTTGGTGCAATCGCAGTCAGAGTTATGGGCGAAACAAGCATAGAACCGGTTTCTGGAACTTCATTTATTGTTTTACTGATGCTGCTTGGGGTTTTCTTAAACTTCCAGAACATACTTGATTTATCAACTCAAGATGCTATTTTACTTGGATTAGTGGGAACCACAGTATTTGGTTCAGCCATTTCTATGTCAGGTACAGTCATAGGTGACTACAAAAATAGCTTATACATTGGTAACAGACCATATCACATCTCCAAGGGTAATATCATGGGAGTCGTCCCCGGGGCAATAATTGGTGCTGGAGTTGCAATATTTTTATCGATTCAATTAGCCAATAACACGATTGATTTGCAAGCACCTCAAGCGAACGCCTTTGCTACATTTTCCGTGATTTTTGCCGAGCGGGAGGGTAATCTAACCCTCTTATTCCTTGGGTTTCTACTTGGTATGTTTGTGGAGTGGGCTACTGGAATGGGCACTTCTTTTGGTTTGGGGATGTATCTCAAAGTTCCATTTACCTTACCAATGTTAATTGGCGGTTACGCAAGAGATACCTGGGAAATGAAGAAACTCAAGCCTAGAATTCATAAAATTAAACAAGAACATGGCTCTACCGAGGCTGAAAAACAGCGAGCGCTCATTCTATTAGGCACGTTTATGGTTGCTGCTGGATTGATGACTGGAGAAGCATTCTTTGGTACTGAATCTAGCATTCTTTCCTTCTTCGACACCTTGGTTGAAGATGATTTCTCGACATCTTGGTATATTGGTAGAATTGTCGGATTTGTACTATTGAACGTTATCATCGGTGGTTTAATTTACTGGCTATTCAAGAGGGCTGGTGTTATTGGCGGCGGTGGCGAAGAAGCAATTCTAGAAGCAGAAACCGCCTGAGTGTGAGTTTAATGAAAGCAACTGTAGCCACTCCCAATTGGGTGTGGGTATTACTAATTGCGGCGGTGTTTGGTGTCTCAAGCGCTGGTGCATTGTTTCAGCAAGTAGATGGTGTGCCACCGCTGCTGAAAGCTTCATGGCGTTTGCAATTGACCACAATTGTCCTAGCACCATTAGCATTAATGCAATGGAGAACTCATGGTCATTCCCTAAAATCTAGATTTTGGCAAAAGGACACAATATTGTGGCTCCTCGCTGGGGGTATATTCCTGGCGTTGCATTTTGGGGCATGGGTTGCTAGTTTAGACGAGACCTCTTTGACCCACTCACTATTATTTGTCACTGCACACCCGTTGATTATTGTATTTGGCATGGCACTTATTGCCCGCTTTTCATTGTCATATCTTAGAAGCCCTAACCGCTATGAGGTAATCGGTGCATGTGTTGGTTTTCTCGGTGCTGCCATAGCATTGGTGGACTTAGGAGATCAGCAAGGTGGAAGAACTGTAACAGTGTGGGGCGACTTCTTAGCCTTCTTGGGAGCGGTATTTGTTGTTGGTTACATAGTAAGTGGAAGGGTATTGCGAAAATGGATGCCAATTTTCCTTTATGCATTTCCAGTAACGCTTATTGGGGCTGTGATTCTGCTTCCTGCGTCATACCTTTTTGAAGACGAGTTTACCACTTATGGGGCAATTGGATGGATTCATGGAAAATACTTCTGGTGGTTTCTTGCTCTTGCACTGATAGCAGGATTGTTGGGTCATACAGGACTTAACACCTGTTTGCGATACATTCCACCATTAGTTGTTTCCACGAGCGTAACAATGGAGCCGATTATTGGATCAATGATTGGATTTGTATTGTTTGACACAGGTCTGCCAGGATTTTGGACTTGGGTTGGAGGTCCGATTTTGATTGCAGGTATTTTGATTGTGATAATTGGTAGTTCACAGGAGAATACGAACAATCAAACGGTTGAAGTTCTAGAATCATCTTGAGGGAATGATATGGTTGGCACTGGAAATCAAGGTTGGTTATTACTTACTAACGATGATGGAATCCAAGCGATTGGTATGCGGTTGCTTGTCGAAGCGCTAAATAAACGAGGCCATAACGTCGTAGTTTTTGCTCCGAGTGATAATCAATCTGCTACTGGGATGCGGATTAATTTAATGACGCCACTAGCATGGCGTTTTCGAAATGACCTAAAATCTGAGTGGGATGTAGAGGACCAAAATTTGCACTTAATCGAATTAGATGGCACTCCCTGTGACACCATGATTGTAGCATTAGATAAGGGCTTAAATCACATATTACCTGACATCACTCCAACATTAGTGGTTTCAGGGGTGAATTTAGGCCCCAATATGTCTCAGGATTCGTATCACAGTGGTACTATGGGCGCCGCAAGGGAAGCCGGTTTGTATGGTATGCCTGCCATTGCATCGTCACTATCATCATTTGATGAAGTAGGTATGCAAAAGGCGGTAGATGCAACAGTGCAATTGGTCGAATACGCTTTAGCAGTATTACCAATTGAGCCAGAAAACCTTCGACGTCCTAGTTTCGATTTGTCGAAACCACACATAAGTAGATGGCCTGTTATCGAAGAATCCCCTGCGTGGGAAAAAGATCCAATTGAAGCATTAAGGACAGCGTTTAGGCACGGTGAAATAATGTTAAACATCAATACACCTCCAACATGGAATGGCAAGTTCCAAACCACACGTCTAGGTATGAGATGGTATCGTGATGCTATTTCATTTGCCGAAACATCAGACAATAAAACTACAGCAACATTCACTATTGGTGCGGCGAGTATCGACCATACTCCCGTTGAAAATAGTGATTGTGATGCTGTAATGAGCGATGAATCTAGCATCTCGTGTCTACCGATATGGCCACAAACACATCCATTAGCAATTGATGATAGGTTGTTAACTTGGTGTCTAAAGACTGGTGAAGATAATTATCCGTTGTGGCTAAAGGTTTAGCGCAACCCCTTCATCAATAAGAAAGTGACATATTCCGATAACTATGTGTCCTTGAAGCCACTTTTGACCAATAGACCGTTTGGCTACTTGATCTATACCACTCAAATCTAGCGTCTGGTCATCACTCAGTATAAATGCAATATCTATCCCATTAGTTCGACCGTTTTCGGCCTCATAATCAACTGATAATGGATTACTCTTCATTGGAATAACAGAATTTTCTAACCACAATCTTTCAGCATGTGCATCCAAAGCAATGATGGTAGAACTTTCCCAATCACGTAAAGTTTCTTCGATACTACCACCACTATCATAAATTCCGTCAGAGCGTTTTACCCAGGAACCAATTGGCGGTACTGGTTCTCGTAGTACTTTAGCAATCTGTCCCGCGACAGAACGCTCTTCAGCATGTATCCCCCTGACCTCACTGCCAACTATCTTCAGTCGACGTTTTGGTCCTGGCCCACCCCACAAATGTAGGATAATTTCCGTATCTTTTCTAAATCCATGACTAGTCATTAACGATGCCATCAATGCTCTGATGAGGACGTCCATACGACCTGCTGCGCCAGCTAGATCATTTAGTGGTAATTTACCAGACGATTGTGCTCGATGACCAATGATTGCGAAGCGACGCATTTAATCACCTATTGCCTCTGTCGATTACCGTAGTTACCGCAACACAGACGTCGTTGATTGTGTTAAGAGTAAAATCCGCTCCTGTGGTGTCCACTAAGTAAGCTCTAGGTCTGGTTTTGTCATTCAGATCCTCCAAGCGATTTGCAATTACTGCCGTCATTCCAGCGTACTCTAATTGGGCTACAGCTCTCCTGACCAATTCTTTATGCTTTATTCCGGTCTCTAACTTAAATCCGATTCTTACAGCACCCCGGCATTTCTCGCGCAACTCCAAAATATGTTTTGGACTCTCTACCAATCTTACCTCTAACGGTCCTTGTTGGCTGGCTAATTTGCCCTCAGCAGGTGTATCTACAACGTAGTCAAGGACCGCAGCACAATGTATCCAAGCGTCGATATCATCGTTACTCAATGCCTTTAACTCATTTAGCATTTCGTCTGGGCTATCAGCACCAATTACTAACGGCAACCAATTAGGTTTAGGGCATGTGGTGATGCCAGAAACGCAGGTAATATCATGACCATGCCTGTACAGGTGGTCAGCAATTCGATATCCAGTATTTCCACTACTGGTATTTTGAACATATCTAATATCGTCGATTGGAGATCTTGTCGCGCCCAAGGTAATCACTATCGATTTCCTCTTAGGTCTTTTTTGATTAATATAATTAGCAAATCTGGCAACAATCTCGTCATGCGGCGGGGTTTTTCTTTTTCCTTCCTGTTCCTCGCCCCAATGAACCTTAATCCCTAAATCCTCCACTTCACTAACTAGTTCTGAAGTTACTGGGTCATCCGCTAAATCAGCATGCATGCTAGGAATCATCATAACCGGGCATTCTCTTGTACGTGCGGCACTCAAAGCCATAAGAATTGGCCCATGCTGTAGACCGTGTAGATAACTTGCCAACAAGTCTCTAGTAGCTGGAGAGATTAGGATTCCATCAACTTCATCTAAAGCAGACAAATCACTAGCCCAATCTGTAATTACGTTTGCCTGTGTAGCCCATTCTACAGCCAATGGTGTAATTATGTTCTGTGCCGAGTGTGTCATCATAACGCTTACCTGAGCACCATGTCGCCGGAGTTCTCTGGCCAATCTTACTGTGTCGACAGCGGCAATACCACCACTTACACCAAGTAGGATTTTCTTTCCTGCAAGACTATCTCCACGAATTTCAACATCCGTGTCGCGCATCGCCATGGTCGATGCAACGGTTAAGCCAATTTGACACCTTCGTTGGTAAATTGTAAGGATATTTATGCAATAATTCAAGATTAATGGCTACCAGCCCGTCTCATGCAGCCAGATCGAGCAGACCAGTTGGTAGTGGCTGGAATGAGCCCAAACAGTCTTGTTGCTCGGAACAGTGTTTTTGACAGAATACATCGAGGTACCTCATTTATTGTTTTTATTGACGGACTTATTGTGATGTACTTATTTTGGGCCATCTCCTCGCTCATCTCTCCCGTTGTTTCTAACCTTGTGTTGGGGTTTGTTGCTATTGGTTGTTTTATGACCTGGAATGCTTACAGGTCTAGAGCATCATGGGCTTACTGGCCAGCTTCGATATTAATCTTGATTGCTGCACTCTTTTTTGGGATAAACGCGATAGATTCACTAATCTTTGTCATCTCGGGCAACGTTGGAGCATTGTTATTCCTTTTCTTAACTGGGTGGGCGACATTGGGTTCATTTAGGAGATTTATGTATCATTTCAATCCAATGTACAAAGCGGGTTACTTCAATGATGATACTGACGGGCTGGATTTCAAATTAGAGCAAGGTGAGATGCTTGCTGCATGTCCTAGGTGCATGGCAGTCTTGGCAATTAGACCATCCATGCTAAGCGCTAGTGATAGATGTCCGCATTGCCAAGCGCCGCTAATCGACCCACAACTAGCCGCTAA
>CAYPPO010000051.1:0-10992 GCA_964412625.1 uncultured Candidatus Poseidoniales archaeon
CATAATACCATGAATCAGCCACTCGGCTACCTTGTCCTTGCGCATCATTACTGCCGTCTTCAGCGAGGTCAATCTCTAGTTGCACAGAGCCAACTTGGCCAGAATCAAGCTCGAATTCGGTGGCGGTAAACATGGCCTCGAGTCGTTCAGTGCCGTTAGGAATCCAGACGTAGTGTGAATCCTCAGTATAGTATACGGCACCAGTTGCCCCGTTGTTGAAGTGGTTCCAGTCGCCTTTCCAGGAGTGCCTGACTCGATCTGTGTCAAGTGAGATGGTTTTGTTAGTCATCATGTTCTCGTAAATTTCCCAAGCATCCCAAACCGTATACTCTGGGTGGTCAACAATACCGTTACCATCTTGGTCACGCATCAATTGTAGAGTTCTGGCAAGAGCCACCGCAGCATCGGTGTCAGTCAGTCCGTGGCCAACTCGCCAATCGTGGCACTGTCCAGTGGCGCTCAAGTAACACTCTTCTGGTATATCATTGCAGGAATCATCACTATTACCGTCTTCACAAGAGTTCGCCATGCCTTCATAAACTGCGGTCAACTCTAGAATCAATTCTAATTCGTGGATTCTACTGAAGTTCTCACTGTCCCAATTCTCGAACTGGCCGTAAGCCGCAGTGCCCTCTCCACCAACTAAACTGTCAGTGAAGTCGTGGTCTTCGCGGTGATAATCTGCGACACCAAGCGATGGTGCAACATCGAGAATCAATCCTGCCATACCGCCAACGTGTGGGGTCGCCATTGAAGTTCCAGAAATAGACATGTAATACAAATCCCCTTGGGTCTTGGTAGTTGCATCAATGGCCGTACCACGTGGAGCAGTCGCCCAGATGTCTCTGCCAGGGGCACCGACATCTGGCCAGGTGTGTTGCTGGTTCATACAGCCCCTCGAAGAGAACGATGTTATGGCCGTACCATCATGAGTTAGTGCAGCAACAGAAATGGCTGAAGGAGTATTAGCGTACACGTTGGTTTTGAGCCCACCAGAACATTCTCCGCCGTTACCGCCAGAATTTGAGGCAGCAAAGATTACCGCAACACCATTTTCAAATGTTAACCGGTCGGTTATTTGGGCAATCACGCCGTTAGGGTCGTAGTCACCATCGGTACCCCAGGAGTTAGATACAACTCTAATGTGATAGGGGTTTTGACCAGGTATTGAATGGATGAAGGTCCACTCTAGACCTTGTTCAGCAGCGAAAATTGAGGCTCCATCACCGGTTCCCAGCGCAACCATTTGGCCACCTTTGGCAACACCTGCACGGCGACCAGCACTGGCATCGCCGTTGCCGGCGATTGTGCCACCAACGTGCGTGCCGTGGCCTGATGTAGTGTCGGAATTTCGAGTTTCAGTCCACACACCATCCCACTTGGCAGAGTAGATTACTTTGTCACCAGTCCACGGTTCAAGGTAATCGAAATCCGGATGTCCAGCATCAACACCAGTGTCTAAATCAACGATTGCGGTACCATCACCATCCCATTCAGTAAATGCCAAATCAACATCATACTGAACGACCCCCTCAGGAGAGACAATTACTCTGTCCCAGGTATCGGTGGCTTTGACAACGTGAGTTGTTTCATGCATCATAGCACTAGGGTCTGTTGGGTCGCCGCCCCATTCAGGTGGCAGATAAAAGAAATCAAGTTCCTTGTCCAATTCTAGATATTCAACTCTGTCCCAATTTGAGATTCGACGAACATCCTCTGCCTTGGCTTCGATTAGACCACCGTCTACCAGCGGGGCATCGCCAAGTACTGTAGCACCAAATTCCTCAAGTTGGTTTAGGTCGGAATCGGTCACTGGAGAGTTTAGTTGGAAGATAACAGGTAATACTGTATCAACTGACGAGTCATACAATTCCTGTTGTAAGTCGTGATTCATTTTTTGATAGTCACCCATGGGATTGACTTGATCCGCAAGAGGTGCTGCAGTAGCACCAACCATCAATAGTTGAAGCAACAGTGCAACAAAAACAACGATATTTCGATTGTCACCCATGAATAGGCCTAATGTCCGCCCTTCAAATGTCTTATTCATCATTGTTTGAGGGAGCAGGTTTCGGAATACCATCTTCTTTCACGGTGTTGAGTACAACATGAGTAAACGATCTCGTAACCCCTTCTAGAGTGAATACAGTCTTGGTAAGGTCATCTAGATCTGCTCGGTTTTTTACTCTAGCCAGGACAATTGAATCCCAATCACCGGTTACGTCGTAGACGGAAAACACTCTGGGGTCAGCGGCAATTTTTTGCTGCACGTCAATCATCATGCCTTTTGCAATTCTCAGTCCGGCCATAATTGTCATGTTCCAGCCGACACTTTCTGGGTCAATCACTACACTATAGCCCTTGATAATACCGAATTCTTCCATACGACGAATTCTGTTGGTAATGGTACCTTGAGCGACACCAACATCCCTTGATAACTGTCTTTGGCTCGCTCTTGCGTCATTAAGCAGAGAATTGAGAATCGCTCTGTCAACCTCATCCAAATCCATATCTGGCACCAACACAGGCTAGACTTACACTTCTTCAAACTTCGCTAATTCCTTCTCGTTCATAACCGATGCAATCGCTAAGAATTGAGTCCAAACTCCTAACTCATCTACCTCTAGCCTGATGTGTATGCGGCACTCGGATGGTTCTTGTTGCTTGAATTTTAACTCAATCTTAGTTGACTTATCGGCCTCAATAAAGCGACTTTTAAACCTAGAGGATAATTTCCACGGGGCGTCAACTTCTAGGGATTTAATCTCCATTCGCCGATTTTTAGTAACCAATTCAACCACTAAGCAATTGCTTTTTTCCCGATGCCAATAACCGGTGATTACTGGCATGCCATGTTCCTCCCGATACATGCTGCCGAGGATTGTTGAAATCACAATAACCCCAAAAACGATAGCGAAGAGTGGTAGGAGAAAATCGTTTAGCTCGACATTTTTAGTTTGCGTTACCAATTCTACTTGATTGAGATAAAGTAATTGATTGGTATCACTGCCTTCCAGTGAGCCAAATAGGGCGAAGGTTACCGACCAACCATAAGGTGATTCGGTAAAATCAACTCCAGCAGCGGTTAGATGAGATTCTGTCAACAACCATGTTGTTTGAGTGGTGTTGTTGGCTTGATTACTGAACCCAATTTCCGGTTTCATTTCGTATACTAAATTGGTTAATCTTCGATTATGATCGTCTATTGAACTATCCTTGCTAAGGTAAATGTACATTATCGTTGAATCTGATAAATTAACCAATGGCGTCATTGCGACTGGGATGTCAATTCTGTGTCCCTCTAATTCTTGGCGGACATTTAATTCCCCAGATAGGCTAACAACCGGTAGCATAGACTTGACTTCCTCACGATTGTTTTCGGCCTCTTGGGCAATAATTTCCTCGTTGGTTATCAGTTGAGATTTATCGGATGAAAGATTGACAGATAACTCACCAGCTCTTGCTTTAGCATCATCATCTGGCCAGTTGGAATTGGTTTCATCACTCCAAGGCCACCAGTTCAAGACAATACTTTTGTCTCTTGAGGTATCACAACCATCTGTTGTTATTGCCACAAAGCATTCGATTAGCACCTGGTCAAAACCTGCTGCTTGCTCAATTTTTGTGGTGACGATGGTCTCATCCTCTGCCGCAGAAACACCAACAACGGCTGGAGTAATCAGCAATAATACAACTATCAAGGGCATTTTTTGCATGTCATTCCTCCTCAAGTTCATGCTCAAACGGCAGTTGTAATTTGGCCCTTAGAATATCTTTTTCGGTCGTGCCAATCATCAAACTAATCCAATTACCACTCCATGCAGAGACCAATACCTGATGGTTTGCTACAGTACTACCAAGAATTAGCGGCCCCGAATACTCACGCATTGTTTCAGGTAGCAAATCTCCCTTGAGTATCGCATCATCATTGAGTAGCGCGATAATCATTGAATTGTCAATTTCAACAACAACATCACCGAGAATTTTCTCAATTGTCGGTATTGCTTCCTGCCTTGTCCGCCAAGTACCTTTGTTGTTGACAAAACAAGGCATGCCGGCATGGATTATTTTTAACGGGTGGAATGTGTCATTCTGCCACAGGTTTCCTTCCTTGTTGGGACACTTTGGATGATACAATCGTTCGTAAACAGAGTCAGGGGTTATGTTGAGACGTCTGCCGCGCGTCCACCATGTTATTGCTTCGGTATTCAATTGGTATTGTTTGCAGACTTGAGTGATATCTTCAACTCGCGCTGGTATGACAGCATGACGCCCACCAGTTTTAACTTCAAGAACACGCGGCTGCCAGCCCGAGTCTTGAACTAACTTTCTCTTGGGGATGTAGATTTTGGCTTTGCCTTCAGGAGTTGCTGATGTTTTATGGCGGAAAAGCGCAACAAAAAAGCCACCAGTATCGTTATCCATGTGATATAATCGCTTGGTTAGCTTTAGTTGCTCAGCGATATAAGCCTCATTGTTAACATCAATTTCTTCGTCAACCAACTGGCGTTTTCGGGGGGCGATATGGCCTAGTTTTAGTCCAGGAAGTTTAGGCAGAGTATCGATAATTTCGACCGGCTTACCTTCACTATCGATTATTTCCCAGTCCGATAAACCTGCATGCATCATCAAGCCGGGTAGAATCGCCTCATCGATTTCTACAAGTTCTAACCATGGGCAACTACGCAGCAGTTCAGCAACCACGGCCTCATTCTCGATTGGATCGATGCTACAGGTCGAGTATACCATTTTGCGACCCGGTCGTAAGCTACGAGCGCCACTTTGAGCGATGTTCAGCTGGAGCGTGAATAAACTGCGTCCATCAAGTGGTCGCCACTTCTCCCAAACCTTGACGTTTTTTCGGGTTGTTGCTGAACCAGAACAAGGGACGTCGACGATAATTGCATCATAACCAGGCTCCGGTATTCTACCAATGTGGCGACCATCCTGCTGATTTATCAGTACGTTATGTAATGCTAATCTTGCCCGATTTGAAATCAACATGTTGGCCCTGGACGAAGCTGGTTCGTTGGCAATAACAAATCCATGTGGAGGTAGTTTTTCTGCAACTTGAGTAGTCTTTGAGCCTGGTGCAGCACACATGTCAAGGACAACAGTTTCATCGGTGATTTCTAGAATCTCAACGGGGAGCATACTCGCAGCTTCCTGTCGAGTAATTCTACCGCTGTCATGGAGAATAGTCATCATTCTCTTAGCATAACCCTCAGGTGCCTTACCTCTGGCAAACGGCATCTGCCAGGCGCTTTCATCCGGCATCCAAGGTATTGGCTTACCGCCTAATTTCCTAAGTTCGCTTAACGTCCAGTCTCGATCGCTTCGTCCGCTCGTAACTCGTAGAGTTTCGGGTAAGACTGAAATTGCGGATGCGAGCCATTGTGGTAAATCGATACCGAGGGTAGTGGCTAATTTTGCCAGTAATGATTCCTCGGCAAGGGACATCAACTCGCCCTCCTCCCAAAGGTCATACCCCATAGTAGATGCCTTGAGTATCTGCTCTATCTTGATTCCGCCATCCTCAAGGGCTTAACACTGGTAGCGATATCATGCTGGGAGACACGATGCCGTTATTTTTCCCGGTGCTTATTTTCTTTCTTTGTCTTTGGCTAGTTGCAAATAAGGTTGACCAATATTGTCAAAGATTTTCACCAATGCTCGAGCGTCGACTGATTAGTTCCTATCGAATCATTCCAATTTTGATGGTTGCTTGGTTGATGGTAGTTCGAGCAAAGGCGATCATTGAAAGGGATGAAAATCACGTTGAGATCGCTAATAGGTTGCAAGATTCAGATTATGCAGTTAGTGATTTGATTCTACTAATCTCCGGTGATGGGGTGGGCGAATTTTCGCTGTTATTATTGTTGATTTTCGCTTTATGGACAATCAACTTGCCGAGTTTAAAACAGGCACCAATAGCTGTCAGGAAAGCCGTCCAAACTAAGGTAATGCTCTACGTTTCTGCATGTACTCTCATCACCTTTTGGATCTTCTTTCCCGAATCAAATTACTATGCTCCCGAATCGCTGCCTTTGCAATCGACCATGTCTTCAGGTGGAGAATATAGCGTAGTTATGGTGGTTGTTGCCACACTTATGCTTGCATTTAGTGCTGAATTATTTGCCATTGCTTCAATTCACAATCTTGATGAACATTTCACACTGTTAAAGAAAAGAGCGCTCCTGAAGACATATGCGGTTTCAGGAGTGTTGTTATTCGGGTTGTATTATGGTAATTACTTAGAAACAAATTGGATTACACAAACGGGTAATGAAAAGATTATCGCCAGTATAATTTTCCTATCGCAAACCTTGATTTTGGCATTAGTTGCTGTTCCAAGCAAGCATTCCGATAACCTACTTAGGGTTGGTGAGGGGAGGACAAAATCGTTTGCGGTAATGTCAATTATCACTTTATCAATATTGATAGTTGTTACATCGTTGGTGTTGCGACAAACTAGTGAATTAGAATCTGGCAATCGCTACATTGAGGAAGCCTTGTGGTTAACAGCCTCATTTGTCATAATGTTGTCATTTGCCCAGTTGTTGCCGAGATATGGCTTTGATGCCGCAGCAAGGCCTGAATATTGGTGGCTCCGCATTATGCTAGTATTTTCTCCTGCGTTTATTTTCTGGTTCAACGATCTAGCAATTTTCATTATACCTGCACTTTGGCTAGTCGCCGCTTTATCGATTATCATACCAAATATAATCGAGCAAGACGCCAAAACACCTTCTAGACATGGGTTGTTGATGTTAGGTGTAAGTACAGTAATTGTCATAGTACTCACATCTCTTTCAGAAAATATGCTCAGTAATTTTATTCTGTTTGGCAGTTTATCTATGATAATTAGCAACATCACTGTACAAACAATTGTCAATGACTGACAATTGATAACCCACAAATCACCTTTAAAGGGCAGAGATTAATCGCGCTTCTTATTAATACATGAGAAACCCTTGAGACGAAGTCAAAGACTTCGGGGGATGGGACCCTTATGACTAGAGCATTTAGAGGCGGCATAGATAATAGAAGGAAAGCACGAGCACCAACAAGAATAAGAAATTGGAATCCAATCCGGGATCTAAGGGGTTTGAAAACCCGTACAACAGCAATTGGCAATGAGATGGGGCCACTTGTCGATGTTCCGGCAATGATTAGAATCGAGGATGAGCATTGGGTGTTCGAAAGGGTAGAAGATGGAGTCTTGCAGAGTTTAACGCATCGACTCATAGTTCACGATTCAACCGGTTCAACAACGATTGGTGCCACGGCAGGTATGGAAACAGCAATGCAAGTAGCCCAGAAAATGGCGACTTTGGAAAACAAAATCGTTATGATTAAGCCGCTTTAGAATAAATTCCAAATCGCTGAAACGACGCCTTGGTTTACCAAGTAAAAGAACACTCCAACGATGATACATGCAGCATAGACTTGGAAAGGTGTAATCTTCCAAGCGTGTTCCGATTCTTCGTCGAAATATCGGATAAGTCCAGCGGCTTGTTGTATTCCACTCCCCTCGGATTTCTTCTTTGAAGCCATTTCAATCAGCCTACCCGAGTAGCATCCCCTTTATCAACGCGACGCGTGAAAAATCCCCTGGAATTTACCACTATTCCGACTCTGTTAAGTCAACCAATGGGATTGATTCATCTTCCTCGGGCTTTATGATTAAATCCTCATCTAAACGTATCGTTGCTAAATTTTCATCAATAACAAAATCATCATTCTCTTCATTCATAGCATTATCTGGGTTGGCCTCGATCAACGCCGCTTCAATCCTTGCTACTGCCCTTTCAACGCTGGGAATGTTTTCATCTTGCAGTGCTTCTCTGGCGATGTTCAAATCATATTTTGCTGATGCAATACTAACTTCAGCCTTATTTTTCGACCATCCTTGTAATTCATCTACTGCGCGTATTTTCTGCTCAACGTTCTGGATGGCTTGCTTCATAACTTCAATCAACTCACTAGTCACGTCTCGACAAACCTCGATAAGATCTAACCAGATTTGTTTGTTGCTTTCTAAAGTTACATTGGGATGGGATTTAGCCAAATATTTCCTTGCAGCTTTCTCGTGTTTGAATCGCCATGGTTGCCATGAAGTAGAGGCAACTAAGTCAAACACTAGCCTTGCGATTATGCTTGACGGCCCGTTTAATTCAATCACGTTTAGATATCCCGAAGTTAGCAAACCTAAGCCCCAGTATGAATCAGAGGTTATTGTAACAGTAAGCGGTCCACTAACCGTTTTCAAGCGCCACTTTTGTTCATTGTATCCTGGTAATTCAAGGAATTCGGGAGTGTCAGGAGATTCAAGCAAAGCAATGATTGCGGAAGCAATATTTCCCAAGTATACGACCTCACTATCGCCAGCAAACTTGTCACTACGTAGCAGACGAGTAGCTTTCTCAACCCTGTGATTTGATTGTGCTTTGGTAACTTGGCCGACTAAAACAACATTTCCTGGGTAACTAAAGTCGGCCATGACCACAGGTAGTTATCTATCGAACATGAATTAAACGGAATATTGTGCGTCGTGAAAGAATTCATTAGTTACTTGTCATCTGCCCAAACAAGGTGAAACCATGGCAACTGGCACGAAGGGTTCCAAGGCAAGCAAATTGACTGCAATACCGGGCGTTGGAGCGGCAACGGCAAAGAAACTAGTCGATGCTAAATTGGATACCGTATCAAAGGTTGCTGCTGCTGGCGCAGCCAAACTAGTGAAAGCCGGCATCCAAGCAGCAATGGCAAAGAAAGTAGCAGCAGCGGCCAAGAAACTAGACAACGCATCAGCAGCGGCCAAGAAAGCCGTCAAAGCAGCACCAGCGAAAGCCAAAGCCGCAGCCAAGAAAACCCCTGCGAAGGCAAAAGCAACCGCTTCAAAAGCCGCAGCAGCGACGAAATCTGCCGCAAAAAAGACCACAGATAACGCTAAGAATTTAGCGGCTAAAGTCAAATCAAAAGCCAAACCGAAATCGGCTTCACAGTCTAGTACCAAGAAAATTGGTCCGTCGCGCAACACGCCATTGTCAAAAATGCCGTGGTTTAGAAACGCTAAGAAATAATTACGCGCATTGTTCAAAGACCTAGTGTCAAACACCAGGCCATGCCCCGGAGGAAGTATGGTCGGTTACGCAAAACAGTCGAACTTCCTCCCAAGGAAAATTGTTCGCGCTGCCGGTCAGGCAAGTATTGTCCTATTCCAGGGCATTCAGGACAAGCAGTAAAACCTCATCGTGCATGGTTTGGTCCGAAAAAAATTTCTAAGCGGAAAGCCAAATCAAATTAGTACTATTCGATGCCCACAGCACTAGTTGACGGCGTATTTTCTACTACCTCTTCAATTGGTTCGTCCACTTGTGCAAGACTATTCCTCATGGATTGCGCTCTGTTGTACACTTCGCGCAAGGTTTGGTCTGAAATCTCGAGATATACACGAGTGGTAGCGATACTACTATGCCCCAATAATTTTTGAATTGACACTAAATCTGCACCTCTTTCCAAAAGACCTGTAGCAAAGTTATGTCTAAGCACGTGTGGAGTTAACTTACCCTTTGGTAATCCTGCACTAATGGCTAAGTCATCCATCAATCGTTGTACACCACGAGGATTAATTCTGCGCCCAACGGAGTTCAGCAACAATGCATCAAATTCTCCTTTGACTCTAGAATCCCTGACTGGTAACCATGCATTGATCATCTTTAGTGACCGGTCGGTAAATAGAACTAAACGGTCCTTGTCACCTTTTCCACCTATCACCTTAGCCGATTTATCTTGAACATCGATGTCACTGAGGTTTAGATTACATACCTCACTAACACGCAAACCGGTATCGAGCATAAGAGTAACAACTACAGATGCGACAGGATTTTCGCTGGTTTTTGCAGCATCCAAAACCATGGTCAATTCTCTGCGAGTTAGCGTTCTAGGTAATCGCTTTCCGGTTCTTGCTCTGGTGAGGTGTTCCGGCCATCTGTGGCCCAACCACTTCAACAAGTGACGGGCTGCAGCTAACCTAGCATTGTAGGTAGTTGGCCTAAGGTCTGATAAGCTGTGACTCCATAAATCGATTCTCCCATTCAACGGTTCCATCCGTTGTGCTAACTCATGGATGGTCATTGAGTTGTATTCAATCTCATTCAATATCTCTTCGCCTGGGAGTATTGTCTCTACATATGACCGTAAACCAGATATGTATGATTTTTGAGTATTGGCAGATTTGTTTTCTGATTTGAGTTGTTTTTTGTAACAATCCAACCAAGGTAGATTTCTAAGATGGAATAAACGGGGCGGCAAGGAAACATCATCGTTGGTCAAACGCAATTGGCTAGGCCTCAAAGCCCTGCGTTCTCGAGTAAAGTTTCCTCTGCTGTTTTCCATTGGCGTCACCGCCTCTCGCCGCAGCGAGTGTGCATCCCTTGCCCCGGAGGGCAGTGCGATGATAGAGGTGTAAGATATCAAACCATCGGGACACCAGTGCCCGTGTAGGTATCAGTTCTTGCCATATGGAATCCAGTCAGTGCCATTCCACCACATTATTGTTTGATCAGACATTTGTCGCCATGAGTAGCCATTAGCATCGGTCCATTGCTGTAATACCACTGGTTCTACCGACGGAAGAGGCATAACTGGAAGCGGCGATATTGGTTTGGTTCCTGAGGTTTGAGATAATCCGCCTTGGTGTTTTATTTTCTTGCTGCGGACAACCAAGACTCCGCCTATTAGTGTAACCAAAATCAGTCCAGCGATTAAGTATGTTAGGACATTATTTTCACTGGAGTTGCTTGATGCAGCATCACTATCCTGTTGTTGGATATCCTGGGGTGGGACCACTCCGCTTGTGTTGTCGGAATCATCACTGTTATCTTCGACTATACGGCATCCAAACTCATCGACGATTTCACCTTCTTCGGTGTTTGGACACAGGTCTTGAGAATCTAATATGCCGTCTTTGTCTGAGTCGAGGTCTAA
>CAYPPO010000052.1:0-8643 GCA_964412625.1 uncultured Candidatus Poseidoniales archaeon
GGTGACCCCTGAAACACTTGAGTAAGGGTAGTTATCCCAACTAACTTCGTAATAAACATAAATTGTGAAGTAGATATTTTCTGTATTTCCAAATATGTCAGTGACGGTGTATCTAAAAATATGCTCGCCAAGGCCGTAATCTGAAGCGTTAATGGAGACGGTATTTTGATTTCCAATATTGAATAACCCAGAATACCACCACGAATGGCTGACCGGCCCTGGTGCAAATAGGTTTGAAAATCCACTAACATTGATAATATCTTGATTAGTGTACCATTCCTTGGGGTTTTCGAAGATCACGTAGGCACTGAGTGATGAGACATTGATATTGGTTAATTCTTCGATAATGTTGTTATTTGGCTTAGCGTCGACACCGTTTTCAAAGGTGGAAATCACAGTTGTACGAATTGTGAGTGAATCGCCTTGAGTCAACAAATCAAGTTGACACTGAAATAAGTCATTTGGCGCCATTGTATTGATCAAGCATGTAGACGAGTATACAATTACTCCATTGTAATCAATCACATCAAGGTGTGTTGAAACGTTTTCTACAGTTACATTTCCACGATTCTCAAGCGCAACATCTACCATGTTGGTTCCGTATAGGTATTCGGTTGTAGCACCAGTATTTCTTGGTTCCATTGACAACAAAACTATGTCTATTGTGTCATCGACAATTAACTCCATTGAAGCAATATTATTTTCACTGATTAAATCATTATAAGGGATACCAGTAAACTCAAAGTAACCGAAATTCAATGTAAAATGACCCTGACTTGGTAAATTAATTTCAGGTAACACAGAGCTAAAAGGAGCGTAGTAGGAATATTTTGGAAATGTTGTTATATTATCATAAGAAGAGGCGATTTTCAGATTATTCTCGTAATCCCATAATTCCCATCCAAAACTTACGTTTAATTCGCATGTAGGACAAACATTAGCGAAGCCGGATAAACTAACAACATAACTTGTGTTAGAATTTAGAATCGGTTTATCATTATCATAGTTTATATTATCAATATTTTCAAATAATTCCTGAGTGTCATCAACACGCAAATCAGTAAACTCGGAGGATGGGTGCATATTAACCACCAGTAAATCATTACTTGGATTTGTATCGAGTTGGTTGAACTGATATACCACAGTAATAGTTTCATTCAACCCATTCGGATTGAAGTATACATTAGACTCAACATATGATTGTTGCCCTGCAGACACAGGCGGCACAGAAATTTGTCCGGTTGCGATACTGTTTGCAATACAAGAATTAGCAACTCTGTCTCCCAGGCAAACATTCCAATCGATGTTTCTTTGCGGTGAAATCTGTGTGGCAAAGTTGTGCACTGTCGCCCCGAATCTTATTGATTCAAAAGAAGCAATGATTGAATCGTCTGCGGGAGTTGAGGATGAAATACCCATCTCTCCACTTACCGATGCTTCAACGGTTTCAGTGTAGATGGTTAGTGGTAATAATGAAACTAAAATAAGAATAACGCCAAACAGCGTGCTCCGTTTACGCACAGAATCACACATTAGCCCGCCAGTCATACCAACTCCTCGCATTTGACATTCAAAGACTCATCGGCCATATTTGGGTAAATATGCTAGATTTGCCTTTCTTTTACCGCTTCCATCGGTAGCCTCTTGAGTTGGCGACCACTGGGAGGGGTATGGTCTCCATGCATTCATCTTTGGAACGGGATGAAAATGGCATGACTGCAGTCATTGAGTTTCTCTCAGCATTCACTCTATTTTTGATGATATTAACCGCTTTCCTATCTCTAGCTCAACTAGAAATGGGTTCAAATGATACCTCAGTAGATCGCCTTGATAGAGCCGCAGCCCAGGGCATTGATCGTTTGACCTCGGATGGTGGTTGGTTTGTACCCGTTTTCGATGACGGCTCTTATGATTATGAAAACTCTTCATCAGAGTGGCACCTACAAACGATTGAAGAGTTGAATGAAGGCATAGTGTCGGCAGGATTGATGGCTCAAACTACACTTGATTTTGAGCGCATTGCTGCGCTTAGTAATATTACTGAAGATAACTTAGCCAGAGGTTTAGGCTTAGATAAGGGATTTAGTCTCAAGCTGGAAATAAAAATCACTGAATCAAATATCAATTCTCGAACCGATTTGATATTGTTTTCTGGAGGTACTGAAAGAGGCACAGCAAAAGCCTCATCTTCTTCATTTAAAGAAATCCAAGTTGGTCAAGAGAAATTCCTAATTATCCTCGAAGTTCACAATGGTGGCAGAAAGGCCAATAATTTACATATTACAGAAATTAGTCCACGTTCAGTTTCTGGTTCTCCAGAATGGTTTGAGTTATACAATCCAAATAACTTTGCCATCGACTTAAACGGCTGGAGTCTTTCGCACAATTCCCCAAACCTGAACTCAGAACTCTTACTTAGAGACGGTGTTGTTTCAGGGAATTCAGTGACCATCCTAACAGGTGACCCAAATGTTCAATCTACCGGTAGTGCAGATCATGTTATTGACCTTGGCAGTGAGGGATTCTTAGGTGTCGGCCAACTAAATTTATTAGACGATGGTGGTGGCGTGCTGATATTATCCTACACACAATTAAACGAATTCCAACCGTTTGAGGTGATGAGGGTTGCTTGGGGAGGCGATACAGGATTCTTCTTAACCCCGAGCCAATCATTGAAACATGTGACCGATAATTTTCCTCCTGAAGTAGGTGATTGGGAAGTTTCCAGCACCCCTAGTCCGGGTTTAGTTGAATAGGAATAATAGGCAATATATCCACTTCCACATCGGATGCTTCATGAACCTGTGAGACTTAGGATGTAATGTTCCCCATGCAGCCAGTCGGTATGTATTCACGTGACAGATGTGTAACAGGCGTGCACGGCCTTGATGAAATCCTCAGGGGGGGAATACCCTATGGGTCCACAGTCTTGGCTGCCGGGACTTGTGGTTCAGGAAAAACCACTTTAGGCATGGAGTTCTTGGTAAGAGGTGCAAATGCAGGAGAAGCTTGTGCTCATTTTACCGCCACAGAACCGTCGGTAAAGTTGCTAGAAAATATTCGACAGTTTGGTTTCTTTGATATGAAAATGGTCGATACTGGCTTAATCAATGTATTTGATATGGATGTACTGTACTCCTGGTTAGGTCTAGAGAAATCCACTTTCGATTTAGATGATGTACACTCGTTGATAAAATCTATAGTTGACATCGTAAATACCATTGGAGTCACTAGACTAGTAATAGACTCAGTTACTACCTTGTGTTACAAAATAAAATCAGAGCAATTGATTAGAGATTTCTTGTTTACTTTGGGTAAAAAACTTGCAACTTTAGGTTGTACCACTATCTTAATCGCAGAAATTACATCTGCTACCGAAAATGCTCACTGGTCATCCTTTGGTGTGGAGGAAGCGATTTGTGATGGTATCATAGTTTTAGGCGATATTGAACGGATGGGTCATTTGCTGAGATTTTTACAAGTAGTAAAGATGAGAGGCACACCTCATAGTAGAGCGAAACATGCAATCGAATTAACTCCGTTAGGAGTGATGCTAACACCGATGCTAAAGTGGGGCGCAATAAGCGATAATGTCAATAGGTGGGGTACATGAAATGTTTGAATTAGATCAAGGTATTGCTGACCAACTGACTGAAGTTACTTTGAATAGTTCAATCCAAGTAAGGTGTGGCAACTCCAACTCTTTCATGGTCACGGCTAGTACACTGATTCCGTTGTTACAGATGTTTGAGATGAAAGGAGTATACATATCCGCTAGTCGTGGTGCTGCAGAAGTAATTCAAGCCTTTGAGTCGGTTGGCATAGATGTCTCGCAAATACAATTCATAGATCTCGTTTCATCAGGGATTCTTGGCGGCACGAACGTACCATACAACAACATCCATTTCGTTGACAGCCCAATCATGCTAGAGTCCATCTTGCTTCGTACCTTGTACATACTTCAAACCAATCAATCGGAAAGAAATTTCGTTTTCGTTGACAGCGTAAACGCTCTGGCAATATACAACGATGACCGAATGCTTGCTGAATACCTTCATACATTCATTAATACCTTCAGACAACAAGATGTTTTGTCCGTGATTCTAAACGTACCAGATCAAACACCGCCACTCGTTTTGTCAAACTTAGACCTATATTGTACCGATTTGGTAGACCGAGGACAGGTTGTTATTCATTGAGAGGGAATTAGATGGCAAGAGAGATTCAATTCGACCCTGAAGATGAAGAGTTCTTCGGTATGGTCGGTTCATTTGGTGTGCCCAAGTTCGATAATGAAATGCGAGGCGGAGTCCCGCGTGGCTTTACCATGATTGCATTTACCGACACCGGCTCGGGAAGTGAATTATTTGCCAAACAATTCGTCTCTCCAGCCGAAGAAGCAGAAAACACCATTTATATCTCGACCAATGAAGGTCAAGCAGAGATTGTCCGTATATTTCAAAAGTATGATTGGCCACTAGATATTAACGTTCGAACAATAGGCGAAGAGTACAACTCAACTGTACTAGAAAAGGAGTTACTGGCTAGCCGGTATCGACTTGAAGGATTTAGATTAGAAGATATTCAACGATTGGCTCAAACCCGATTTGTTGATGAAAACAACCAAGATTATCTAACCGAAGTTACCAACGAAGTAATGGCTCTGGGGCCTTACTTTAGAGCCGTTGTTGATAGCTTGGATTTTTTCTTGCAAAGAGATGACCCGGCGAGAGTTGTCGCCATGGTGAGGATGCTTCAAGCACACGCGCAAATGTATCGTGGTTTATTGTTTATCACTGTTTCAACGGATGGGTTATCACCAAATATCAAGCAAGAACTCTCATCCATCGCTGACATGGTACTATCGTTCTCAGTCAGAACCATTGGTTCCGATTTCGAAACATCGATGATGGTTTCTAAATTTAGAAATGCGCCAGAAAATCTCAAAATTCTAGTTTTCAGAGTAACTCCTGAAGAAGGCATAACCCCAGAGACTGTCGAACGTATTGCCTAGTTGGTAACGATATGTCCAAAGAGGTCGGGCTCATGGATTATGTATGGCTGGTCGTAGTGCTACAGGTGGATATGACCCTTCAGGTATTGATTTAGATGAGTGGGAAATACTCGAATCTCAATTAGAGGAATCCATTCCAAATTACGATCGAGTCAACCGCTTGATGACCTTTGGACAGGATGCGGTATGGCGGAAAAATGTTAGAAATCACGCGACTCCTGGAATGAAAGTCTTGGAAGTTGGTTGCGGTCCAGGTTCTTTCGCTGAAGACATTGAAAATGTTGATCTAACATGCCTTGATCCGTCTCCTGAAATGCTCAAAGTTGCAAAGGTTCGAGTCAACACCGCTAGAAGCGCACGAGGAGAGAAACCAGCAGAATACGTTCAAGCCATCGCTGAATCTATTCCATTGCCAGACAATACATTTGACAGAGTTTTCTGCTTGTTTTCCTTCCGAGATTTCCAAGATAAAGGGAAGGGTTTACAGGAAATCCTGCGAGTCCTTAAGCCCGGAGGGCAATTGGTAATTTGTGACGCTGGTAAAGCAAATTGGTTACATGGGTTGGCAGGTAGAATCTGGATGTCGACGGTAGTTCAACTGATGGCTAGATACGTGACCAAGAAAAAGAATCACCCTTGGAAAGGTTTGGCCAAGACATATTCTCATTACGGTACCAACGGATATTATCGTAAATTGATGAGAAAAGTAGGGTTTGAGAATGTACAAGGTAGGCTACTTTTGCCCTTCGGTATGGCTAGCAGGTTTAGAGGCAGTAAGCCAGAAAAATGATGCAGTATTTCAAAATCATGAAAAATTGTATTACAGTTTAAATCATTACACTCATAAACCCCCTTAAGTTGGGCATTTTTACAGGTGATGACTTTGACTATGGCTGATGTCCTGCGAAAAATCAAACAAACCGAGAGAGAAGCAGCACGTCAGCTGTCAGAAGCAAAAGATGAGGCATCGAAAATTGTGTCAGATGCTAGGAAAAAATCAACAGAAATGGTCTCCAAAGCGTCTGATGATTCGGTCTCGAGTACACAAAAAATACTGGATTCAGCAAGAGACGAAGCATCAAAATCTGCCGAAACTGTCCACAAGGAAGGGTCAAAATCTGTAGAATCTATTGCTGGAGCGGCCAAGAAGAACCAATCCAAAGCCGTTGATTTCATTTTGAAAACGATGTCTTCTTTGTAGGTGTTTGTCAATGTTTGAAACTGCTGAAATGTCCAGGTTAACTGTGGCTTCACCAGTTGATAAACTCGAAGAAGTACTGAGGATTTGTGCCGATCTAGGCTGTGTGCACATCGAAGAATACGGCAATTTTGAAGATGGAATTGGCGTAGGGAAAGCAATTTCATCCGTCGATTCAACTAGCGTCAGCAAGCTGTTGACAAAGGCTCGAGCCCTCCAGTCGGAAATTGCTGCGGTCAACCCAGATGGCCCAAAGCCACTTGCTGAGGTCAAGAAATTAGTAGCCTCCATGCCGGGTTTAATTGATGAAGCTCTAGCGAAATTAGATGAAGCGCGCGATGCAGAATCTGAGATCTCTAACCTCACCGAGCGCGTCAAAGCGCTTGAACGAGTCGCTCCGTTAGGAATACCACTTGATTTGATGGCCGACTATGACGGAGTGGAGTTGTTCATTGCCGAAACTTCAAAATCTTCAAAAGCCTACTCTGAGTTTTCTGATATTCTATCAGATATCGAATTGGAAGTAGCAAAGGGTGTTGTTGCTGTTGCTTGCCGCCCGTCAGATAGTGCAGCCGTACAAATCGGACTCAGTTCACTTGGTGCAAAACCAATACAAATTCCATCAGGTGATGGGTCTGCAGATAAAATGATTGTAGCAGCAAAAGAAAAAATTTCTAGTTTAGAAAGCGATATTGTTGCCTCGAACAGGTCTCTGAGTAAATGGACTATTGATAACGGTAGAGACTTAGTAATACTCCTTGAGCATCTAGAGCGGGAAGAATCAATTTTTACCGCCCCAACCCTACTTGCTGTAAGCAACCAAGCCTTCGTTTTGGATGGTTGGGTGCCAAGTTCTGATAAGACGAAGGTTGAAACAGCACTTGGAAAAGTTGCCTCCCATATTTCTATAGAAAAGTACGTAGACGACCACCATCATGAAGAAGGCCATCATGATGATGCGCAGAGTAAGCATGTTCCTAGCGAATTAGCTATGCTGTCGGATTATTTGGAAGCCAAGAATTTATCAGTGTTTGATTTCTTCAAAAACATGGACCTCGATGAGTCCGGTGAATTAGAATTCCCTGAGATAGAAAAAGCAATGAAGAAAGCAAATATTCCCGACATGCCACCAATAAACATGGCACGCTTCTTGGCGGCAATAGATCTAAACAGAGACGGGCGAATCAATCTGCCTGAACTCGACCTAGCAATCGGAGCAATCCGTAATGGCACCTACAGCACTGCGGAACATCACGATGATGCCCAGCCGCCGATTAAGTTTGAAAATGGTGACTTTTCTGAACCGTTTGAATTACTGGTAGATTTGGTCGGACGGCCAAAATATGGCACATTCGATCCGACACTATTGATGACGTTCACATTCCCGATATTCTACGGTATGATTCTTGGAGACTGGGGTTACGGTTTGGTGCTGTGTGCGATTGCAGCATATTTCGGGACCAAACCATTTGCCGCCGATCCATTGGCTCAAAACGGCCTAACAATCCTGCGTTGGATGGGTATTTGGTGTATCATATGGGGACTAATCTTCGCCGAGGGCTTTGGTTTTGTTTGGGATGATACCGGCCAAATGGGTAATTCATCACCATTCGACTTCATCTATGACTGGACTTATGCTAACATCCATGTGCCAGGCACCTTGGCCGATTTGCTAGCTATGGGCGGTCTTCACGTACCTTTCCACAGAGCGACCCCAGGCGGCGGCCTGCAAGAATATGTAGTTCTATCAGTCTATGTCGGTATTTTACACATCTTCGTCGGTCTATTTATCGGACTTTACACCGTTTGGAACGCTCACGGAGCCGCAGCAGCATTCTTCGAGAAAGGCTCATGGCTTTTGATCATGACCGGTGGGACCATGCAGGCAAGGAACATGGTTATGGGATACAATGAATTGTTTGAATTTCAAATTTGGACTATCCTGATGGCTGTTGGTTTGGTCTCTCTGGTGATTGGCCTCGCAGTTTATGAGAAGTTCGGATGGGTAGGTGGTTTAGTCATGGGGCCGATTGAAATCTTTGGATTACTCGCCAATACGCTGTCATACCTACGAATTATGGGTGTCGGTGTCGCAGGAGTTAAAATTGCTGAAATCTCGATTAACATGGGTTGGGAAAAAATTGGTCCAGCAATGGACGCTGGCGATTATCTAGGTCTTTTGCTCGGCATAGTGTTGTTCATACTAGTACAACTGTTCGCCATAGCACTTGGAATCTTATCACCTTCAATTCACGCCATTCGTCTACACTTTGTAGAATGGATGGGCAAATTTTACGACGGAAGTGGAGAGGCATTCTCACCACTTGGCGGTCGTTCCCTTCATGTGGAGGGGAAATCATAGTCCATTGGACAAACAAAAGGAGGTAGCAAAAATGAACAAGAATACCCTGAAAATGAGCCTAAGAACCCT
>CAYPPO010000053.1:0-8277 GCA_964412625.1 uncultured Candidatus Poseidoniales archaeon
TTGCAGAAGCAAATGTTCCGTACGAACAACTCATCGAAATGGACGAAATCAACCCTGAATTCCCTGATTGTGACGTTGCCCTTGTAATTGGAGCCAACGACACAACCAACCCCGCTGCACGAAGCGGAGAAGGGCCTCTGGCTGGAATGCCAATCATCGATGCAGATGCTGCTCGAACGGTTGTAATCGTCAAGAGGTCGCTTTCCGTTGGATATGCAGGTGTCGACAATGACTTGTTTTACATGGACAAAACCATGATGTTGTTTGGGGATGGTAAAAAGATGATGACAGGGTTAAACAATGCAATAAAGGAATCTTGATTGACTGATTATTGAATAAAATTAGGTAATGTTCAAAGGTATGCAATTTTTCCAAAAACTAAGTGGGACCGTGATTAACATGAAGCCACGCTTGGTCATTACAATTTTGGCGTTGTTGTTAATTGCGCCAGTGATTGCTAACCCGAATGGTCCACCGTGGAAAAATGGCTCTGACTTGGTCGTCGACACCGGTTGTACATGTCACGGCGACGGCGCCCCGTCAACTGATGTCGTCGTGTCAATATCAGGGGTTCCTAGATCCTACTCGATTGGCGAATCTTATGAATTCACAATTACACTGCAACATGCTTCTAATGAAGATGGTGGTTTTCTATTATGGGACTACAACTCCGGAACATTGCAACCAGGTGTTGGCTCACAATCTGTGCCAGAGGAGCCGGGTGCACTATCCCAATCAGAACCCGGCAATAATTGGGTAGTAACTTGGGTTGCTCCAGAATCAGATATTGGAAGTGTATCATTCCAATTAGTCGGCAATGCAGTTAATGGTAATGGTCAATTTGACGGAGGAGATTTATGGAACATCCTATCATTTTCGATAAGTCCGCCCGATTCGACTTTCACAGATGACTCCGATAATTTGCAACTCAGAACCATCAGTGTTGGTGACTATGATTCATTATTTGTAGCAGAAGAAGACCCTGCAGCAATTGAGGCAGCAAGACAAAAAGAAATTGCGGAAAACTTCTTTTCGAATGGAAACCTGTTTTACTGGACAACATTGTCAATTATCATAATTGGTGCTGTAGTTCAAGGAGAGTTCTACGAACGAAAATTCGGTGGCGGCCCACCTCATTTGGATATGAGTCTCGCAGTCCCACAAGGTGTGCGCAGAGGTATCCTGTCAGTAATTGCGATTCTTATATTTGCATGGGCTCTGGATTCTTCCCAATCATGGGGCGTGATCCTAATAACAGGGATGCTAATGTTGTGGGCAATCTTTGGAGTTTATAGAACAGTAGTCCAAGCAAGAGCACCAAAGCAATATACTGATTTAGTGTGATGGTGATTATCTGAATATACATTTGAGCACCGACTCAAATGCTCGCATATCTACTCATACAAACGAGCTATTTGCCAGAATTGGTATAATGCTATTCTTGTGGGTTGTCGCATCCATACCATGGCTCTTGAACATTGACGAGATTTTAAGTTATTTCATCGGTATTTTCGATCCGTGTACTGAAGGATGTTTGAACCTTTATGAACCGGAAAAATGGGCAGAACTAAGATGGATTATTTCGGGTTTGCTCGGCTTTTTAACAATAATTCCACTGGTCAATTTACAAATATGGAACTTCTCAAAACCTGGTTTAACAAATAGTGAAAAAAAATTAATGAGGAATGTACTAATTTTGGCGCCAGTAACGTTTTTGTTATTCAGTTATATATCAATAAATTCGTTATTACCGGCGCTATACCAAGCGGGACATAATGTCCACACTAATTATGGATTTGTGGTGAAATACGATGCGATATCATTGATGTATTTCGCAACAACAATACTATGGGTTCAATTATTAGTAATCGTATCAACCTCCGTGATGATTTCGTCTGGAATAACTGGAAATCTTGACGTAAGTAATGCTAACTGGTGGCGACTTAGGGTATACGGGTTTGTATCACTAATCTCGTTATTATCATATTATGAAAAGACGAGTTACGGTGTAGCAATCACATTGTGTACTGTTTTAATTATTGAAGTAATTTCTCGCCCATGGACTACGAAGAATGCCAAATACAACGTCAAATTAGTAAGACAGTACAATAATGAAGGTGAAATTATCGCAAAAATGAAGGTTGCATGCACTTGTAATAACAATGATAGTGAGGATATGAAAAATGATGTGCTGCTTCTATCAAACCTTTGTAGTGATGAGCGGATTAAGGATGACCTAGTGAAATTAATATCTAGACACAAACCGGACGAATTGATTATAATGAATTGCCAAAACCCTACTGCTTTTAATCAGGTAAAACAAACCTTTCCCCGAGTCCTAGTTAAAGTAAATCAATAGTATGACTTATCATAAAAACCAACATTTGATAGATAAAGGAATCCTGCTACTCTCCATGAAGGCAAAATGGTTGGGGTTTCCGCTAATCATTTTGCTACTTTCAGCAGCGATCTTTTCATTTACCAATGATACATTAGTGGAGGATTGGCTAAAGAACAATTCGTTAGTGATTAAAGCAGAGGAACCTGAAATATTGCCGATTCAAGAAAATGAACATTGGCCTGTTATAATTGTTGATTTCGATGGTAAGAACACGAACGAAGCAACAGCGATAAATGATGCTGAAGCGATGCTAATACCAAATGCTGATGACTACTTTTCCCAATTATCAAGGGGCAGTGTGAGTGTCAATGTTGATGTACATCAGACAATGACTATCGCCTCTGGAAATCTTGCTTCCTATGGTTCTGATGCCGGAGTAGAAAGGGATTCACTGGTTGATGGAACCCATCTTCCATCCTTGCTAGCAGAGGAAGTAGTGCTAGCGAACAAACAGTCGATACAGTGGGATAAATATGACCTAAACGGAGATGGATCAATCGATAGGCTGCTAATTTTACATACCACAATCGGCCAGGAGAGTGGTGGTAATTCTAATCGTATTTGGTCCCATTTTACAACATTTGAAACGCCAATTGAACTAAACAGCGAGCTATCTGTTGGGCATTATGCTATGGCAAGTTTGGGCTCAAAATCTGACGGTTTTGGCACTGCGATGCATGAAATGCTTCATCAAATGGGCGCCTATGACCTCTATCCTTCTGACGGTCAGCAAACCTCGATTTGGAAAGGTGTAGGTGATTGGGATATAATGGCTAGTGGAAATTGGAATGATGATGGAAAAACACCAGCACTTCCAATGTCATCTACATTAGAAACTATCGGGTTAGACCATTTTATTGACCTGGATTTTGATTGGTCGCAGCAAACTGACTATTGCTCTGCTACAAGCATAATTATCCCACAAGATGGTGACATGAAACTAGATTACCGAATAGAAATTGGCCATGGAGAGTATGTGTGGATTGAGTATCGTGGAGGCAATCAGTACGATAACCAACTACCCGGTACCGGAATTTTGGTTTCATACCAAGACACTACAATTGATGGTTATGCAGACAATGAATTGAATGTCAACAACCAGCGACCTTATCTGAAGATTATCGAAGCTGACGGTAATAATGAATTATTAATTGGGAGTAACGAAGGTCAATCTACTGATTTATTCAGTAATGGATCTAAATTTGGTAGCAATGGTATTGAAATTCGTAATCATGATGGAGTACTTGTTGATTGGTACGCTGAGGTTGTTATCAGTAATCAAATTGAAATAATGTTCAAGACCGATTCCTGCGCATCTGACTTCAGTTTAGATTTGCCGAATCATTCTGTTACTACACTACCTAATGAGCCGATTCAAATTGCGGCTAAATCAAGTATTGATTGCACCTTACAAAACGGACTTACATCTACTGATGGTAGATTAGTGTCGATATCTCCGAACCAGATTAAGGCGGGTATTGATTCAACTGTGACGATAAACTTCAACTCAGCAGCTCAACACAATTCGATGACTAAATTGGGTGGGACTATTGGATGTGAATCAGAAATTAGAAATTTAGATGTCGAAATTCTCTCACTATCAATCATGCCACAAAACGGCACATATTCGACATCAATACCGATATATGATAAGAGTCAAATCGCTATACCAATTGATTCAATAGGTTCTGGCAATCAAAATTTTGATTATAAAATCGATGGCCCACTTTCAAGAATCGCTCAAAGTGAACAGACATTACGTCTAACCGGGTCAGACGATGTTCTGATAATCGACATCGATCCAAACAACTTATTGTCAAATAATATGATTATCAATGGAATTATTGAAATCTCAGATTCCAATGATAATGTGTGGTCCGTAGAAGTTGTATTAACCGCTGAAAGTGGTGCCACTAAATCACTAAATGATTACATAAATCCAGGGCAAATGATTGGACTCGCTTGTATTTTTGCCGCGTTGTGGGTGTTTTTGAGTATGAAAGACGGAAGAACTGTAAATCTGGAAGAAATTACCGAAGAACAAAGTGTTCACAATAGACCAAATATTGATTACGATGCGTGGGGTCGTGAGTTCGATAACTAAACTTTACCGGGCAACCACCGCTTTATGTTGAGAAATTCCCATCCGTCGTTGTTGTGGAATCCACAGACCCACTTTTTATGGACTCCTTCTGCTAAACGAACTGCTAAACAGAGTTTTTCCCATGATTCGGGAGCTTCGTTGTAAGGCTCCAATAGCCAAGGAGCGTGTGAGTTTGAAACATCATCATCATAAACTCTCCATCTACATCCGTACTTGAATCCAGGCCTCAAAATGCAACCAATATCAACTAAATAAGAAAATAATTCACTTTTGTCAGAGTTATTATTCAATTTTGAATTAAGCCAATTGATCTCTTCAATACGAAGATTAATCCCCGATAAATGTTCTATGCCGATAGATGACAATGGCCACTTAGACACCTGTGGAATATGAGCACCTGAACTAGTAACATATAGATTGTCAATTGAAGAGTTAATCAGAGATTTTTCCTGTTCTGACAAATTAGCCCAGGTTTTTTGATTGCCTGATAATTCTTCGTAACCAAGTCTATACATCGTGATATCCATTTCATCATCTATCACAAAAATTTCAGGAATACATTGGACAGAAATCACCTCATTAACCCAATTTCTTAATTCATCCCAGTCTACATCACTTGAAGCCCAAAACCACCTTATTTGTGAAATAGGCTCAGTATTGAAATGTGAATCATTCCTTGACCACTTTATGGCAAAAGACTGATTTGGATATTCATCAACGGCACGGTTTAGTGTTGGAATTACTATTTCCCCACCGGATCTAGATACATCAAATACAACTGATTTTGCGATAAAATCAGGGTCCTCGGATAATATTTGGTTAACCCAGTCCCGCTCAATTGGTACATGTCTGTTCCAGTGACAAAAAAGAACTTCTATTGGTAGCAAGGTAATGCCGTTATCAACTATGATGCCTAATCCACTTTTTTGATGTAGTCTTGCACCGAGAGGATTAGGTAAAAACCAACGTCCACCAATTTTTTTTGGATAGGGGTGGGGCTTTGCGGGAGATTGGTCAACATCAGTTTGTAAGCCAACAGGGCGCTTGGTTCGAGTGCGAGGATTGTACTTCCTAGACTGACGGCCCATGCTTGGGGGTCTAATGACTGCCATATTATACAAACGGAATACCGTTGAATCTATTTGCTTCATATCACAACGGTATACTGGTGCGTGTATGGTTGATGGTTATCTTGGTAGGTTGACCACGGAACACAGAATGCTAATTCATCTATTTGACAATATACTGCCCAACAATCAATGGGAGGCACCTGTTGCCTTAACTCAAGCAGGCATTTCAGCGGCGGTACATGTTCAACGGAAGCACGTGCCTAGAACGCTAAAGCGTCTTGAAAAAGCTAATGAAATAACTGTTCAAAATAGGCATGTTCCGGGGGCTAAACAAAGGAGAAAGGTATACTCACTGACGATGACGGGTAGAACTAGAGCAAAACTTATCATCGACAAAACCATGGAGATAGAGGTAAATTATCAAGGTAAACAAACGCTACTGAAAGATATTCCTAAGGGAGAAAAAAGAATTCTAGAATTGCTTTCACATGTCGATGACAACCTAAATTATCACGACAGCCCAATAGTTACGTCGATATCGCAACCCTCTGGAATTGCATCACTAGATGCCCAATCCAGTGAAGAATTAGTCAAACGTATGTTCGCTAGAGCATGGGAAGATGGAATTATTACTTACGATGAGCATCTACTAATATCTGAAGTTGTAGAGTTCCTGGGCATGCATCCTCAAAGAGTAAAGAGGCTATCTGAGGCAGCGAGAGAATCGATAGAAATCTCACCACCTGAAGACATATACCTAGAAATGCTAAGTCAAGCATTGGTGGATAATCAGTTAGTCGATGAGGAAATCACATTGCTGGAAACCTTCAGAGGAGCTTACGGTATATCTGACGAAACTCATGAGAAGTTATTGAATTTAGCAAAGAAAGAACCTGTTTATTCTGATAACATCAAGACTTATTACCGGACCTTGGAAACAGCTCTTACTGACGGAATAATCACGCTTGATGAGGAAGCAATGCTGGCTACACTCAGAGAATCGTTGGAGATATCAGAAAAACAGCATGCGAATTTATTGGCTAAAATTCGCGACAGCATAAAGTGATTCAATGAACTGCCTAGATGTGAGGGAACGATATGGGCATGACTGATGTAGAAGTTGAACAACATGATAAATTGAATTCCATAATTGAAACACTTAACAAAGATGACACTGGTAATATTGTCTTAATTGGGGATATAATGTTGGATTGTTACATCCATGGTTATGCAAATAATTTGAACTCTAGAGCACCAGTTCCAGTGTTGAGGGAAACACGCCGAGAAGAAGATGTTGGAGCAGCCGCACATGTCGCTAGAGGTCTGCAATCTATGGGTTATAATGGAAGATTATTCGGTGCTGTTGGGGATGACAAAGCAGGCTCAAAAATAATTGATTATCTGGAAAACGAATGTGTCGGAACGTCTGGTATTGCCATTGTAGAAGGAAGAATAACCACTGTAAAAACTCGAATGCTCGCTAGTCGTGAGAGCCTAATTCAAGGTGAGCAACTGTTACTAAGATGGGATGTTGAAGAAGATGAACCAATTCCAGATACAGCTCTTGAAGCGATATACGATCAAGCCATAAGCAATTTGTCGGACGCAGATTGTGTAATTCTTTCAGATTACGGACAGGGGGTTGTTTATGATTCGGGGGTCGAGAGAATCGCAAAACATGCAAAAGACCAGAACATCCCAATAATCGCAGACCCTAAATTAACTGGATTACACCGAACTCACGATGTTGATTGGATAATATTTCAATCAAGGGGTTTTGAGTTGATGAAACGAAGGATAGGAGAAGGTGAGGATTCAGTAGCGGCTAAATCTTTAATCGATTCATACGGGTGGAAACATCTTGTTGTTCTTGCAGGAGAAGATGGAGTCACTATCTATTCAAAATCATATGATACAGTCCATGTTGCATGTACTCTGCCTCAACTAAGACAAGTTATTGGATTGATTGATGCTGCAGTGGTAGCGATTGCCGTCTCTATTTCCAATGGATTTAGCGTAGCCGACACCGCATTATTAACCAATGCTGCTTGCGAATGTATTCTAAGCGCTGAGGCTAGTGACTCATTTTCATTAAGCAAAGATATGTTAATTCATCGTGTTGGTGAAATAGCCTGGAACCTCCAAGTATCAAAGAGATGATTACAATATGAGTTTTTGGACTCTAGCCACAAAAGCAGATATCGGAATCTGTGGCTTTGCTAATTCACTGCCGAATTTGTTTTATGAACTATCGTTGGGTATGATGAATTTGCTAATTTCCGAACAGCAAGCGCAGAAGCTTAACGAATTTCCAAGATTTACTGCTGAATGGCGCGTGGAATTAGAAGCGTCACACGAAGACTATGAATCACTACTTATGATATGGCTTGAAGAGGCTTTATACAGGCTAGAAGTTGAAGACAAATACCTTGTTGACGGACAATACATGATTAGAAAATTCAATAAAAAGTTGTTATGTGAAGTACAAGTATCGTACATTGATGCTAATTTAATCGAAAGAAATCTAGAGATTAAAGCTGTTACATCCCATGAGTTAGTGGTCAAACAATTACTCGAAGATGAGGTATACAGATCTAGGGACAATACAATTCCCGATTTGGTTGGACCTGCATGGGTTGGAAATGTGATTTTTGATATTTAGTGGGAATTCCAAGGATGGACGCTCGTTCAATATGGCCAAA
>CAYPPO010000054.1:0-8024 GCA_964412625.1 uncultured Candidatus Poseidoniales archaeon
AAATTAGCATTCTTGCTAGGCTTGTATGCACATGCTCTTGCCATTTTTCGCTAATTTTCATGCAGGATTCGAATCCATATCTCCAACTCCTGAGTTCGGAAGCTTATCCTGATTATTTTTATCGCCCGTGAGTGTCCAACAAGCAACCTCTTGCTGAGGGAGTGATTTCGTCCGATTTATCTCAAACTTCATCGGGGTAATTCGTTAAATCGTTATGATGCTTAATGTAGCAGCTCACTCACGATATTTAATGCGAGCATAACTGCAAAAATTGATACAGGAATAGCAATAAACAGCCCTTGAATAAATGGTTTCCCTTCTACTTCGTCTTCGATTTTTTCGAGCTTGCTTTGTATTACGGGGATCGCAAAAACTGGTACTAAAAATGGTATGAAACAGCCTACTGATGCGCTATCATCGAAAAAGTTACCGCCAATAATTACCCAAAAAGTAAGCCCAATAAAGAAACTCCAGACAACTGCGACATCAAAGCCGCAAATTCGATTGAAACTAAATTTTTCAGTGATTCCATGAATGGCCACAGCAAGATACACAAAAAATACTAAACCAGCAAGAAATATACCTCCACGCATAGACCATCCGTAAAGGTAGAATATTAATGCGGTTGATAACAGAGTCAAACGTAATGTGACTGGATTTTCAAAAAAAGAGTTAGAGGTATCGTTTTCTTCCATGAGTAAGAATTAGAAAAAAAAGCACAAAAACGTTATCCCGAACCTGTTTTATTTCCAGTAATTATTGTGTTATTTGATCACACCAAGTTTCACCCAGATTAGCATTCTTGATAAGCTTGCATGCACATGCTCTTGCCATTTTCCGATAATACTCGCCCCGCTGTTTACTATCATTTTGTTGAAAGCGTCCCATTCTCCATAAAGCAACTCTAATTCCGCACTGTTCTTGTTAGGCTTTAGCGGAATTATCACAACCAATTTGGCATCATCAGCTGTTATTTTTCTCGCACTCTTGATGGTTTTGCTAATCAATTCAAAGTGACCATGTGTGCCGTGAGAATTTCTACCGTAAGGTGGGTCTAAGACCACACCAGAAATCTTACCATGCCACATCTTTGGAATTGCATCAACAAGATTGCAAGCATCTCCAACAGATATTTGGAATTTTGATTTTGCTTCATTATCTTGTAATGCCCAAGCAATATTTTGCTTTGCCCCATTAACCATTTCTTCATCCATATCTAATGCCAAACAGTTTCTTCCCATGGTAATGGCTTCCATAGCAAAACCTCCAGTACCGGTCATTGGATCTAAAGCAGCATAATCATCCACTGGGCCGCATGCAAGATTTATCGCTAGCCTAGCAAGTCTTGGATCGAGGCTAATTGGTCTAAAGAATGGTCTTTCAGTGGCTCTGCGTGTAGCAGTACCTATTGAATCATCAAAATCTCCAACCAACCAACCACAGGCGATAGTATCTGATGCACCATCAGCAATTAATCCAATTTCGTATTCAGGCTTATCCAAATCTATTGAATAACCATTAGATACAGCAATACCACCGATTTCGCCAGCTAGTGATTTGGTGGAGATGCCTTCAATCCTGCCGGCGATTCTAAGGTACCTTACAGCAAGTGAACCTCTTACCGGTAATTTTTCTAGGACAGTGGAGATTTTTTGTAGCAATGCCTGTTGGTTATGTTGAGCATCCTCGACTACCTGGGCATCTCTCAGAAAGCACTGAATACCACTTGAACAAGCTAGTGTCTGTGCCAAATTTTCTACCGCTTGCTGATTAGTAATCAGCAATCTAGGGCTTAATTGGCTGAATTTTATGGCGGGCAATAGCGCCATTAATTCCGCTTGTGCAAGCGGTACGTGCCAGCCGCGCAGACAAGCCAATATTTGCGCCATGAATCAACTAAATGATTCTACTAATTGACCAAATCGGATGCAAATATTAACACGCTTGCGGCTTTAGACCAAATCATGGGCTGTAACCTGCGTGATTTAGCACAACCAGAAACGCTTGAGTTAAGTTCGTTATCTGGACAAAAAATAGGCGTTGATGCGTTTCTTACAGCATTCCAGTTTCTGACAACAATTAGGGATCGTTCTCCCGAAGGAGACGGCGGGCCACTAAAATCTAGCAACGGTAAAGTAGTCTCTCATTTGATGGGCTTCCTCAACCGTACTACCACACTATTAGCCGCCGGAATCAAACCGGTATTCATCTTTGACGGCAAGCCACCAGAACTCAAGGCTGATGAAATTGCCATGCGAAAGGCCCGCCGTGAGGAAGCAAGAGCCGTTCATCAACAAGCTTTGGACGCCGGAGATTTTGCCTTAGCCCAAAAAATGGCGCAACGAATAATTTCTTACACACCAGAAATGGTAGAAGAAACCAAACAACTTCTCGATTTACTTGGCGTGCCTTGGGTTGATGCGAAAGCAGAAGGCGAGGGTCAAGCTGCGGTGATGGCCGCCGTCGGGCAACTCGATGCGGTCGCCACCCAAGATTGGGATGCATTACTATACGGCACTCCAGTATTAATCAGGAACATGATGACAGCAGGTAACAAATCTCATGGAAGAGTTGTCAAAGCTCAAAAAATAATTCTCGATGAACTTCTTACCGAGCATGAACTCACCAGAGAGCAATTAATTGACTTAGCAATTATGATCGGTACTGATTTTCACCCCGGAATCAAGGGCATTGGTCCGAAAACTGGAATAAAACTAATCAAACAGTTTGGTAATATCGAGACGATTTGTCAAGAAAAAGGCAAGGATGTCCCTGAAAGACTAAGTGAAATACGTGAAATTTTCCACAATCATCCGTCAAATGAAGTACCAAATGAGGAATTGCAAATGGGCCAAGTCAACCTAGACGGACTCTATCAGTTCTTACAAGTAGACCGACAGTTTAGCCAGCGTCGAATGGATAACGCTATTGAAAAACTAAAGCAAGCAGGTTTGGTTCGAGAAAGTGGACAAACTAGCTTATTTTCATTTTAGTAAAAGCGCAACGGGCTTGCTAATACCTCAACCCCGTTATACTCGGTTACCAACTCTCTAGCGATTGATTGTTTATCATCCAAGGCCTCGGTAATAGTATTCACTGGAGCACAGGGAATTCCGGCTAGTAACTCTTCTAACTCCATTCTACTGTAGCCTGCGACAATTTTGCCCACGATCGATTCAATTACCTCTCGCTCAGCGATTCTACCGGCATTTGTGTGCCATTCAGCCCTATTTTCAATGGACATTAACTCACACAAATTCGCCCATTGATTATCTGAACCGACGCCAATTACGAACCAACCATCTTTTGCTTCAAAGGCTCGATACGGTACTAAGTTAGGGTGGGCAGACCCCATTCTTTGAGGGTCTTTACCACTGGCCAATGCATTGTGTGCTTGGTTGACTAGAGCAGCAATTGCACAGTCCCAAAGCGAAATGTCAATGTTTTGTGCTTTACCCGTTTTCATCTTATGAATTAATGCAGCTAAAATAGCATTACTGGCATTTAATCCAGTGATTACATCGATCCACGCAACTCCTACTTTCACCGGGGCTCCATCGCTTTCCCCTGTGATACTCATAATACCACTGCGGGCTTGTAAGGCGATATCGTATCCTGGCTCGTTGCGTCGTGGACCGTCTTGCCCATAAGCAGAAATCGAGCACAGGATTACGTCATCAGGCAGAGACCCCAGTAGGCGTTGAAGTGTACCAGGGCGGAAGTTTTCTACTACTACATCGGCAGAATCGATAAGTTTGCGAATTTCTTCTGTATCTCGTTTAAGATCGATCGATATAATTTCTTTGCGGCGATTGCATGATAGGAAATAAGCAGCAACCTGTTTACCATCAAAACCCGTGGTGAAGGGTGGTCCCCAGTGACGGGTATCATCGCCCCACGGGGCTTCGATTTTGATTACCTCAGCACCGAGGTCTGCTAGCATCTGTGTTGCGTAAGGTCCAGCCAATATACGTGAGATGTCAACAATCCGCACACCCTCAAGAATTCCGCTCATGAACCCCCGAAGTGTCCGAAAGAGTTGAACCTCTCGCCCCGAACCGTTAACTATGGAGCGATTGAGTTTCCAAGACCGACGTCTTTGGCAAGGTCTACTCATTCTCGGTATTCTGCTCAACATACTTGTTTGTTTTACCAGCGATTTAGGCTTGGATACTCAAGTAAAAATGGCTGTTGATGACAATGGTGCCCTACCTTGGGGCGATTTGCGTCCTGATACGGTCGGTGCTAGCGACCCAACTGATGGAGGTCAGCGAACGATACTGCCGTTATACGGACTTTCTGAGACGGGCATCAAGGTCTCAGCCCTTGCTGCTTTCTTCGGGCTTATTGCGTGTCTAATGCGGTGGACTGGAATTCACTCAGCAGCCGTTTTATCGCTTTCACCCGCATTTATTTTTTCTATTGGGCGTGGCTATGAGGAGGTATATTTGGCAATTTTTTGTGCGCTTTCGTTTATTCTGCTGACCGGTATTGCGTCAACTAAGCATCGTATTATGCAGAATATCGCTGGAGGATTAATATTCATGCTAATGCCATATGCCAAGGGATTTGTCACTCTTGATGCCGTAATTATTGGTGGTTTGGCTTTGGCTTTGCTTATCACGGTATGGCGTGAAATCCATGCTCGTGGCGGCGATAAGACTCAATGGATGGCTAAGCCGCTAATTGTGGGCATGACAGTTTGCTCAATCGTGTTCGTTTTGATGGTGCTAATTGGCTTATTCGGCTATAACAGTACTTTGGCAACTATTGCTGATAATCCAGTTCGGTATGCGTCTGCTTTGGCCTTTTCACTTTTAGATGTGGTAATCCTGTATACTTTGTTCGGCATGGTGGCTTGGCCATTTGTCAAACCAATGCTGTCAGCATTAGTATCAATAGAGGATGCAGACATTGCCCTAATGACTGGATACATTACCGGGATTATGACGGCGATTGTCATCTATGTAGCAGCACTTTGGACTTATGAAGCAGATATTTGGGGCGCAGAATGGCCAGGCATTGTTTTGACCATGGGTAATAATGGCCGTTATATCACCATGTTGTTTGTCCCAATAGTTCTCTTCCTCAAGCACATCTCACATCAAATAGCAATTCCAACCTATGATTCTCCCGGCGCTAAACTCAGGGTGATGGGAATGACCCTAATCTTACTGTTACCGCTTTCGCTTCTCGCTTCGGTTCACGGACAAACCATGTGGACCGATGAGGCCGCTGATGCAATGGATCTTGGTGACGGTGAACATTTTCTATTTATCTCCGAAGATACACTCGCAATGCACTGGCTTTACACCTTTTACGCACCGCTTGATGCTGAGGAGAAACAAATCACTGGTCACTGGCGGTCGCTGGATTCTGCATGGGAAAGTGAACTAAATTCGACCCTCTTGCAGGTAAATACGCTAGTGACTTCCCCCGATGTAAAGTTAACACCAGAGGGTTGGAGTGTGGCTTCAAGTGGTGAGGTTGATTTCCTCAACGGTGGAGGAGAATGGCGCGTATTGACGCGCACTTGACTTCAAGCGTTTTTGTCGTTCTGGACTTGAACACGAACAGCTTGTGCAGCAGCTTTACTCTCTTGCATAGCTTTCCTTACTCGAGTTCCTGCAGCGGAGTTGCCCTTGTCATGCTTTGCAGCATCAACAAGAGTGGCAGTTAAATCGTCAATCATTGCTTGTACCATTGCTTCTACGGACATAGACCGCTCGCTGACGATTCAGTCTTTATCTCTTGCGCCTACAAGGCATCAATAAAAAGGTCACAATCCTAATGCAGTAATGCGGTTTTTTGGCTAATTTCCCACAAAACAACCGAATTTTCCTTATTTTGTATAAAATTGAAAATTTAGAAGGGTTTGAAAGCCGAGTGCATTAGGCTTAGCCACGGAGGGCTGTCGAATTGGGATTCGAATCTGAGCTGAATCTTCCTGACCCAGATCCTGTGGCAACCCAAGAATGGATTGATTCAATTCTTGCGGTTAGAAATCAGTTAGGTAATGATGAAGCTAGAAGATTGCTGCTTGCTACAGTTAGAGCCGCAAGAGAGAACGGCGTCGACATTGACTTAGTTAACACGCCTTATGTCAATACAATCTCGCCGTCAGCCCAAGGAGCCTATCCTGGAGACTTGGATTTGGAACAGCGCCTTCATGATATAATCCGCTGGAATGCCATGATGATGGTAACTCGGGCAAACAAATATTTTGACGGTATTGGCGGTCACATCTCAACTTATGCTTCAGCATCTCATGCTTGGGAGATTGGTTTCAACCATTTCTTCCGTGGCAAAGATGGTGATGGCTCTGGCGATCATTTGTACTGGCAGGGGCATGCATCACCGGGAATTTATGCACGCGCTTGGTTAGAGGGCAGATTAACCGATGAAAACATCGAATTGTTTAGGCAAGAAGTCGGTGGCAAGGGATTGTCTTCCTATCCTCATCCAAGATTAATGCCAGACTTTTGGGAATTTCCTAGCGTCAGTATGGGCCTTGGCGGCATGACTGCTATTCATCAAGCGAGATTTAACAAATATCTCGAATCCAGAGGCTTGTGTAATACTACTGCATCTCGAGTTTGGTATACGATGGGTGATGGTGAATCTGATGAGCCAGAATCGCTTTCCCAGCTATCACTGGCTGCCAGAGAAGGACTCGACAACATCATCATGACCATGAATTGTAATCTGCAACGATTGGACGGTCCAGTCCGAGGTAATTCGAAGATTGTCCAAGAATTAGAAGGGCGCTTTACTGGTTCAGGCTGGAATGTCATCAAGGTGTTATGGGGCAGTGGCTGGGATGATTTGTTTGCCAGCGACCCAAGTGGTGCATTAATTGCTCGACTAGAATCACTAGTTGATGGCGATGAGCAGAGAATCATGACTGCTGACGGAGCAACTATTCGCAAGGATTTGTTCAATACACCTGAACTAGCTGCACTGGTCAAGGATTACACCGATGAAGACCTTGAACACCTGTGCGAAGATGTTGGTGGTCATGACTTCGTTAAGTTACATGCAGCCTATTCTCAAGCAGTTGCCCACAAAGGACAGCCAACAGTGGTTATTATTCGAACCATCAAGGGATACGGACTTGGTCCAGCCTTTGCTGGTCGAAACACCACACATCAGAAAAAGAAAGCAGACCTCGATGATATCAAATTCATGCGCGACGATATGGGTCTCAAGTTTAGTGACGAGGAGCTAGAAAATTATCCATACGTAATGCCAGCCGATGTACCTGAGTTAGTTGAATATGCCAAATCCCGTCGCGCCCAATTGAATGGTTTTGTACCAAAGCGTGCTCAACCAGTTGTCGATATCACAACACCAGTCCCAGACACCTATGCCGAATTTGATGAGGGCACCAAAGGCAACATGCAGGTTTCCACCACCATGGCCTTTGTCAGGCTACTTCGCTCGCTAATGAAGTCTGAGGCAGTAGGGCCAAGGATTGTACCAATCATTCCAGATGAGGCAAGAACCTTCGGTATGGATCCACTATTCGCTGAGTTCGGAATCTATCATCCGGAAGGCCAATTGTACAAGCCAGTCGACCACAAAGTGCTGATGAAGTACAAAGAATCTGCCTCCGGGCAATTATTCGAAGAAGGTATCAATGAAGCTGGTGCGACATCAACCTTCATTGCTGCAGCAACCTCTTTTGCTATTCATGGCTGCATGACTATACCATTCTACATCTTCTACTCGATGTTTGGTTTCCAAAGAGTTGCTGACCTAATTTGGTCAGCTGCTGACCAACGCGCCCGAGGTTTCCTCATCGGTGCAACATCAGGTAGGACCACCTTAAACGGTGAAGGGTTGCAGCACCAAGATGGCCATTCACTACTCATGGCTCATACCAACCCAGCAGTACGTGCATGGGACCCAGCCTTCGCTTACGAATTGGCGACTATCATTCAATATGGTATCAAAGAAATGGTCGAAGATGACAAAGATGTGATACATTACATTGCAGTTTACAACGAAAATTATCCAATGCC
>CAYPPO010000055.1:0-7464 GCA_964412625.1 uncultured Candidatus Poseidoniales archaeon
TTGGTAGTAGAGCAGTTCCCCATGCACCACCAAGGTTTAGACTGTAGGTTAGATACCCACCATTGATTGGGTCTGGCCCGCCAAGAGTCACATTGACGAATTCCTCAGCAGTTATTGTTCCAGTACCACCTAGTAGTACCATTGGGAGAGCTGTTTGACTAGTCAACCATCCGCCAACCCATGTTGCGATGGCGCCATATTGAGTCATGTCTAAGCCATATGTGGACATAGCGGTTCCAGCATCCATACCAATAAATGTAGCAACACCAAATGCTGTAGAGTCTTCATTGGTTGCTAGTAGGCCGGTTGGTGCTTCGGTACCGTCGCCACCAAACAGTAGACCCATTGCTACAATGTTGTCAATATCAACGCCTAGGTAATTCATCATACGAGTTGATGCATCTACCGCAGATTGGTCCATAAACCAATCATCATCGCCTCCGCCGTGGGTGTTGGCGAATGTGCCTCCTATGCCGTAACACAAGGCCCAGTCGTTAGCGATAGTTGCGTTGACATCTGGCATTGTTTCGCTTGCCATAACGGTGAAGCCCCAAATACTGGCTCTCTGCATAGTTCCAACATTGACAAAGCCATTTCCTGCATCCGCCATCACTTCATCATAAGTTGCGGTTGGGAATGCATTGCAGTGACCTGCTAGAACCATAACACCAACCATTCCAGTTAGTGAAACATCTTCGCCAGTTGGCATTACTGCGGAATCAAATGCATAAGACATGTCGGTAATTGATGCGTTACCAGTGAACATCATGCTTAGATCTGTGACTCCTGCAGCTTGTTGCTGACCTTGGATGGCTTGAGTGTAAGTCACTGTGGGAGGGAATCCTGGCATGTTGTTCATACCGGATTGGTTAGTAGCTGCAAAGTAAGCATCAAAGGCATCATAATACGCAACACCAATCATCGTTGACGCGGTTGCTGCATCAACAGCAGTGCCGCCAGTCATTGCACCGGCTTGGATTCCGCCATATTGGGTCGCAAGACCGTCAGCAGTTGCTTTACCGGCACTAAATGAGGTCATCTCGTTGTTGATTGCACCCGCAGCAAAACCGGCCTTTGTGAGGTCCATGATGCCAGAAATTGCAGTTCCTGTTGCACCAACAACTTGTGGCTGGAACGGAATATTGGTTGTAGTAACTTCACTATCACAAGGGGTTGCAGTGTCCTCAGCGCAGGTGTAAACCTTAGATTCGCTGTAGGTTAGAGTTCCCGCATCCTCATCGAAAGCGATGATTTCACGGGTATACGCGATATCATAATCAAACGGACCCACTTGTTCGTAGACCGGATCTGCACCACCCATTACTTCAGTTGGGTTGGTTAGGTTCCACGCATAATAACTGCGCTCACCGGTAGATGTCGCCCAATCTTCTTCAATCTCTGAACAGTCACTGTTAGCACAGGCCGAATCGGCAGGGAATGTTTCGAAATTATCTTCCACAGCACCCTCAACTGCGCCTGTCGAAAGCATCGACAGTGGGGCACTCAAAATCAAACATACCAAAGCGGCACCAAGCATCATTTTACTATTTGCAAGCATACTCATGGCTTGGTGTAACAAAATCTAGGTGTTAAAGATTACACCTACTGTACGGTATTTCAGTGACAAATCTTGCAAATCTTGCCACTCCATAAACCCATATTGCAGCACTAAGTGTAAAAAAGGAAGTTAATGTCGTAGGCAACAATCAGGTGAGATTATGCCAAATCCAGTTCAACACATTTCAAAAGATTCTATCGCTCTGATTAAATCAAAAATCGATGATACAATCAACAACGGTATTTCAATTCGGGACGCATTAGCAGAATATTCCAATAGCGATGCTTATGACATCAATTGGGAAGTTCAGGCTGCGGTCGAGGCTTTGCAAGTTTTTGGTTCTCGCTGGACTATTGAAATCCTGTCCACATTATATATCGCTGGGCCAAGAAGGTTCAACGAGATGAAGGCTTTACTGGAGGGAATTTCCTCTAGAACTTTGTCCGACAAGTTAACCCTGCTGTCTGATGAGGGACTTATCAACCGAACGGTCGATGAAGGCCCTCCAGTTAGAGTGGTATACGCCCTAAGTAAGCACGGTGTTGCCTGTGGCAGGCTTCTTTCTCCACTTGTTGCCCATCTGAAAATACGGTCAGGTTCTGTTCAATGAGGCATCTAACGGATGCTTTAACAAAGGAGAACTGTATACAACACTCATGCCTCTAATCGCTCAGTGGGTTCGACAACGCCCTTGGTTGGCGGCAGGGCTGGCTGGTGCGGCCGGCGGACTTGCCGGGGTTGCAAGCGGCGTGGCTGCTGCGACAAGCGCAGTTGGAGCATTGGCCCTTGGAGGCATCTCCACCAAAACAAGAAACAGTGAACATCCGCTACGCAGAAGAATCCTCTATACTTTAGAAAAACATCCAGGACTATGTTACAGAGAATTACAGTCTACTCTTGCCACAGCAAACGGAACATTGAGGCATCATTTGGACGTTTTACAAACCAGACAAAGTATCACCGTTATGCCAGTTAATGGTCGAACCTGCTATTTCGCTGGAGCGCCAAGTCAAATAGAGGTGTTGAAAGGTATTTCAGTCACTGAACAGAAAGCTGCATCTGCTTTGCCAATCGGCCTTTCATTAGTTCAACGACTGATTATTGAAGATATTGTCAAGGAAGGAATACCACGCTCTCAAGCACAACTTGCAAGACGTATTGGTAGAACCAGAGCAACCGTGCATTCAGCGGTCAAGGTGTTGAGAAGGCGAGGGATACTACGCGAGGATCGCATTGAGTTGATGCCTCACATTGACATGAACATCGAATGGCATGGTACGCGCGGTGTTGATTATGAGTGGCTTGATGAACGCCGCTAGAATTTACCGCTATTTTTCGCCTCTCAAGCGGCAATTAATACATAGAATTCAAAGACCTTCGAGGCCGCCTACCGATTGAGGATAATGTTCAAAGTCAGGTTACAAGAAGTTTCTCTGCCCACTAGTGATAGAGACATCGATAGTCTAACTACATGGTTTATTGATACATTATGCTTAGTCAGAAAACGTGGTGATGAGATGGCAGACCACGGTTTTGCCAATCCTGTTCATCGCTTGCTGCGTGATTATTTATTTGCTCAGCCTGAAGTAGGTTGGGATGCTCAGATGCTAGCGGATGAATTAGCATTAACTCCTGCATCGCTTAATCACCATTTGACAAGGTTGGTACAATCTGGTATTATTGGCTATACTAATGAAGGTAAAGGCTGGAGACGGTATTATCTACGTGGCGGCTCCTTATCGAAAGCGGTCGAACTTTTTTCGGCTCAAGCCAGTATAATCGTCAACCAAAGGCTGGAACTGATAGACATGAAATGGGGACGGGAGAACCCTCGACTGGTCCTAGAATTACCGGAAAATGACCGCCCTCCTCTAACACTAGGGATTGTCGACCATAGACCGCTCACGCCTAATTCTGAAGAAAGTCTTCTGTCCCAGTGGATGGGTGATTTTGGATTATTAGGCGAACGGCCCGGGAAAGAGATCAAAGCAGATTCTATTTCAGTTCGACTCTTTGAACTAATGCTAAAACGAGACGCTCCCCTCTCTCTTGACGAGGCCGCCGAAATATTGGGGGGCCAAAAAGCCCGTATTGGGCGTATTCTTGAGCGCTTTCGAAGCAGTGGCATAGTAGAGCGAGTACCGCGGACCGACAGACTTTCGATTGCGCTGTGGAATGCAATGGCGGTGCAGCACCAGCGACGCGGCGAGGATTGGATGCTAAAGAAGGGTGGCTTTCAACGAATTTTAAATGACAAACAGCAAGCAAAACTACTCAGAGCATTGAAACAAGGTAAGTTATCGATTGAGGATGTTGCTGCCGAAATGAAAAATGTAGATCCTCAACAACAAATGCTCCTGCTCAACCTACTGGGTGGCAGGTTGCCTCTGGGCCATCGAATGAACGGCGAGGATGCAGCACAAGTCAAGAGAAGTGTTCAGGATTCGTTGGATCGGGTTCTCAGAAGGATGCGTCGAGTTGCTGAAATGCTTGAATCCGAATTATCTGCATGATTCATGCCAACCATTGAAAAATAATGTCGCTGAGCGTAAATTGATGAGCGAGTTCATCGGTCAGAAATTGGGTCGATGGGAAGGCGAAGCACGGCCATTATTTCTCGCACCGATGTCTGGAGTCACCGATTTACCGTTTCGTTTACTCGCTAAGGAATGCGGAGCTGATGTAACCATTACTGAATTCACCAACAGCACCGCTTTGAGTCGGGCTGCAACAGCCTCATGGCGTAAAATGGAATCACACGAAACCGAAGTACCATTTATTCCACAAATATTTGGCGGAGATGCCAAAGACATGGTGACCGCTGCTGAAATGTTAGCACCAAACTGCGATGTCATCGATTTAAACTTTGGTTGTCCTGCACCAAAAGTAACCAAGATTTGTGCTGGTGCAGCCCTAATGGGTGAACCCGACAATCTCGTTTCAATGGTCAGTGATATTGTTGAGAGTGTTGATGTTCCGGTGACGGCAAAAATGCGTCTTGGAACCGGGGCCTCTACGCACAATGCGATAGAAATATGTCAACGTCTGGAACAGGTTGGGGCACAGCGACTATGTGTACACGGTAGAACTCTGAGGCAAAGATACTCTGGAGTTGCAGACTGGGATTACATCAAAGGTGTCGTTGACTCTGTTGAAGTGCCAGTGATTGCCAATGGCGACGTAATCGATTCTAACAGTGCGGCCAAATGTCTAGAGAAGACCAACGCTTCGGGATTGATGATCGGTCGAGGAGCAATCGGCCGACCAGCAATGTTTGGTTACCTGAAAGTCGGGTTAGGGTGGATGGAAGAATCTGAACTCCCATGGGTCAAAATAACCGATGACTGGCAGGAACTTGATGAAATAGAACGAGCATTTGCAACTAGAAAATGGTGCTGGGACAAATATATCGAACTGTCAAAGGCTACAATAGGAATTCAACCCCGTTGGATGCAGAGACATGCTGTAGCATTTACCAAAGGGTTGCCAGGCGGTAAGAAAATTCGCTCTATTATGCATGATATGCCAACTCCGGAAGATTTTGCTGACGCAATCAGTGAGTTTTTACTCGGAAAGACCGATGTTACATGAAAATAATTGCCTGCGTTCCAATCTTGTAGTTGAGTTTATTTACTCTAATAGTTGACAAATATACATGAGAAAATGCCAGTTATTTATGCTGTTCATATTACTACTGTTCCCACTAACAGGCTGCATAGGTGGTGATGATACTGAAACCCAAGACGAGGGTGGCAAAATACCCAGTCTAACCGCACCAAACCAACATGGTGAAAATATCACTTTATCAAATTTTGAAGGCACTATGCTGGTGCTCCTGCTTAACATGGGCGAGTGGTGTGAATACTGCATACAGGCAGCAGAGAATTCTACCGCATTGATTGAAGAAATGGAAACCATAGATGATCGTTACAACGTAAGTTTTGTTGAAGTCCTTGGCAGTGATGAAGCATCTGATCCAGCTGACCAAGAATACGCCATGAACTGGTCGATAGAACACAACACTTCCCATCACGTGCTACATTCTGAAATTGCCAAAGACTACGCAGTTGACAATACTGATATTGGTTTTCCCTGTTACATTATAGTTGACTTAGACGGTGTGCAGAGACTGAAATCCGCCGGTGTCAACACCATAACGGCTGAAGATGTGCAAGAACAATACGAGATTTACTTATCAGAAAAAGCCTGAAACTGCCTAATTAAGGCCAACGTCGACTATTGTTAGCAAACGATTTTTCTCTTCAATATTATCCCCGTCGGAATTAAGTTTAATTATTGGTTTTACCAAGAAAATTCAACGACAAACATGACTAAATTAGATATTCCAGAGGATTTAGAATCTGATATTGGTGAGAATTCAAATCCGTCTATTTTCAACAAACGATTAGAAAATGGCGACCGATTTTTTACTAGAGCAGTAGCATCATTACTTATTCCGGTATTGATGGTTGTTTCGATATATTTGAGCATGGGCACTGGTGAAATAGAGATAGAAAATTTTTACAGTACGGATGTAGAATTCATGGAAAAGCAGGTTATTGACGATGAAGAACTAAATCTGTATGCAATCAACATTGAGGAATATGGAAGTTTTAGTGGAGATGGAATGGGTTATGATTCCGAGGAAACAATAAATCAATGGAATCCAAATCTAGTAAAATCGGCAGATGAGCTGATTATTTCAGTAAACCTACGAAATGATGACTCTGGTGTCAGACGTATTGCTTGGATTGATTGCACAAATGGTATCCAAAATTGCGATGATATAGTCAGAAGTGGTGGTGAGGCTTGGGCGCCGGCAAATACACAGATTTCGTCAGAGATTTACATGTCATATGACTCAAATTGGTTTTCTGATTCATTTATCATCGTTGCTGTAGAGGATGGTTTCACACCTAAAGAATTGTTTATAATACTTGATTCAAGCAAGGATTCCACAAAATGGTTTTTTTCGATGGCCATTACTCCTCTAGGTGTTGGTATTTGTCTATTTGTCGCCAAACGCTACAACCGTGATGAGTTAACTCGTGGCATTACATTTAGCAATGATCAGCTTGATGCGAGTCGGTCTTCCTACGCGCTTTGTCTAGTAAATACTGTAATGAAACCTACAGTTGTTGCATTTTACTCATCGTTGATATTCTGGATTCTCGTCGGTGGCGATCCTTGGAGTGCCGGTCTTGGAGCAATTATGATAGCACTATTGCCAGCCTTTATCAGACTATTTAATGAGTCATCGCCCATCCCGGGGGGACGCAGAATGAACTTATGGGGAGCAATTCTATACTTCCCACTGTGCTTTTTTGCAGTAAGTCTTGCACTATCGACCTATCTAACCGATTTTGGTATCTGAGAGTGGTCCTGAAAAATATTCAACTAATCAATTGCAATAAGTTATCTAACACACAGATATTCTCTAAATATACATAAAAATTCCAACTTTACAATTTCGTAAGATAATTCAATAAACATTACAGTAGACCGACAGACATGGATTCCAACGATTCCGAGGCCGAGAATTCTGGAAAATCTCGGACAAAAGCTATGTTTATTTCTTCACTCATGCTTATTCTCATTGCTGTAGTTCTACTTAACAGGGCAGAAGAAGTTCAAGAGCACACTCTTGGTCCGGCTTGGGAAGGCATATGTGGCGGATTGGTGATGCTCATAGGGGTAGTGCTGTTGTTACAAACTGGATTTATGACCGGTTTTCGAGCACTGAAATCTCTGTTACAGAAAATTCCTTGATTCTAAGAGTTTGAAGTTATTTAATTAATGGAAAGAATGAATTTTGCAAATGGCCTCCCCTGTATCGGCGAGTGAATGAAGGGTACTGTTGGTATCGATTGAGGTTGTTTGTCGATGCCGACAATTACACTAGAGAT
>CAYPPO010000056.1:0-6369 GCA_964412625.1 uncultured Candidatus Poseidoniales archaeon
TTCGGCGTAAATATTATTTGCGTAAGATTAGGATTAACTGTAAAGAAGTGATTATCGTGGCTAATGAGACAATCTCTCCTGAGCACTTCGTGGATGAAGATGAAAAAGCGGCTGAAAGATACAATCGATCACGAAGGGGATTTTTTCGGATACTCTTTTTGTTTATACTTTTGATACATTTGTGGGTTATTTTTGTAGCATATTCCATGTATACACATGGCCTATTGTTTTGAATTTCAGCAAATAATTTCACTAAATTATCAAATTATTTTTTGAGCAAAAATTAATCATTAGCGTTAATTTGCAAAGTTCTGTAGTTGGGATATATGAGTACGGAGAATCGAGGCGATGATGAATTCCACAGTGGTGACGATATCAATGATCTCCAGCGCAAGCCAGATGTTGCAGGGGATTGGGTGTGGTATTCGATTTGCCTATGCCTCATGTTCTTGTTAGTGGTAAGTTGTGTGTATATTACCTGGCAACAAATGAGTGGTTAGTTGACATTTTTCAGTTTATGAAATTAATATCTTTTTGAAACAACAACCCAAAACCGTTTAACCGTCCTATTATCAGCGGGTAGTGTGAACACTATGAGAATCAAAGATGACGACGCTGGCGGCCGGCTTATTTCATCTGCCATAATTCTACTTCTTCTAGCATCGATGGTTCCACTGTTTGGCTCAAGCAGTTCACCTCAGCACGCCGTTTTAGAAGATTTACAGGTATTCTCATCAAGTTCATCAAATGAGTCATATGACTTGTTCATCGATTCATCAACCTCGGAATCCGGCGGTGATGGCTCAATTTCAACCGCTGAACCAGATGGCTCCTCAGAAGAATTAAGTGTGCTCTCAACAGTGGAATTTTACACCAATGAAATGATTAGCGATATTCGGTTTTATGGTGAAGGTGCAAATAACTACATTGAGTTGAGTATTTACTTGAAATTCACTGGTAACGATGGAGCAACCACTGATATTACCTTCAAGCTGATGTCTGGAAGTTCAACTGTCGAGCAGGTGGTCTTGGAACTTGATGACCCTTGCACAGAAGGCGGTGGCTTTGGCGGTATTGGTGGCGGTTCATGCACTTATGCAGTCAATGTCATTAACTTCGAAATGGAACCAAACGGCTTTTTGGTGGAAAATGGCAAGAAACTTGGCATCGAGATTGATGCTACAATTGATGGCTGTCAAGGTGGCGGTGGTATCACCGGCGGTGGAGAGAACTGTGACGTCGAGGTTCAGTTCGGCGATATCGATTCAACAAACAGTTTCTCGAAACTTGAAGTAAAGGCCAACGCACTGGCAAATTCTGCTGTGAAAGTTCACATGCCAGGTTCGGGCTGGACTGACAATGAAGTACTGGAGTGGTATCCAAACCATCGCCAAGAATTTAGAGAAATGCAGTTTACTCTGCAAGTCAAGGATGCTTTTGGTCGCGATGACATCGAAAGCGTCAATCTAATAATGAGTACTAATGAAGGAGCAACTACTGTCTTCAATGAAGAGTTTGAAGATGACGACTTGACCCTTGACAATAATGGCTTAGTCGGTAATTTCACATACACTTTCAACCAAGGGATTGAACCTGGTGATTACGATGTCACACTCGAAATCAAAGATATCCAAGGCCATACTGTTCTGTTTGAACACCAAGGATTAGAGTTCATGGAACACGGAATATTCCTGTCCCTTCCATCCAACCAACCAGATACCGTTTTAATCGCACCAGGTCAAACTTCTAGTGTCGAATTCTTCGTAGAGCACACTGGTTCAACCTCGTCAGATTTGGAGGTTGTTTTTGACTTAGCACGTTCGCTGCCATCGACATGGTCAGATCCTATTTGGGATAAACCACAAGGCTACACTCTACAGGGTGGTGGCTCATCTGCCCGCCCAATCCTACAAATCGATGTTCCAGAGGGTGATTTATCAAACGCGCCCGAGAAACTAGAAGTCGAGGCTAGAGCATTTGCCGACATCGAAGGAACTGTTACCGAGGTGGCTGTGGTAGAAATTATCCTCAGCATTGAGGAAGTAGGAGTCTACGCACCACCACGAGTTTCCATATACGAGGATGAAGAACATCAAATTCAAATTTCTGATTCAACTAGGCCGGAATTCTATGATGAAACATTATCTCACTATGTCGACTCCGATGAAATCGGTGATTTCTACATTGACATCTTTAATTCAGGCTTTGATACCGATTCTTTCTTTATCAGAGTGAATGAAATGCCAACTTCGTGGCAATACAAATTCTTTGACAATGATACTGGAATGGAATTAACGGAAGAGGGAATCAACTCAGTAACACCCGATATTGGCTCTCACGATATTTTGACAGTTAGAATGGAAATCTACCCGCCAACCGACCGCGAAGCACAGGACATAGGGCTTGTATCGCTAGATATTACCAGTTCTGGAGATTCAAATTTAGAGACCGAGAGTAGTTTTACTGTGCACAGAACCTTTGGGATTCTAGCAGAGGTGATTTCGGATAGTGACGGTGGAGACTTAGGGACAGTAGGGCCGGTCGACCCGGGAGAATCGCTAAGCTATACCGTTCGAATCTCTGATACCAGCGATTTAGCTGGTGAAACAACCTGGCGAGTAGTAAATCCGAAAGATTTGCCGAGAAACATTGATGCAGACATGGGTTACAGTTCTTGGGATTACTCAGTTACCGACAATCAAGGTAATGATATCATTGTAATCAGTTTAGCAGCCGATACCTATGAGGACCTTGTTCTAGGTATTACTCTACCGGAAAATGTCGAAGCAGGAAATCAGACTATCTATTTGCGAGTTTCAGAGGAAGGTGTCGACTCTGATGAGGCTAGATACTTTGATTTGCCTATCGTCGTTAAGGTTGAAGAAGACGTTCAACCAGGTCGTCTACCAATCACGCAAAAAAGCGAATATACGAGATTCTCTTCTCAAGAAACCAAGAATATAGAGTTTAGAATATCCAACGACAACAATATACCTCTAGACGTGGTTATTGAATTGGAAGAGCCGACAGGATGGGATGGTGAAATCGCAGCAACCTCATCACAAGCCGGTGGTGGTTTCTTGTTGGTTACCCTGCCTGCATACACAAGCAAAGATTTCTTCGTCGAATTAACTGCTCCAGACCGCCTCAAAGATGGTACAGATGTTGAGTTTGTGCTAAAAGTAACGCCAATGGACGATGAAGTTCCGTACAACTCCTCTTACACACAGTTATCCAAATTTAATTTTAAAACCGAGTGTACAGGACTAAGTTGTTTTGTGAATGAGATATATGACCCAGAACCACAAACCTTGGCTCTCGGAGCCGGGTTAGTCCTATTGTTTGTCCTTGCAGTATATCGTCGAGGACGCTATGATTCAACAACCTCAAGCTTCGTTGAAGTTCCATTGGAGGATCAAATGAAGCTGGTGGAAGAACAACCCGAAATGGATATTCCTGAACCGGTAACAGAGCAAGACGACGACATTGAATTACTTGACGAGCTAGATTCGATTTAATCTTAAACTAGAGTCACATTAGACTTATTGTATGAACATCGTACCATTTGCCTTATGAAGCATAAAAACAGGCGGAGCATGTTGGTAACATGCGAACGCGTTCAATTATCTCTGAGCCGGCGGCGAATTTGCAAATTGTCAAACATGTCGATGGTATCAAATCACTGTCTTTGATTGCATTGATGTTACTATCAACAATTGCCTCAATAAATTTCTTCGCTATTGATGCTAGTGCCTCAAATACTGACCAAGATGGTGACGGTCTAACATACGGTTTAGAGTATCTAATCAACTCATTTCCAAATGATCCAGATACAGACAATGATGGATTGCCAGATGGCTGGGAATGGAAATATGGCTTAAATCCTCTTTCAAGCGCAAATGATGATGGAGCGGTGGGAGACCCTGATGGAGATGGAATGTCAAACCTGCAAGAATATACTTACAACATGCCGTCTGGTTGGGACAATCCATCTACACCAAATTTACTTGACAATGGTATTTGGTGGAACGGCACTGTGCCAGTCAGCAATTGGAATGAAGAAGATTCTCTACAGTATCTAAGACCTGGTTGTGGCGATGTTGGTAGTGATGGTAATGGCAACACGATTCTTTGTGATGAGGACCCAGTTGGGAATATTTGTGCTAACGGCTTTGATGATGATCAAGATGGTTTAGTAGACTCAGCAGACCCCGATGGCGATGGTGATGCCGATTGTTCATCAGATGACGATGACGGGGACGGTCTCATCGATGAGGATGTTAATGGTTGGGATACCGATGGTGATGGGATGCCAGATGGTTGGGAAGCGGCCAATGGGTTAAACGCCACATCAGCATCAAATTTTGACGGACCAAATGGTGATCCGGACGGGGATGGATTAAACAATTTGCTGGAATATATCAATCCATCATGGGATACAATGTGCGGTTCAATACCTTGTTTTAGGCCCGGCACAGAAGGTAATCCTACCGAAACTACATCACCTTGTGACCCGGTGAGTGGAGTTGGGCCAGGTGGTTGTGCGACATTGACTGCAGAGGTAGATGGCATTACCTCCACCAACCCGCAACGTCCGGATAGCGACAATGACGGGCTTAATGATTCATACGAAGCGCTGGTGTTACTAACAGATCCAACATCATCCGATACTGATAACGATGGAATACCAGACGGCGTTGAGGTAAATGGGCTCTATGGTAATCCTCCTTTAGCTAGCGACCCAAGAAATAACAATACAGACGGTGATGAACTTGATGACGGAGAAGAAGATAATAACAGCAATGGCGTTCTCGATCCTGGTGAAACAGACCCGACACGTAAGGAGGATTCGGGCGATGCCGATCAAGATGGCTTGCAGAATTGGGAAGAGAATTTATCCTGTACCCTGTGGAATGTAGCGGATTCAGATTTTGGCGGAGTAAATGACGGCGATGAGTTAAACGTAACCCACGGTACCGACCCGTGTGACTCTTTCATCAACTTTGAGACTACGATAACCAACTGGAATTCGGGTATTTCACTGCTCTCAATTCAGGATACCTCTGGTTTTAATCCGAATGGAGGTGAAGGCTGGTATAATCAGTCGGGTACATTATCGTCTTTCACTTACGAATCTATCTCAGGTTCAGCACTTCTTGGTGTTTCGAGTGGCCCTCCAGTTGGCGTAACACAAGCAGTGAATCGCAATGGTTCCTTCTGTCATACCGATGCATCGGCTGCCGGGACACTGTTCACTACCCAGCAATACTGCGATGATGATTACAAGGATTCAGATGGAGATGGGCTTGCCGATTGGGAAGAAATTCTCGGTGTCTACGGTTGGTTCTCAAACCCGAGTCTAATTGACACGGATTCTGATGGTGTTAGTGATTTTGATGAAGTATTTGATTTTACAGATCCAAATGAACCTTGTAATAACCTGCTAGATGACGATGGAGACTCGCTAAACAACTACTTCGAAGACACTACAGGATGTGACCTAATTTGGATTGGCATCGGCAATGGTAGCACCGATGTATGGGTGACCAATCCAAATGAATTTGACACTGACAGTGGAGGCGTAGATGACCGTACCGAGTATACAGATGGTACTAATCCGGAATCAAACCCATTGGATGATGTATTTCCAGATGATTTTGATGGTGACGGCATACCTGACGCTATTGAAAATCTAACCGGAACTGATTGGACAAACCCTGACACTGATGGAGGCGGCATGATTGATGGTGATGAATGTCCAGTTGCATTTTGGGGTACATTGTGTGCCAACTCACCATTCGATCCGTTTGATCCGACCGATGATATTGTTGACGATGGCATTGTGTTCTGGGCTAACAATACCACAGGAGAAGTCGATATCACTCAAATTCATCGGTGGAGGCTAAGCACTAATGATTTCTATACGGGTACAACCTATGCGAATCTAGCTGAAGTTCATCCGTATTCTCCATTGGTTCCTAATGTGGAAAACTCCTCGCAATTACCAGATTCTAGTTTTGCAAACTCTACCTTGGACTGGGAAATAAATTACCGAGAGCCAATCGAAATGGGCAACCTACCGGTTTCGTCATATTATCGAAACATAACTTTCTGGTCTGATCCAGCAGCGACAATTCAACGCTCTAATGACACACACAATATTAACGTCGATAGCGGTGAAATATTTAGGTTGAATTTGAAACAAGGCGAGTATTTCTTTGATTGGAACACACTTGCGTCAAATTCTATTATTTCTCAGAACTTTGATTATCAGTTGATTGTTCCGGATTATTTCAATGACCAACAAGAACCAGAATTTTTTGTAACTCAAACAGTAAACTCAGTAACCCAAAACGCCTCTACACAAGA
>CAYPPO010000057.1:0-6242 GCA_964412625.1 uncultured Candidatus Poseidoniales archaeon
TCCACGAGCCATCCGCACCAACATTCCAGTATTGAATGTCGCCGCTTACATCAACATACCACCCACTAGCTCCTTGTTGGCTAGGAATTATCGCTTGCATTACCCCCAATCTACCCGCTTCAATGGAAAGGCGAGTTATTTCGGTCGGGGCCAGTGTCGGTTTGGCTGCCTGAGGTTGCGTGGATTGGGTTGGTTGTGCGACTGGCTGTGTAGTTAGTCCTTGATTAGGTGATTCAGCGGTTAATTCCTCATCTTCATCCTCGTAATCATCATCATCATATTCATCTTCATATTCGTCTTCGTCAAACCATTCTGCGTCATCTGGCTCATAACTTGCCCTACGGACTAGAACGACCATTGTCGCTAGAATAAGACCGAGCAGCACGGCTGCGATAGACATGGCAGTATTTGTCGAACCAACTGCCCCGCCCAGAAGCACAGATTCAACGTCAAAGAAGGCTTGAGTTACCAGGCCATTCCAAGTGATACTGCATGAACGATCGAGCCCTGATTTAGTTATATCTAATTCCCAAGTGTCCAAGATGATGTGCTTATCTGGACCAGAGGTGCAACTAATCGTGGTATTGTCAGGTTCAACAGAAACTCTGTTATTATTTACATCAACACCATAGACACGTAACAGCGCAATATCTCCTTGCTTGTAGTCTCTGCTTTCAATTTCACCAAATATTTGCACTGCTTGACCGGGTTCGATGATGAGTTGAATCGTATGTCTAGCATCATCTTGGAAAAATGTCAGAGTGTATTCACCTGCTATGTTGCCAACAAAAGTCCAATACCCTCGGCCTGCAATAGATGGAACCAGTTCACCGATTGTCGAATTGAGATTGGTTGATATTGTTTCAGCAGGAGCGAGATTCCCTCTCGAATCAGAAATCTCGATGAATATATCAGATTCTATGCCTGATTGCACCGTAAATCCGGAATCCTGACTGGTTATTATTTGCCTTGCTTCGCCAGCAGAGACCGTTAGCGAAACTACTGAAAATACTCCCGCAGCATTAGCTTGAATCTCATGGCTCCCAATAGAGGTTGGTATCCAATTGTAGTCAAGCAAGGACATTGTTAGTGTTTGATCTTCACCGTCAATAGTCCAATTGACAAAAATATCATTCATTTGGTTGCCAAAGGAATCAAAAAATCTTGGATTCAAATCAAACGGTTGATCTATGGGAATTTTTTCACCTTGACCATTTAATTCTATTCTTGTTAATTCGCCGAAACCGACTTGCTCAATTGACTGAGCTTCGAACAATATACCCGATGTTTCATCAAACCAACTACCCCTCACTGCATAAGCACCAATTGCATCGGGAATTAAAGTATAGTAATCATCTTGCGCTTGAAGAGCCGTTTCATTACCTATCAGCACCTCAATGGTTCCGTTAACAGCCCATGTGTTACCTGCTAAATCATACGCTTGAACAATGACGGTAGACTGTTGACCAACGGTAAGTTTTTGCGGCGACATTTGGATTCTAGTATCGATAGCAAGACCGTGATTTACCGTTACAGAAGCGGTGGAAATTATCCCAGAGTCATCCACAGAAACTGTGTGTGAGCCCATGGTCATCGGCGTCCAATACACTTTACCATTCTCTTGACTCAGAGTTCCAGAACTTACGGTGAAATTGGTTATTGGCAGCGTAATTAAGCCAGAAAAGCCTAGATTGTCGGTACGATAGGAGGCCAGTTCGTACCTTTCACCAGCAATGTACACTTCATCGCTGGGAATTATTGCCAGAGAGGAAGCAGTTGCATCTGCTGGGACGACCGTGATTACACCGGAACCCGAGATTGGCCCGGCTGAAACAGTTACATTCCATGTCCCGGGATTTGAGGCATAGTAGTATCCGGTGTTATTTATGCTGCCATTTTCGACAAACCAAAGTTGTGAGCCTGCAAGGTCTGATTCCATTGAGTATCCATTAATATCCACAAGCACCGGACTCATCTGCAGCGGAGTGCCACTTCTAACGATGATATTTTCTTCAAAAATAAACTCATGTGGAGCGCCTGCAATAACTTCAACCGTTGTTGTAGTCTCCATTTGATATAATCTAGCGGTCAGTTGATAGAATCCAATGTCTAGTGGAATCCAGACTGGGTTACCCTGACCAAAATACTCCCCATCAATACTCCAAGCCGCTTGATCAGTTGGGTTGGGATTACCTCTAGCGTCAAGAAGATTTGCTGTCAAGACATTATTTTGCAGAACCTGTCCAGTGACTATCGAAATGTCAATCGATTGACCGATACCCGGTGTTACGGTAATGTTGAATTCATCGGTAAGGTTTGTGTGTCTTGCCTGAATTGTAATAACACCAGAATTCCATGGATAGAATGTACCCTCATTGGTAATTGTCCCATTCGTAGCGGACCAAATGATGTTGCCGGCAACCTCGCTGTTTACCGAATCATATAGTTTGGCAGAAAACGTAACAACTTCATCTGCACTAATTATGTAAGTTGGCGATGTTATCTGAACTCTAACCGCAGAACTACTAGATTTGACTTTGGTCTCGCTTGACAATACGTTTGTCTCCATGTTGATTGGTATTGTACTACACAATAATAGTACAATTAAACCGACAGGTAACGATTTTCTCAGCACTGGTTCACGCCCCATTAATCAGTCCATTCAACCCAATCATCAGCATCGACTTCTCGATAATACCAAACTCCATCCTCGGTTTGACCCCATTCAGTACCATCATCTTCGACTCGATAATCCGCCATCCAGCTTGTATCCTCTGTTTCTGTAACTTCCTCTGTAACAGGCTCAGGTTCAGGGGTTGGCGGTTGAGGTGGTGGTGTAGTAACCGTTGGAGCTTGTGAGACCCTTGGTTGTGAGAAGTCCCTAATAACTGGTTCAGCTGCTGATTCCTGAATATAATCATCCTCGTCCTCATCGTCATAATAATCCTCACCGCCACGTATGAGCCGAATAACAAATACGAGCAGAGCCAAAACAATCAGTGCAATTAGTCCTGCTCCAACATAATATAGTGGCCCCCCAGCGGCAAAGAATCCTGCTATATTTCCTTCTACTTCATAGGTGAATGTTTCAGTAATGGTTCCAACAACGATTGTTGCTGAATGCTGTCCTTCATCTAAAGTCTCTAATTCCCAAGTACCATTGCCAAGATTCTTCACTTGCCCTCTGTCGGTGGTATCTATTCTAGCATTAGGCGGTAAATTTATTCTGTTTCCAAATTCATCAAAGGCAATTACTTGTATACTTATTTTCTCTAGTTGTTCAAGAGCCACAGTTGAAATATTGTACTCAATTGAACTTACTAGTGACTGAGGAAATACTTCAATATCGACGGTCTGAGATAATGATTGATAGGCTGCAGTTAGTTGATATATACCTGCTAAACGACCATTAAATTCGTACACACCTTCATCAATTGTTTGATTGATATTTGTGGGTGCTTCATTATTTTCTAACCATGTTACTGGCTGAGTGAAGATATTCCCATCATTGTCCAATGCTGTGACGCTTAGTAAGGTTATTGCACCGGCCACTTGAGTTAACGAACTCTGATCTATAACTAGAGAAACAGGTGCTCCATTGTCAACACTGATGTCAAAGGTGTATGATAGGTTGAAGGCTCGTTGGTTGATTGTGTAATAGAAAATTTGCCATTCACCATAATCAGTTGCTTCCCAAATTAACCCATTTTGATTTAATTCTGAGGTGATTTCTCGCTGGCTTTGATCTGATTTATTGACAAGTACCCATCTCAAATCAATATTTTCTACTGTGTTACCATCACTATCATAAGATTCATATTCAAACCTTATACTTTCATCGGCTGTTATATCAAATTTCAAATTAGCCTCATATGGCACATCATTAGAATCGAACGCTCTTACAATCAATTCATCTAAATCACCAACTGAAACTTTTACTGAGAAAGTTTCAGAATAAATTATTCCCGCTTCGGTAACACTAACAGTCAACAAGTATGGCGTGTTTGATGAGTGGATTGGGTTGAAAATCGTCTGTTGGATATTAGAGGTATCCAATACATCATCGTTGAAATAATCAGGATGGCTAAAAGACCAATTAGCACTATTAATTATCCAGTTGTTGCCCTTTTGATCCTCAGCGGTAAGTGATACTATGATGCGGTCATCAGCAGTTATGTTGAGTTGGAGATCATTTATCATAACATCATCACTAATTATCTTTAGTACGTCAATCGAACCACGAGACACGAATACAGATATAGAATCAGTAAATCCTTCATAGGATACCTGAATTTGCTTAGTTCCTTGTAACTGTGGCAGCCATTGAGCGGGACTGCCGACAATTATTTGACCATCGGCGATATTTGTCCAATTGGCAGATTCAACAACAACTGGGAGTTCATTACCCCGGATATCAATTCTAGTTGTGTTTAGGTACAATATATCATCAGCGGTTATTGATGATGCGGAAGCGGTTAGTCTAATTGATGAAGCCTCGCCATGGGTTACATCTACTAACTTAGAGGACGAGATTCCAACATCTGTTGATATCTCAACGGCCCACTGACCCACACTATCCCCAGTATACTCTCCAATCAATATTTGTGAACTTGGTGGCTGATTATGTGGTGTGGGAGTATAAATCTTCACAATCTCCCCATTAGCAGCAGAGAGTGTATACGAATTTAATTCATCGAACCACACAAGGTTATCAAATTGGTCATAGACTGTGCCAAAAATTTGACATGATGTGCCTGCATGCAAGATATCGTCACAACCAGACAAAGCTATTCTTTGTGGTGCACCTGGTAACACATCAACGTCTAAATCAACAGATAGGATAATTCCGTCCACAGCCCATTGCACTGAGATTGACTGAGCTCCTGAGGCATAGGGCAGGAAATAATTGTTTGAATCAACGCTACCATTTGAGACTACGAAATCGATAGTCTCTCCAATCACCAAATTGCCGTATTGGTCTATTGCTGAAGCGAAAATTTCTGCTGATTCATCGGCAGTTATCGCAGTAGTTAACACGGTTGAGTCCTCTTCAAAAGATGCAAAGACCTGTACCGGTGCACCGGCTTCGATTGTAATTGTGTAGAAGTCACAAATGATACCGTAACAGGCTGAAATTGTGTGTTGTCCGCTCAAAGACGGTGTAAGCACCGCACTAGATGCGCTACTTGCCGCTATTGAGCCTGTTGTGGTATACCACTCGATTGCTGCGCCTTGTGGGACTGGTTCGACCATTGTATTGCCGTATACATCGGTTGATGACAAATCGAAGGTGACTTGACTATCTGCATCAAATGTCTGTGTGTTGGTGGAAATGTGGATTGTTGAAACATTAGTATGCTTCAACCTGAACATCGGTCTTTTGTCTGCTGGGGTAGATGCGTCGCTAGAGTAAATATTCACGAAACCATCAGTGTTGGTGGTAAGACTAATTGGGTTGGCGAGGATGATGTAATGTTTCGTATCATCCACCAGCATCCCAGTCGTGGCTATCTCAAATTCAAACACACTATCAATATCCGAGTAGATTCTTGTATCTAGCGGATTTGAGATATAATCAATGCCAGCTACAGGACCAGGTGTTGCACCCGTGTTGTTCCAAGTAAGACTCATTTCGTTCCAGTTAGTGTAAATGAATTCATGAACACTGAATTCAATCTGATACGCACCACCCGACAGGTCCCAAGTATCTGAGTGAAGAACTAAATTCATACTGTGAACGCTTTGTAATGTGTCAATCGGAACTTGACTGGCATCAAGAGAGATAATTGCGTAACACTCTGATGCTATAGTCCCCAGACAACCTGTTCCAATTGGAATTGTTGGCTCAATACCATAGTTCAGATCGGGTTGTGCATTGTTAATTCCTGTATCACGTATGTTGACATGGAAGAAGTCAGGAACTTCTATTGAATCCTGGAATTCATAGGTACTCGTACCATCATTATTGTCATAATGTGCTGGGTTGCCAATTCCAAATGTCCACCGTTGTGATGCAGGTCCGGGGATAAATTGGTTTACTGCTTGTACCCACCATGTATATGTTTCTCCAGTAGCAAATGGTACCGAGGGAGTAAATGTGTTACCATTTATCTCCGAATCATAATCGCTATCGAACATCACTGTATTGGTCGAGTTAGTCAAGAATAATCGGTAAGCAGTAGCTGATGGTATTGGATTCCAAGAGAGTGAATTTAGTTGGCCTGGTTGAAGAAGATAATCTG
>CAYPPO010000058.1:0-6174 GCA_964412625.1 uncultured Candidatus Poseidoniales archaeon
CCTTGGCCTTGTCCTTGTCCTTGGCCTTGTCCTTGGCCTTGTCCTTGTCCTTGGCCTTGTCCTTGGCCTTGACCCTGTCCTTGGCCTTGGCCTTGGCCTTGACCTTGACCTTGTCCTTCGCCTTGTTCGGCTTGACCTCCAGCATCGGATTCTCCACCGCCGTTGGTACCACCGTTTCCTGACCCTTGACCTGATTCAGTAAAGTCTGGATCATAGGCATCCGGAATACCATCGCCATCTGAGTCAGAGTACTCTCCATCGTTTGGATCTGTTGGATATGCATCAGAGCTGTCTGGCTTTCCGTCACCATCAGTGTCGGCATTATTTGGATTGGTGCCCGTTGCATACTCTTGAGAGTTGGTTAAACCATCCCCGTCAGGATCTGCATTGCCATCGCCACCGTTAGTGGGATTCATTCCATTATTGACTTCCCAGCCGTCAGGTAATCCGTCGCCATCGCTATCTGCATTGTTCATATTAGTGCCTTGGTTTTGTTCCTCTGCATTGGTTAGACCATCACCATCCCAATCGGCTCCACCATCAGATGGGTCGTTAGGGTCAGATCCGTCACCGCTTACTGCTGAAATTGCAGATAGTGCTAGAAACAAAGCCAATAGCATACTCATTAATTTTCTGTTCATATTATTACTTCCTAAGTTTTTACATAGAGAACCCGCTGTTCTCTCTTTCCATCCTTGGAGCAGATGATTTCTGCGCCGAGGCATGGGAACGATGCGATGCCGGGTTGAAGTTATCAACAAAATTAGAATTGAAATAGACTATAGCTGACGCACATTCGAGCGCGTTATAGGCTTTTAGTTGCCTGTTTTGTCTATTGTTTTCTAATTGATTATTGTTCTCCAAATTCATCGCTTTTCACGGGTCGGTTCTAGGGAACCCAGCGTTCCCTCTACCAGTTACACCAGACTTCCACTATATCAATAACGCGATAAAATGGGTGACTTTTTCCTCATAATATTTTCATCATTGAGCGGTGTGGCCCGATTCCTGAAATCTCGTACGGATGGTCGATTATTTTCCACCCCTGTGACTCGTAAAAAGCAATAGCGTGTTCCCTTGCTTGAAGCAGTCCAATTTTTGCAGACAGGTGGCTTTTTGCTGCCGCTTCAAGTCCTGCCAATACAGCAGCAGCAAGTCCTTTTCGACGATATTCATTCAGTGTACCCATTTGCCGTATTTGAATGGCAGGCCGATTACTTGCCTCGCTCAGTGGCCCGAAACCGGGTATTTTTGCTGCGCCTGGTCCGGCGTGATCCGCGCCTGAACCATCAACGCCTGCGGGTATCAAATGCGCCCGACCTACGGCAACTACCTTGTCATCTTGCTCAACCCAGGCATGAATCGCTTGATCATCATCATCGAGTAGCTCGGCACCTCTCTCAAAGCCGAGCGGTTGTCGTAATACAGTATATCGACAATCATAGTACGCCATAGATGGCTTCTGTCCAGGTAAAGAAATTGAAAGCAATCAAATCCACCGTTAGTGATGTATCTGAGGCTGTTAGATGTCTTAAAGAAATCTAATTTCTGATAAGACGCGTTGAAATATAACTTGCTAATCCGCCATATTACTGCACGGATGTCGGAGCGGCTACGTCGGGGATTGCAAATCCTCTTACCTGGGTTCAAATCCCAGTCCGTGCTCCACTAATTGATTATCGCACAAATAATCAAAAGCGACGAATGACCAGCGAGTAATTACTTGGGGGCTTTACACTGCCAGAACTGAACAACAATATTGACAATGTTGGTACCGGGTTTGCTGCTTTTCTATCACCTCCCGGGCCAGAAGTTATCCGTTTTACCGTGGGGCAGCCTGATTTTGCTACCCCCGCAAAAATCGTTGATTCTGCAAAAGCCGCTCTAGACCGGGGCGAAACTGCGTACACCCGAACCCAAGGTTCTCCAGAATTGTGTGATGCTGTTTCGCAGCACTTGGCCACACACAGCATAGACATCGATCCACAAAATATTGTTGTAGCGCCCGGTTGTAAACAAGCGGTACTGTATGCCATGATGGCCACCCTAAACCCCGGTGACGAGGTTTTGCTGCTAGCGCCTGCATGGCCATCTTATGATGGAATGCTGAAATTATTGGGCGCAGTACCCGTTCACGTACCGGTAAAGCGCGATGACTATCACCCTGATTTTGCGGCTTTAGAAGCTGCAATCACGCCCAAAACCAAGGCTATAATGGTAAATTCTCCAAACAATCCTACCGGAGCAGTATACCGCCCAGAAGAAATTGGAAGACTAGTAGAACTAGCCGTCAAACACGACTTATGGATAATTGATGATATGATTTATGCAACGCTAGTTTGGGCTGATTATGGCTACACCTCGCCAACAACTTTTCCCGGAGGAAAAGAGCGCACTCTAACTATCGGCGGTTGGTCCAAAGGCTGGGCCATGACCGGCTGGCGCCTAGGATGGATTGGTGGCAGTACCGAGGTTGCAAATGCCGTGAAAAAAATTAATGCTAGTGCAGCAACTCACGTTGCAACATTCTTGATGCCTGCTGCCATTACTGCGCTATCGCTAGAAGAAGAAACGCAAATGATGGCAGATTCATTCAAGCAACGTTGTGAGGTAATTTACCGGCTCCTCGACGCTTTGCCCGGCATTACTGTACCAAAACCTGAGGGGGCGTTTTACGCCTTGTGTGACATTTCAGGCACGGGCATGACTGATATCGAATTCGCTAATCGTGCGTTAGATGAAGCACAGGTTCAGTTAATCCCAGGTTCGCTGATGGAAGGTGGTGAAGGTTTCATACGCATTTCATACGCAACTTCGATGGAGAATATCGAAGAAGGCGTCAAACGGTTGAGTAATTGGCTGAACAGTCTTTAACAAAACATGCTTTGATAACCGTAAAGCCTTGACTAGATTTCATGCCAGAGCAGCGTTTAGACTGGATTGATGACGCAATTAATAGTGCGCAGTCAATTCATATTCTAGGTTCGGGTTTGAACCCAGAGCGCCCTGCTCACAGAGCGATACACGACTTAGATGGTCGAGGTTGGAGGCTGGTGCCAGTTCATCCAAGAGATGCTGGTCGATGTATACTTGGGCGGGTGATTCGTCGCGAAATTGAAGAAGGAATCAGCCCCGATATAGTGGTATTTTTCCTCGCGCCGGAACGCGCCAAAGCGGCAATACTCGCCATGATAATGAAATTCGGCTCCAATGAAATGCCATTGATCTGGCTTCAGCGTGGTGCTGAAAGTGATGAACTTAGTGAGATGCTTGAAGAAAATGGTTTGAAACACGTCAAGAATGATTGTATTGTGGAATACATTACGAGAAACGAGATGCGCAGAAATCCGACCATTGAGGATAAGCCATGGTTTAGGCAAATCAGCGACGAGGATGGTAGTGGTTGCTCGGTTTGGCAAGCTTTTGAACCACTTGCTGAAGGGCATGATTTCTCTACTGAATTAGAATGGGTTGGTGATTTGGAGGACTTAGAACATTCACAACATACTATTGCCCGCTACATTCGAAGTTTAGTGAATCACGATGAAGAGCTGCTCGATGCTGCGATTCGACTAAGTTAAGATTCAATGATGCGATTAAGTGTTCCCCCACCACCGAATGTTGCATAATACAGATCACCATCTGGCGAAAACCTCAGTGGTAGCGGCGTGCCAAGTTGGGATGCAATACTAGTCTCGTCTGAATCCCAACCGATAAATGCCCCAGTTTCATTGTATTGCGGTGTGAAATCAATACGAAGAATTTCATGGCCTTTGGGCAAAAGTGTATTCCAAGAACCGTAAACCGATGCGTAAACTGTATGCCCGCCATTGTCAGACAATCCAGGTAATGCTGCATTACTTGGCCTTACATCAATGCCATTCATCGAAGTGTGTGGCGTCCATTTGGCAATAGGGCCAATCGTCCCTTCCGGTACAGGATTACTTGGGTCGTCATCTGGCCAACCGTAATCCTCACCTTCAATCAGCAGGTTAACTTCTTCGGGCGGATGATCGCCTTCCCAATCTCTCCCATTATCAGTGAATAAGTAACCCATTGACTCAACATAGACACCGTCGAATGAATTGCGCACGCCTGAAGCAATTATGCCGTGTTCACCACTCTCTCCATCGACCCACAATAACGCAGCATTGCGCGCATCATCTTCATTACAGATGTTACAGGTCGAGCCCGAGTGCCAAATCAAAGTACCATTGGGTAAGGCATTAATCGCGTTAGTCTGATGATTACCAATCGGAATATCATCGACCAAAATAACTCGCTCGCCTAAGGACCAGTTCTCGCCCACTGAATATCTTGATAATCTGCCCGCCTCGGAGACGAACAGCGACTCACCGTCAAAATGCACTCCGTGTGGCCTATCAAGGCCAGTAAGGATGGTTTCATATTCGAAATCATCTGAGATATTCATCACCATAATACGGTCGCCATCACGATCACAAATTAGTAACTCATCAGCGTTAGCCCACTCTAGACAGGTCGGCCCGCCCAATCCTGATGCTACCTTTTCTACTTCAAAACCATCGATATGAACAATGTTCAATGGAGTGGTGTAAGGATAGATTTGACGAGCAAACATCATCAATAAGATGACCATAAAAACCGGTAGAATATGTCGCCACCAGCGCATTGACGACAACTCCAGTTAGAATGGTGAGCGGTACTCTTTGACGTCTTCGGCGATACGCAGTAATTGGTTATACTTCGCAACTCGGTCGGACCGTGCCGGGGCTCCAGTCTTGATTTGGCCAGCCCTAGTACCGACCGCTAGATCAGCAATAGTGACATCTTCTGTCTCTCCGCTACGATGAGAAATTACGTTATTGAAACCATTTGAAGAGGCTAGATCCATTGATTCGAGAGTTTCTGTAACTGTACCGACTTGATTTACCTTGACCAACATGGCATTAGCTGCCTTCATCTCAATGCCTTGAGCTAGTCTTTCAGCCTGAGTTACAAACAGATCATCGCCGACAATCTGTACTCTACTGCCTTCTGCCTTAGTGAAGTTAGACCATCCGCGCCAATCATCTTCAGCAAAGCCATCTTCGATGGATAAAATTGGATAATCATCTAACCAACCGGCGTAAATATTGGCCAATTCTTCACTAGAAATCGCTTTACCATCCATGTGATATTTGTCATCACGATAGAATTCTGTTGCGGCGACATCGAGCGCAATACCCATCTCTTCTGTGGAATATCCTGCGCCTTCAATGGCCCGTACCATGTACTTCAGGCCCTCTTCATTAGCCGGAAGATTTGGTGCAAAGCCGCCTTCATCGCCGACTCCACCCAATAACCCATCAGCTTTCAATTCCTGCTTGAGTGAGTGATATGTCTCAACACCGGCTCTTAGTCCCTCTTCAAAGGTGTCAAAGCCGTGTGGCATAACCATGAATTCTTGGACATCAACATTGCTTGCTGCATGAGCACCCCCATTGAGGATGTTGAGCATCGGAACCGGCATAAGCCCGCCAGATACGCCACCGATGTACTTCCACAACGGCAATTCATGAACTGCTGCACCGGCATGCAAACAGGCTAGTGAAGCACCCAACATGGCGTTAGCACCTAGGTTGGCCTTGTTTGGGGTGCCGTCTAACTCAATCATAACCTCATCAATGATTTTCTGTTCATCAACTGGAAGACCTACCAAGGCTTCTTCGATTCTCTGTGTGACGTTCTCTACGGCCTGAGTAACTCCCTTTCCGAGATACTTTGACTTATCACCATCGCGCATTTCAAGCGCTTCATAAGCACCAGTAGATGCCCCAGACGGTACTGCGGCGCGACCTTTCAGTAAGCCACCAACATAACAGTCTACTTCGACAGTCGGATTACCACGACTGTCTAGTACCATTCTTGCATTTAATCCGGAGATTTCGTTAGTCATTGGTTTGCCTCATGCTTGCCACTCGAACTCGTCATTTGAATAAAACGGATTCTGCACAAAACCCACTAAATTCCTAGTTTTTACCGTATATAGGCAATATAATTCCGAAATATGTCCGAAAAAGTCACTGCGGCGAGGTTTAATATACCAATACCGGAACTCCACAACATGGCCCGAATCGCTGAAATTGATCGAGCAATCCTTGCCCACCTGCGAAGAAATGGAAGAATGTCCTGTGTTGAACTTGCTAAAGACAT
>CAYPPO010000059.1:0-5652 GCA_964412625.1 uncultured Candidatus Poseidoniales archaeon
ATGACTGGTACAGTAATTGTTCAATAATTACTAGTGTGAAGTAATACGAAGGGCAATAACAGGGCTGTGCCCTGTTGTGTTTGGGCAGAGCCATGCAGTTCGACGGCAGACTCGGGATAATCAGTGGGCGTTACCACTCTCTTGATGGCTCCAACGGTGGTAAAGATCACCAAACCATCCTCGAAGTTTTTGGTCGTTGTGAAGACGGCCGCTCGATTTGTCTACTCATCAAAGGCTTACAACCCAGTTTCGAAATCACGCCACTATCAGCCTGGCAAGCTGGTCAAGAGATTCCAGAACAGTTGAAAGCACGAGTAAAAGTCATCGCTGACAAAGAGGATGTTGTCAAGATAGATGGTCCAACCATGAAACTTACCGATCTCGGTATTCGACCAATTTGGCGGGTTACTACGAGGCAACCATACGTAGTGCCAAACCTGCGTAAGTCGTTAGAAAAGCAGGGCTGGGGCGTCTACTCTGGCGACATTCCGTTTCTTAATCGACTATTCTTGGATTTAGATTTGAGTATGCATATCCATGCTAAAGGTGAGATAATCGATACCATTGATGCACCCAATAATGACATGCAGCAAACTACCAAAGTGCGGGCTGCGGGTGGTGCTGGACGCTATAGTGTTGACATTACTGTAGCCTGCACTATCGATGATTTATCAGATACCGATGCCTTTCAGGTGCCCTTCAAAGTGTTCTCTTTCGATTTGGAAACCAGCATCAAGGACGAATCGGTCTTGTGTGCGGCGGGATGGATTGAAGATATGGGTACTGGAGTTCGACAAAAATACGCCTTAGAAGGCGAAGAAGGCCACATTTTGGAGCAACTGACGCTAATTGTTCGCTCACAAGATCCAGACATCATTACGGGTTATAATATCGATAATTTCGATTTGCCAAGACTTCGAGACAGGGCTGATGAACTTAGCAGAAGAGGTGGCTGGCGGCGCAAGGCGGCACTGTTTGGCTGGGGCAGAGTAGAACAGTCGGAACAGGAAATTAAGCGTACCAGAACCGGATTATTACCACGTCGTCAAAGCAATCGAGCTTGGAACCTTGCAGGTAGAAGCGTAGTTGATGCGTGGTGGCAAACTCGTATGACCATTAGACCGCAGCGTGAAACCCTGTCATACGTTGCCAAGTTACTGTTTCCAGATGATGAGGAGCGCCACAAAATGGACGTTGATGCTTCAAAGATGGACGAAGAATGGGCTTCCCGCCCGGATGTAGTAATGGAGTACTGTGTTAGAGATGCGGAACTTCCCCTTGACATCTTAGAAGAACTGCAAGCCATTCGTCGTAAAGAAGCAACTGCAGCCGTAGCCAAGGTCAACTTTGATACTGCAGCCAATGGTAGTTCAAGCCAACTAGTTGATTCACTAATCATTAGACTCGCCGACCGAGAAAATGTCGCAGTCCCCCTTACCGGTTCAGCCGAGCCCAAAGAAGGGCAAATCACCGGCGGCTATGTTCACGATGTCGATGCTGGACTTCATCCGTGGATTGCCGTACTCGATTTCAAGAGTATGTATCCTTCAATCATGATTGGTAATAACGTCTGTTACACTACTAGAATCGACCCAATCCAGTCAGACCAGCCAGCTGAGGATGAGCCGGTTCACGTCGCACCAACCGGCGCCCGGTTCCGGCACCAAAGTGTTCGCAAAGGCTTGGTGCCGACCCTACTCGAGAATTTGATGGCACAACGAGATGTTCACAAAGTTGCGCTAAAGGAAGCCAAGCAGAGCGAAGATTCAGCCGGAATCATGTTCCACGATTCGATGCAGTACGCGGTAAAAATTCTCATGAATACTTTCTATGGTGTCTTTGCCAGCGGCTTTTATCGCTTTACTCATCGCGATTTGGGCTCTTCAATTACCGCTTGGGCACGTTTCAATATCAAGGACATCATCGCACAATTAGACGCTGAAGGACATCATGTAGTCTATTCTGATACGGATTCAATATTTGTGCGCTCACCCGTTCCTGAAGGTTCTCCGTCAACTATTAGGCCGGACGAACAGGTGGCCGCAGAAACTGGAGACCAAGTAGCAATTGCCAAGATAGCAGCATGGGAAGGTGCCAAACAGAGTATGATCGACTTCGGCTTAGAAATCGCCGAACGTTACAGTAAGGATTCTGCGGTATTGGAGTATGAAAAAGGTCTATCAGTATTTTTTTCTCATGGGGCAAAGAAACGCTATGTTGGGCAAGTAGTTTATCCAAACGATGAGATGCTAATTCGAGGGTACGAAACCCAGCGTACGGATTCATTCGCATATCTGACTAAAACTATGAAGGAATTATTCACCTTTGCCTTGGCAGACCAAGAAGCAGAACTCGTCAAGTGTGCGCTAGACCGAGTTAAGGCTCTGAAGAATAATGAGGTTGACCCAACTGAATTAATCCTAGCAAAATCATGTAAGGGAACTGTAAGAAAGGATGGCAGTGTCGATTTTTCCAAGGCTTATGCTAATCCCGATAGCATGGCACAAGTAAGAGTGGCAAAAGCGAGGATTGACCTCGGATTAGGATTTACCTCAGGTATGAAGGTTTCATATGTTGTTACTGATGCTTCTCGTTCACCAATGACGGTTGAGCCATGGCTAGAATCTGAGGAAGACGGTGGAATTTCAGCGTATGATGGCAAATTCTACGCTGAGCGCTTGGCGGCTGCATTGGGCAGGATAACCGAAGCATTTGGTTGGAATGCCAAAGAACTAATGGCAGGAAATAAGCAGAGTTCGCTATTTTCTTTTTGAAATAACGCAATTCGTGGAAGCACTTTTGATAGATAAACCCTACAGACTACACAATGAAGGCGACTTTTCAGCCACTAATGATTGTACTTTTGATGCTCTGCGCTAGTTTATCGGGATGTATATTTGACGGCGATGATGAGAGTGAAATTAACGTCACGGCAGTATTTGATTACTCGCCAAAAAACGACATTCGGACCGGTGACAGCGTTCAATTAGATGCCTCTAGTTCTCTGCCTCAAGATGGCTCGTTAACTTACAGTTGGGATTGTGATGGCGATGGTGCAACCGACAAAACCGGTCAAAAAGTCTCATGCAGTTGGGAATTAGAAGGCACTTACAGCGTTACATTGACCGTGGTATCTGGCAGCAAGAGTAGTTCACAAACCAAGGACATCACAGTTTCGGAGGCGCCGGTAGGCTCGCCAACAGCTGAGATTACTCAGTACACTGATGAGGAGGATTGCTTGTATGAGGAAATCGACAACACCCGGGACATCATCTTATGGATTTGTGCGATGGATAAAGATCCTGGCTCGGATAGAGAAATACAAGATACAAGAGACATCATGCTTGATGCGTACGATACGGAGGCCGGTGGTGAAGACCAATACATAACTGAGTACAACTGGGACTTAGACTTGCTAGTCGATTCAGATGGCGATGGCAACACTGAGAACGATGCTGACCTTACTGGCGAATCTGTAGAATGGAAGGATGTTGCACCGGGCGAATACCAAATCAATCTCTCGGTAATGAACAGCGCAGGAAAAATGGATGGCGATAAAATCAAGATTTACGTGTCATTTTACGGACATTGGTCTGACACCGACTGGGAAATTGGTGGGGGCAATTCCAATAATCCTGAAGAAATTCAGTTTGATGTACCGATTTTTTACGATAAGGAGCAGGGTAACACCATTAGAAAAGTCGAGATAATACTGACCTATCCACAAATAGATGATGATTGTCAAGATATTACACCAGGCGAAGGTAATAATTGTCGCAACAAAATAGATATCTATGCATACAACGAAGAAGAAGAAGAGGCACGAAACACCACTGAAACACCGGTAGAAAACCGTGAGCATGGGGAGTGCGATGATGATAATGACTGTCTCCAACTCTTGTTAAGTTCATACATGTTTACCGAAACAGAATCAACTTTTGGCGATGGAGACTGGGTCATTGCCATCCACAATGAAAAAGTAAATGACCAGAAGATTGAATCATTTGTTATAATTCTTCATTACAAGTAATTTTCTGTGATATATTGAGAAAGCCCTTTCATGGGTAGCCATCGAGGATTAACCATGCGAAGAACTCGTATCGTCGCAACAATCGGTCCTTCATCAGACAATGACAAGACTTTACTCTCGTTGCTAAAAAGCGGCGTCAATGTATGTCGATTGAATTATTCACACGGTGAGCCGGAACAAAAAACCGAACTATATCAGAGGATACGAGCCCTCGAAGATGAGATCGGTAGGCCTACTTGCATATTGGCTGATTTACCGGGTCCAAAATTAAGGTTAGGCGAATTCGAAGGAATTCACATACTCGGTATGCGAAGGAAAGTTGAATTGCACTGTGGTGTATCGTACATGGCAGACGCTAGTAACGAAAAGTTACCAGTTCAATACGACGGGCTGTCTGCGCAATTGACGGAGGGTGACCTTGTTTTACTGGCTGACGGCTTGATTCGCCTCAAGGTATTATCCTCACCCGGTGTAAATGGTGGTGTAGTAACTTGCCGAGTTCAAGATGGTGGCCCAATTAGCGCGAGAAAAGGCATCAACGTACCAGGAACTTTGGTTGATTTGCCAGCCATTGGGCCGAAGGATAAGCGTGCCTTGAATCATGCACTAGACGCCGGAGCCGACCTTGTGGCTGTATCATATGTTAGGACTGCAATGGATTTGCAACCGGCTAAAGAGACAATAAAAACCCGAGGACTTTCCACTTGGGTTGTTGCTAAAATAGAACATCCAGTGGCATTAGATCATCTAGATGAAATTTTGGAGGTAGCCGATGCAGTAATGGTAGCGAGGGGAGATTTAGGAGTAGAAATTCCACTCGAGGAAGTTCCAATTGCGCAACAAAAAATCATCGATAGTGCATTGGAGCGCGGTATGCCAGTAATAGTTGCAACCCAAATGCTTGAAACGATGACAGTAAATCCACGTCCGACGCGTGCAGAAGTCAGCGATATATCAACAGCCATTAGGCAAGGGGCGACAGGTGTCATGCTATCTGGCGAGACTGCCTCGGGAAAATATCCAATTGAGTCAGTTCAAACGATGGCTAAAATCGCCCAATCAACAGAAGAAGGCCTAGATTCCAGCGATTTGAAACCGGAATCCAAGAGTAAATACCGGTTTACTCGAGCTGTTGCTCATGCCGGTGTTGAATTAGCAAAAATGGCCAAAGCTGCGCGTCTGTTGGTTGCCACTGAACGCGGTAATGCCCCCCGTTTAGTAGCCTTGAATAAACCAGAGATACCTGTCACAGCCGTGACTAATAATATCGAGACGGCTAGGAAGGTTCAAATTTTACCCGGTGTAGATAGCATAGTTGTCGAAGAATATGACAGAGGTTCACAGACAATGCAAAAGGCACTCTCGTTACTTGTCGAATCTGGAGCAGTAAAATCAGGTGAAAAAATAGTCGCCATATCAGGCTCGCCCAAAGCGATAAGCGGTTTGACCAGCACAGCAAGACTGTACAAGGTTTCGAACTCAGGTGAAATAGTTGGTGCCGAGTGAATTTTTAATCTATTATGGCGTACGGTTAAGGGATTTTGCGGTCCGATACTGATAGATTTCTATGCGTCGCTTTCAAATAGGGGTTGCATGTCGGAATGCTCGATAAGGAGTTATTA
>CAYPPO010000060.1:0-5471 GCA_964412625.1 uncultured Candidatus Poseidoniales archaeon
AGTTCCGGATGTACCTCCGTCAACAGTTGCTCCGATTACAGAAACATCAATATTGTCGGTAATTATACCGTGTCCGCTACCGGATGCGGTGAATGAACCACCGTTAATCAATAGGAAACCACCTGTCTTGATTAGACCAGTTTCAAATCCGGAAATTTGGGTTCCGTCCAAACTGACAGATGTCACGAATGCATTGTCGTCATCAAATCCAACAGATCCTGCAACATCAGATCCAATCAATTGTGAATCCTTGTCTTCCCAGATACAGCCAGAGGTCACTACAGCATCAGTTCCTACCTTGATTACGTTGCCGTTTGTGTATACTGAGTATGCAGCAATGTCACAATTGTCTAGTTGGATTCCAAATGCGTTAGGATCGAAATTGGTTGCAGATGGTATGTTCTCAATGATGTTGTTATCAATATCTGGTCCGACCCATGTTGGATCTTCGATGGTCTCCGCCCAAGATATACTTGATTCGCTACACCATGCTTGACATCGGATTGCGAATCTCATCTCCATACCTGGATCAAGGGTTATTTCAAGAACACCACTTGATGTACCGCTGGACCAAGATACTACGTTACCAGATGTTGGGAACGACACAGGAGGATTGTATGAATGCCCACTTGTATAAATTGCACCAACAAATGTACCTGACCCGGGTAGGCGGGTTGCTAGGTTGTTAGACCATGTACCCACTGGTGCCGTTTCAAAGAAGACCAGGTTTCCATTTGGACCATCACCGTAAGAATCTCTCATTGTGAATTCATAATCGTAAGAGAATGTGTCAGTGTTCTGCCAAATAATCGGAGATGACAGTCTGTTAGATACACACGGTTCTCCTCTGGTAGTAGAGTCTTGACACCAAGCCGAGAACCCGCTAAATGGCGAGTAATCTGGGTGGGAGCTGAATCTGCCCCACTGACCAGTTGTGGTACCGCTGGATGAGGAAGTCCATGTGCCAGCATCACCTGCGTAAACAAATAACTTTCCGCCATTTGGTCCATCTCCATAAGAATCATCTACGTTAAATGTGTATGTTCCTGGATCTGTGAAGTAAATTCCAGTGTCGATTGATGCCCAGTCTTGGTTACCGGCTTGCATCGATGTCCACAAGACCTGCGTGTTTGCTGGTGTCAAGACACGTACAGATGTTTCGGAACACCAAGATGAACATTCATATTCCATCACCATTTCTTCTCCAGCAGTCAGTGTAAATGTTATATCATCACTAGCGTAACCTGATGAGAAATCTGTAAAGCTCGCTCCTACCGGTTGTCCAGTGTTCACACCTGCTACTAACCTAAACGGAGCATCAGTGAGTGGTTTCGTTAGGGAATCGGCAATGATACCACCGCCGGAGTTGTAAATCTCATTGTTGGTGATATCAGCATCACCTTCAACAACCCACACTGCGATGGTTTCAATATTATTGAATTCGTTACCGTCTATCTTTACATGCTCAGCAGCGTTTGAATAAACTCCAGTTTCACCATTAGTCATGACATTGTTCTTAATCTTAGGGAAAAGCACTTCACCGTCATAGATTGAAACATGTGCAATACAAGCGTCACAATTCATTACGTTGTCGGTAATTATGGTGCTATCTGCACCTGAATCACTACCTAGCCAGACATTGAAACCTGAACCACCGTTAAACACGTTGTTGCTGATAGTATATCCATCACCACCGATTGCAGTGTGTGGAATGTCTGTATCTCTGCTACCCTGATTTGGGTTAGCTTCAGACCAATCAGACCTATCAAAGAATACACCAACTGTACAATCGCTAAACGAGTTACCGTCGATTAAACCGTTGCTTCCGCCACCAATTCTAACACACATGTCTACATCATATAGGACATTTTGGAATTCTGGCCTGTAACCTCTATAGTGTCTGAGGAAACTGTTAGTTAGAGTGAATTCAGGTACCTCGTAATCGGTATAACCTGTCCAATCTCCTGTTCCAAGTTCATAATTACCGTTGTAAGCAGATATTGATGCAATGCCGTTGAATTGTACGTTATTGACATTGAATCCTACTGGAGAGTCTGTAGTCCACAGTTTTCCACCTATGGATACGCCAACAGGCTGTCCAGAAGAACTCTCTGGCGATAGAACATTGACAGAGCCACCGTCCATTTCAATTACTGTGCCGTAAGGTTCTTCAGAGTACCATTGTCCAAGGTTGTAGATTGTCTCATATCCGGTTTGCATAATCACAGAGTTGTCAAAGTTGTATGTCATTCCATCTCTCAATTCAAGCACACCTGTATCGACCATTATAGCCTTGTTTGACAAATCCATGGATCCCGAGGCGTCGAAGAGAGCTTCTTCACTGCCGTACTCTACCATTCCTATTGAGTCAGAGAATGTTCGGGAAGCAGTATCTGCCAAAGTTCCTGCACAGGGCGCAACAACCGTGTGCCCGTTAGCGTTCGAACAAATTCTCACGTCAACATTGTCAACGAAGGCAAACGATTCCGCATTTACTCCGCCTACTATGTCAGTTGTTGTATCTTGTAGTGTCGCAGACGTGAAGATGTATCTAAAGTCGCCTGTATTTGTTGTTGAGTCAGTCCAATCATATGCCACAGCAGCAACGGAGTTGAGTTCATATGTATTCAAGAACGATGTAAAGTCATTGACTTGACTAGCGTCCTTAGAATATATGGCAAATGTCAAACCGTCAGTCTGTCCTGATGAATCAGTGACACCGAATGAAGACTTGACTGCATCTCTGCTGCTGAGAATTACATTAGCGCCTACTACTGGGGCACCATTAGCAGTTAGAGTTGCGACATATGATCTGTCCCTGTAGAATGTTCCAGTGCTAGTGATGTCAATCTTGTTTTGGTCAATAGTACCATCAACAAAGGTTACTGAAGCAGAGCCGGTCATTTCGATATCATTAATTGTTGACGAAATCGATGAACCTGTTAGTGTCATTTCACCAGTTCCTCTTGACAATACACCAGTTTCAACATTGGTCATTGTGACGTCATTTATTGTGTATGAAGCGCTGCTCTGAGTACCTGTTGAGATACCTCTTGCAACATTGTTGATTGTGGTTCCAGATATAGTTGTTGATACATCGTTGTTCAGTGATATAGCAGTGTTAACTCCATCAAAGTTGGAGTTGCTGAATTCTTGAACACCCGTTGCGGTCGATTGAATCAATACACCATTAGTCAATCCAGCACCAACTGAATCTGTTACACTCAATCCATCAACGGTTATCACGTTGTATCCGTCAGCGATTAGACCGACAGAAGATGGATCTACAATATCTACATTAGTTATCGAGCCAACGGTGTCACCTGCAAGTTCGATACCTGTTTGAGCACCGGTAATTGTCGATTCAGAAATGATCATTCCTTGTCCTGGCAATAACTCAGAGTAGGTCCCCATATCAGCAGGATTATCGGCACCGCGAGTCATAACCTGCACGTTATCAGGATTGTTGTTGTTTTGGAAACCGTAACTACCACCGTTGTACTCGTGATACATATCAAATTGTAGGTAGACCTTTGCAAGAGATGGATCTGTAAGATCAATGATTGGGAACTCTAAGTCCACGTTTGTACCGAGAAGTGTTGAACCATCAACCCACGCAAAGATGTCGCAGACATCGAGACCTGGGCCGTAATTTGCAACATTCTGTGATCCAGGTGTTGTAATGAACCAATATAGAGGGTAAAGCCAACTTGTTACGTGATCAACACCCCAATACATCATTGGACTTTGATCACTTGTGTAGCTGCCTTTGGTACCTTGTGTATATCTAAACCCAAATTCTTCTGGGTATCCATATCCAGTGACACCGTATAATTCACCCATTGAATCTCCTGCACCTGTAGCGAAAGCAGTCGTGTCAGGTCCTGCTGTACCGAAGCTGTTGTATGGGCTGCGGCTTATTGCAGAATAGGAACAATCCCATTGTGGTACACCGCCAACGCCACCAGCGTATGTGGCGGCACTAGTACCTGAAGCCGGGTCATTAGCACTGTATGGATAATAACCAACATCGGATGAATCATCAACAATCCACTGGTTTCCAGATGTATCTTCCATTACAACCTGCAAATTGTCCAGTTGTGCGAATGGATGATATCCTCCTAATATCGGATGGTCGTAAGTTCCTTCATAGGTCATTCTAAGTTGAGGTTGCATGTAATCAGTGTCCCCAATGTGTGGTGTCAAATCGATGGTGTGAGTTCGCCAGTCGAAGGCTTGTCGGAAACTTCCGACCCACCGCATGGTGTAGTCATATCCGTTTGCCCACCAAGCACCGCCATTCTCAAGAGTTAAACTTCTGTAGTAGTTTGGTAGTGACATTGAACCAACTGAGTAAACCCCATTGGTGTTGTCTGTTGAGGTGTAATCGTCTAGAATAACTGTAGCGTAATCTGAAACTACACCAGTCTCTGCATTAGAGACGGTTAGTGCAGTTGCTTCGACAACTCCGTTTTCTGAGTAGACACCCGCACCGGATGACCCATCGGCAAAGATTGAGACAGTATCTGCATTGAATATTCCACCATTTACGTGAACAATTGGGAAGTTACTTCCTAGTCCAGTAACATCTGGTGCAGATATGGTGGAACCTCCAGTCATGTCTAGAACACCACCTAGGTTGATTATTAATAGTCCAGTCTTCGTTGCAGTTGGTGCTAGGTTGCTAATTGAACCAGCGTTCACGTCTAATACTCCTCCGCTGCCAACAGTTACATCAACTGCGTCTGTAATCCCACCTTCACCTTTAATCTTAGGTAAGTCGCCTGTATCAGTATCCACATCCATAATCAATACTCCGCCATTAGAAATTGTCAGTGATGGAGAGTTTGCTGGTAGGAAGATTAACTCAGATCCCTCAAGGATAACTGTACATCCGTCAATCGCCATGTCGGCATCTAGAGCCAAGTCGAATCCTTTGAAGACGAAAGCATCTCTAATAGGGTCATATGCGTTTTGGAACGGTGCACTGTAGTCTGGGTCGTTAGGGTCAGAAATAGACATCCAAGCACAATTCATGTTAGGATGATCAAAGGTTACTGGTGGTGGAGTTAGTCGAATATCAACACTATCTCCTATGGTGAAAGTGTCAAACGGCACGGGTGGCGTTACTGCTTGTCCTGCTTGGAAAGTAACTGTTGTTGCAGGTGTCCCGTCAGCAAGTGTTGGGTGGGCTTCACCGAATCCAGCAGCACCAGATGCTCTGACGTGCTGATGTGCATAGTTGTCTCCCGCATAATTTCCCGTAATGACAGGTAATTCGGTTGTCTCACCATTAGCATCAGTGGTTGCAGATCCGATTATTCCTCCTGATACCGCTGCGCCTGTTGCGTCAAGAGCGGTTGCGGTTAGAATAGCGTTCGATTGCGGTATTTGTCCTGGTGCTCCATTGACAGTTCCTAGCCTGTATGCTAGACCGTTAGCGTAACCACCGAAGAATACATCAGTTGCCG
>CAYPPO010000061.1:0-5307 GCA_964412625.1 uncultured Candidatus Poseidoniales archaeon
GAACCGAGAATTGTGATTACCGGTGCTGTTGTGTCAACGACATTGACTGTTCTAATCAGCGGCACGGCACTGTTGCCGTTTGCATCTGCTACATTGTAAATTACTGAATAAGTACCAACAGTATTCATGTCGATATTATTTGTTGTCGTGATACTGCTGGTGATGTCTCCATCGTAATTGTCTTGCGCAGTAGCCCCTGCATCGGTGTAAGTGGTAGCAGCTTCAACATCTACCGGATTGTTGCCAACAAGTGTAATCACTGGTGCTGTTGTATCGACGACGTCGACTGTTCGAGTAGCTGTTGCCACATTGTTGCTGCTGTCTGTTGCAGTGTATGTTATGGTGTAAACACCAACAGTGTTGGTATCAACCGTTCCAGAGGTTGTCACTGTTTCACCACCGTCAGCAGTTGCCCCTGCATCGGTATAGGTTGAGCCAACCTCCACCGTCTCAGGATCATTGCCAAGCACTGTGATTACCGGTGCAGTTGTGTCAACAACGTTTACTGTACGTGTCGTAATTCCTTGATTACCGCTACTATCAGTGGCAGTGTAGGTAATGGTGTAAACACCAACGGTGTTTGTATCGACAGTCCCTGAGGTCGTGACTGTTTCACCGCCATCTGCAGTTGCTCCTGCATCGGTGTAGGTAGAGCCAAGTTCGACTGTTGCCGGGTTATCACCAATGACGGTAATAACTGGAGCATTTGTATCGACAACATAGACTGTTCGAGTTGCAGTTGCTTGATTGTTGCTGCTGTCTGTGGCAGTGTAGGTTATAGTGTAAACACCGACCGTGTTTGTATCAACCGTACCCGAGGTCGTAACTGTCTCACCGCCATCCGCAGTTGCGCCTGCATCGGTGTAAGTTGAGCCAACCTCGACTGTTTCTGGGTTGTTGCCTAGCACGGTAATGACTGGTGGAGTTGTATCAACGATTTCGTATTCGCTACCATAGACTAGAATATCTTGTCCGCCCATGTAACCGTGATATAGGCAGTAAACGCTCACTACGCCAAAGTCTCCAGTTACAGTAACTGTTATGTCACCATAATAGAAATCATAGTTCGTACCGTCTATCTCTGCGTTGAGTATTTGCATGTTCCCTTTCATCGCTGTGTGAACTGCACAGTCATAGTACAAGTCGCCTGCCGTAGTACTGTGGTCGGTTGGGATTGATACAGTTATTGACGAAGAAGCCCCCGAAATTGATTGGGAGTATGAACCATCGCTGTAAACTCTGAACGGGTGACTTGATGAAATTCCGTCTGCCTCAAACACATAGGTTTGACCACGCATGAAACCGAAGTCTCCGTTGTAGATGTCTATTACATTGCCGTCAGCATCCGTAAAATCATAGTAAGGGGCGCTGAAAGTTCCACCACTTACCTTAATGACAATTGGGTCGTTACTGGATGTGTAACTGATTTCGGCGGCTTTCCCGGCATTGAGTATTGCCATTGGATGAGTTATTCCGATATTCGAAAAAGTATAGGTTCCATCGCCAAGGCCGTATTGTGTATTTTCATCATAAATTGTGCCATCGTTGAAGACATATTTGTGACCGTTTTGCATTACACTATTCACCACAGATGTCTGGGTCATTGCTTCAACAACTGATGGTTGTGGTTCCGGGGCACAATCACCATTGGAATTTAGCAAGTTCAAGTTTGAATCGGTATCATCGCAATCATCTGAGTTAGTTACATAACCGGCTGGTTGACTTGTCGCTTGGGTGGTTTGGGTTATGTCTCCATAAGTATCGCCATCAGCATCTCTGTAGTAAGTGTTGGTTGCTGGTTCAGGAGCGCAATTACCCAGTGAGTTTAGTAAGTTGAGGTTCGCATCTTGGTCGTTACAATCATCTGAGTTAGTTACATAACCAGCTGGCTGTGTGTAAGCGTCAGTCGGTTGGTTGGCATCCCCGTAGGTATCTCCGTCAGCATCGGCATAATATGTTGTCATCGGGCCATAGGGTGTTGCGTCACATGCATCACCGGTACCATCTTGATCAGCGTCTGCTTGGTCTGCATTAGCGTTTTGCGGGCAATTATCTTGCGCATCCGAAATACCATCAATGTCTTGGTCGTCATACACACAAACGCCGTTAAGACAGTAGCCACCTTGCATACATTCGCTGGAGGAGGAGCACTGTTCAGTGTTGGTATTATCATCGCCATTATCGTTATTGTCACCGCCATCCTGATTGTCATTGCCTGAGTCATCACCACCCTGGCCTGGATTTGGGGTTGTTGGTGGGCTGTAGTCTCCAGGAGTTGTCACTGAACCTGCACTGGTCTTACCCAAAGTCTGGCCGGTTCTTAAGTTGAATATTGAGAAGGTCATTTCACAGGTTTCGTCAGAGCAAAGATCCACGCCGTTTTCAAACACGGTGACATCTTCGCCAGTCGTCCAGCTGCCTACGTCATTCGATGTGTCGACGACAACGCAACTTCCATCAGTCTGACCCGGCACTCCACAGGCGACCGAGGCCGCTCCATTAACCGACAATTGTACAGATAATACAGACCACGAAGTATCTTCTCCCCGAGTCATGGTCAGAATTGCCAAGCCGTCGTCAGTATTCGCTGTTGGGCTTGATGGTGATTCTCTCGCTTCAAAGGTGTATAAGCTCAAAGACCCATCGGTGTTGGATTCTGCTAGACTTGCAGCCCAAACGTATAATGTACCGGCCAAAACAACTGTAATAGCAACCATCAATATTGTGGCTATTACTGGGCTAACCGCATCTTCTTCTCTACTCCTGTAGTAATTTCTAGACATAACCAATTCGCAGGATTTATAGGTTATCAAGATTTGTTTTAAATCCGTTTATAATTTTAGGAAGTGTTGTTGTGCCTCTTTGGTCTTAGCGTCCGGTTCATGTTTGGCTAGTGCCTTCTCCTCTTGTTTTACTTTGTCATGATTTTGCATTAAGATTGACAAGACCACGATTGGTAACATCAAGATGAAGGTTTTCACTTCAACCGGTTCGAAGGTTGAAACTTGATTCCCCGTGATTAATAATCCTGCGACAATAAACCCGTAAGCGGCAAATACAGCAGCAAAAATCGCCGGTAAAATTTTATTTATCCCCATGGTAAAAAACAGGGCAAATAGTGCTGCAATGCCGCTCCATAACTCACTCCTTTCAACATCGAAGCCGTAATTATTCAGAGTTTGAATTCCGGTTGAAAATGTGATGAATATGAATGCAGAGGTTAACAGTCTAGCAGATAAGGTGACCAAACCTGACAAAACTATGCCACAACCAAGACAAATTATTGCGGTGATTTGTAAAGGGTCAAGGTCAATTCCAAGATCGCTAGCAACTGGTAAAACCAAGGGCGATGAAACATAACCGATTGCGATGCCGACAATCATGGTCACAATTGGCAATAGGCGGTATCCTGCCAAAAATAAGAGTAGTGATAATCCAGCGATTGGTAGGCCCAACAAGATTCCCCCCTCATCGAGAAATTGCGACAATTCCTGTGACAAACTCTCAATTTCCATAACTTATTCTCGAGACAAAGAATAAATGAAATTTACTTGCATAATGAGGTTTTTTCCTCCTTCAACTGACAGTAATGATTGAAAGCCGAATTTCTATGGCTAGAATTGCCGAGGGTGTTTTATGAGCGAGGAAATTGACTGGGACAGTTTGACTTTTTCATTAACTCCAACCGACACTATGTACATCACTGACACTGATATCAACGATGCGTGGATGCCCGGCGAATTGATTCCCTACGGTGACATGAAAATCTCTCCAGCGGCTGGTGTACTCAACTACGGACAAGGTCTGTTCGAAGGAATGAAAGCATACCGTACCTCGAAAGGACGAGTAGTATTCTTTAGACCAGAAGAAAACGCTCGGAGGATGCAAAGAGGCGCTGACAGACTCAAGATGCCACCAGTGCCTGAATCAATCTTCGTCGATGCTGTTGAACAATGTGTTCAAGCAAACCTGCGATGGTTGCCGCCAATGGGGCGAGGTGCAATGTATGTACGTCCGTTATTGATGGGATCGGGTCCTATTCTCGGAGTTGCACCCGCACCATCTTACCGATTCTTAGTGTATGTAACACCGGTTGGACCCTATTTCAAAGGCGGTGTCAAAACGATTGATTTACTGATTTCAGATATTTATCACCGAGCAGCACCCGGTGGCTCTGGAGGTGTGAAAGCAATTGGCAACTATGCGCCTGGTATGATGCCAAGCAAGGATGCGAAAGCAAAAGGCTATGCTGAGATAATTTACCTAGACGCTGAGACCCATACATGTATCGAAGAAGTCGGTGCAGCTAATTTCTTCTGCGTAAAGGACGGCGTCTTATACACACCTGAATTAACTGGGACAATTCTACCGGGAATAACCCGTGACAGCATAATCCAGTTGGCTCGGCATGCTGGAATTGAAGTCCATGAAACCAAAGTAACCGCTGAATTTGCTATGAGTGCTGATGAAGCATTCTGCTGTGGTACTGCGGCCGTCATTTCACCGATTGGCTCGATTACTCAAGGTGATGTCAAGGCAACCTACGGCAACGGTAAACCAGGCCCGATGACTGAAAAATTATACAATCACCTCGTCGGCATTCAAAACGAAACCGCGGAAGATATCTTCGGTTGGTTACATGAAGTCCCGCTATGATTAGCGCTTCTTGAAACTTGAACGCTTCTTGAAACTTGAGCGTTGCTTCTGATTACCACTATGTCCGCGAGATTTACGTTGTGAACGCCCACGCTTATCGCCTGCTTTTGGACCTTCAGCAACCCTTTGAGCTTCGTTCGCTTTAGCATCTTTTTGCATCTGTCGCCACTCGGCGCCAATCATTTGTAGCACCTCTTCTTTGTTGCTGGCACCGATTGATTGCTTAGCGCCAGAACTTGAGACCCATAATCTGCCTTCTTTGCCATAGGGTCTATTTGGATGGGAAATTGACTCTTCTCGCTTGATTTTTCTCAGGCCAACTTTGCGGGCTGCGTAAAATAAACCCTCGAGATCGGGTTTAACCACTGAGGAATCTCGGGGAACGCGTCGGCCACCGCGTCTTGAGGTTTTGGCATCAAAGTAACCCGGCCAGACACAGATTCGGTCTGGGTTGTGGTCCATTATCTCACCTTAGCGCAAGGAACGCTACTTACGTTCACTCGATTAGCACGCCGTTGATGACACCGTCCTTCCCAGGACGTGAGGTTACTCGAACACGACCTTGATCGGTTTCGATTATTGCTCCCTTGACCAGTACGTTTCGACGGACATAGTTAGGGTCTGATTCGTTTTCAACAACATTCTCAATGG
>CAYPPO010000062.1:0-5184 GCA_964412625.1 uncultured Candidatus Poseidoniales archaeon
CGACAGTAAACCATGGCGCTGTATGAAAATCATTAGTTGAATAGGTTGATTGAAGCCTCCCCACCGCAGCCATGTTTGATAAATTGGTTGAATAAACATCAGTGTACATCGTTGAATTTGAATCGCACAGCGTCACATCATCGTTTGGAATTGAAACCGGAGTGCTGTTGTTGATATTTTGAACAATTTCAAAGCACTCCGTAGCGCTTGCATCCTCATACTGAGTGTAGTGAGCTCCAGTTGTATGGTATTGTCCTGCAATATCAATCTGTGCTGACAAGCTCCCAACCCAACAGAATATGCCTAATCCAAGAGTGGATGCTGAAAAATCAAGACCGTTTGAAAAGCCAAAGATAGGGTGGGCAGGTCCGGTTTCATCCCAAATTCTCTTTCCAATAGTTGGGTCATTTGGTGAATGACTATCTAAGGCAACAGACATGCCTGAGAATGCAATAACGTTCTGGTAGACGGAATTACCTTGGGAGTCCTCGAGGTGAATTGCAACATCAACGTTTGGCGGCCTCCAAACATTGTTTTGATTCTGCCACCAAAACCATGTTCCAATGAACGAAGCTTCAATAGTGTCTTGTAAATCATAAATGAAGGAAGAAGGAGCGATTTGTAAATCAGTAACTTGGTTGCCTCCGCCCGAGCGAGGCATGACTATTGGCGGATTTATTTGAGAACGCAATTCATCTTCTGAGCATTCATAACCAGCAGGTCCAGTAAATTGTTCTGGATTGAATAGATCTGGACAATTATCAATGGTGTCTGGAACTCCGTCACCATCTGAATCGGTTATTTCTTTAGTCTCTACAACAGGATCTGCATCGTTTGACATACAACCTGCAATAGGGGTCGCTAGCATTAACAACATCAATAAAATCGCTATATTTTTCTTCATTTTCTCCAAACCCCCCAAAAGCATATTCTGGGTGATTAATTCTGTGACAAAGATTGCATATATTCTTTGCTCACAGTTTCTATTGATGAATCCTAGAATTTCATGATTCCAGTAATCAGAGTAATAAATATTGGACGAATTATATCAATGTACTTGGTAAATTAATTCGATACTATCTTCGCAGCTTATCCTCATTAAAGTTTATTTGTTGAAACTCACTAGAATCCTCATGGGAAATGTGCAAAACACCGCTGTAATGTTAGTTACTGTCATGATATTATCAACAATGTCCGGATACTTATACTCGGAAACAGCAACAAATAGTGTATTATTAGAAGATGAACAAAATACGAACATGGTTGACGAACCAAGTGAGCCAGTAGAAATGGGGGTAGTAAGTTGGGCGTGGGACTGCCTATCATATTCCACTCAAGAGATTTGCGACACATCTTATTTAGAGGGTGAGTCACACAACTCATATCTTGATATTTTAGTTGATAGTTCAACCAATTTGAAGATAAGAAACCTTCCAGGGGGGGCTAACGATGAGATGGTTCATATGGACGCAATTGTTGCCTTCACTGGTAACAAGGAAGTAATACATCATTGGAGCGAATACAGAACTACCTACCATGCAATTCAGTTGAATTATGAAGATGCAATATCCGAAGTCGATACAGAGCAAATGGAAATACCTCAATTTGTTTCATTGGAAATGCAATCCATGCTTGATGTCTCGAGAGAAAGCTGTCAAGACATGAGGTCTGATGAAGAGACAACAACATGCGAAGCGCAGATAGATAGTCTATCATGGCTAGTCAATTTTTTCAACGATGCAGATGTTGATGGATTAACATTTGAGAACTTTGAAACTGCAATGTTAGAGCATCTTTCTGGAAATGCAGATGAGTTTAATGTAAAGCTGGTTTCGGTATTCTATGCTAGTTACTGGTTTTGGAATAACCCTGGAGACCTTATGGCAGAGCTAGGTGCTAAAGACTGTTGCGGCCTTCCTATCTTTTCGGAGGAGCCAGTTGAACGAGGAGATGGTTGGGATAAATTGAAATTGATTTGGAAGATAGTAAAAGGAGGCTTTGACGCTATTTCTTATGCCATAGGAGACGCTACCGACAATCAAGATATGATGGATGGTGCATCTCACTCTGTTGGTCATGGGATTGCAAATCCAGGTGGCGGTGGCCATGTGATTGGTGGAGATCCACTAAGTTTCGGAGAAACCCAAATGTGCGCCCAAGAATCTTGGCTCGACTGCAGCGTGAGAAATATATTGAACGAAAACTCCGGTATGTCTGAATTCAACGAAATCTGGGATGGAGATGACTATTGTCCATTAAAGGACGCAGACAGTATCATCATCTGTGTAAATTCAATGAAGGCTGGTGTTTTCCACAATCGAGTCTTAGATGAGATTTCTACAAGTTCTATCGAGTTTGGTGGAATGTCCACATATTCACTGGATAGGTGGAATTCATATGGTGGTACAAGTGATGAGTTTGTAAATGATGTTGTAAGTAATATGGATTTAATCATGTTAAACACGGGTGACGATGAACTTATCAGCCAGTATCTCTCAGAGAGAAGTGATTTCATCGATTCTGAGAGAGATTTCTGGAAAGAAAAAACAGGAGATGAGTATACATACGAAGATATCAAAAGGTCCGCAATTAGACAGATTGAACAGGTTCAATCCTATTGTTCTCTGAACTGTACGACAATGCAATGGCTAACTGACCTACTAGACAGAATCAACGGAATTAATGATGATACCACATTATTAGATTTTGATGTATTCTTTGAGGAAGTTTTCTCTTCACAGGCTTTCATTGAGGAAGATAGTACTCATCCACACAAGCAATCAGCGTTCTTGATGTATTCTACATTCCAAGCAAGTGATGTTTATTGGGGTGAAAGTCTAGGTCGTGTTGGTCCATTTTGGAAGAAAGTTCTGGATTGGGTCGGTGGTGCATGCGGATGGGCAGGCAATATGATGAATCTTGATGGGGACAGCGCAAGCCAATGTTGGGATGCAGGTAAAGAATCGAGAAAGAGTGCAGAATCAATGGTCGCTCCACTAAGTGGTTTGTCGTTCACCTCTGGAGAGATTTGCCAAATTTCTTTGACAACAAATGAAAATAACGTTGCCTCTAAGAACGCACTGGCAGATTGTATTTCAAATCGTTTAACGGATGTAGACTCCTCTCTATCATCAATAAAAGAACCCTGGTTTGAAGGTTACGAGTGTCCAGACAAATTTCAATTAGCCGCTTGTTTAGATGGGATAATAGCAGGTCAAGAGCATAATGACATGCTTACAACAATTCATGAAAATGAAGCCGATCTGGGAATTTTTGCATTCGTAGACAGTAGAGCGAGTGAGAATTTAATCAAATTAGATATGATTGTAACTAATTCTGGTAATGCAGATTACATCTCTGCACATAGGGAAGTACGCGCTGAGTTGATGTCTGAATTTGAAGAGATAAGTTCCAATTATGGAGAAGGGGGAGTAACCGCTGCGGATCTTGCACATTACCTGCATACCAGTGAAAGTGCCTATCCTGAGTTGGATGCTATACTGAGTGATGTGAATAGTTTTGTTTTGTCAGCAATCGAAAGTGGTGACCCAGATATTGTAGCATTTGAAGGTCACATGAATGCAGTATTCAAATCCGACGAATACCGCGACTTGGTAGAATCCGGAAATCATGATTTAATAGTGGTGTTAAATCAACTACATACCTCATACTTTGCTAGTGATTTTTACTGGGATAAGGCAGAAAACGGCAGAGCCCCAGGAAACTTCTTCCACAGACTTGTGGATAGGTCGAAACTACTGATTAATGATATCACACCTGGTACAACATGGGATGATCTCGCAAGGTGGGGACAAGCTGTGTATTCACTCTACGGCTCAAGAGCAGGTTCTTCGGGAACAGATGATGGAAGCGCAGATAACTCATGGCCCGGGACAGCAATTAAGGAAGGACAGGATTCTGTCAAGTTCGAGGTAGCATGCAGTGATGACGATTTCAAAAATTGTGTTGATGAACAGATACAGGCATGGAAAACAGCACCATCTCCACAGGATGTTTGCGGTGAAGATTTGTCTATGACAACCATAGAAGTTACAACTGACCAGCAATCATATTCTACTGGTGATGATGTAATGTTAACAACTAATGCTAACTGCTTGATTGTTGCTTATGGTTATGATGTTGAGGTCAGGTTAGTTAGAATTGGTGTATCGCCTCAAGTTAATCAACCAGTATCGACTTTCACCTATCGCACAGGGCCCAACATGGAACAGGACAGTTGGAAAGAAACTCTCGAGCAATTAGACGCTAGCGAATACTGTGTGAACGCACGCATGTCAGATTCAGGGGGTAATCTCTTCATAGGTTCGACTTGCTTTGATATGTTAGTAAAATCCGCAGCGGATCCCAAGGATGACGACAGTGGTTTCTTGCCAGGCTTTGGCTTCCTGTCGACATTAATTTGCTTGTTAGGCGTTGCAATCATTATTCAACGGAAGCAACAATGAGATAATATTTGACATTGAAAAAGCGTTGTTTTAGCCGTGTTTATAAACGCCCATTACGATGACACAATCTTGGTCATTGGAAGGGTATTGGCGATTGCAACACTGCTTCTTGCCCCGTGGGGCATCGTCCGAACCACATCCTCATTTGTTCGGCGATGCCTTTGGGCAATGTGGGTTCTAGCGACGGCTTTTCTTGCGGCTCTTTACCTCGGATTCTTGACATATCACTACATGGGTCCACAGTTTGGATTTTCCATTGATGGGAATCCAATGAATGAATGGATGATTGTTGTGGGCTTGCTGGGTATCATTCCATTCATATTTGCCGCAAGAAAGGGTGATATTGAGAAACCATTTGCATTGGCATTGGCCGTAGCCTTGGGCCTTCTTGTTCTCATTGGACCTCCCGTCTTGAATTCAGTTGCACTAAACATCTACACACAGGGAGGCGGAGAATTTGATTCTGGACAAGGTGATTACTCTGGTGAAGTTTCAACTCCATTGGACCAGGATTCCTGGAATCTTGCAAATGGTATAGGTTTAGTTATTTGCAATTTAATTCCGCTTTTGATATTTGTTACCATCTGGGTTTTAGGCAAGCGGAATCATTCTAATTCTGTTACTATCAATAGCACAAATACCGATGAAAATTAATGCTATATGTTGATATTCCCTACAAATTCTGTGATTCTAGTATGTCAAAGGGGACTCCTTGTGT
>CAYPPO010000063.1:0-5008 GCA_964412625.1 uncultured Candidatus Poseidoniales archaeon
ACATCCTTCAAATCTAGACCCCTCATTGTATAGCCCTCTTTGATGTTGATAAAATATGTCCCGACTCACAAGAGTTCAAACCCCTAAGCCTTGAGGCTGGGTCATGGCCGAGTTACCTGCAGGCGTTGACCTGGCAAAGTTCGTTCGCAAACCACCTCGGCCAACTGCGACAATGACGCTAACTAGGGACGGCCCTGACGGCCCGGAAGTGCTGCTCGGTCTGCGCAGTGAGACTATGGCTGCATTCCCTGGCTACTGGGCATTTACTGGTGGCGGCGTATCGAGAGTAGACGGTGCGGCAGTCGAGTCATTTTCAGTCCTTGATATTGAACATGGCAAAGCGATAGCTTGCATACTGCGTGAAACGTGCGAAGAGTTAGGCGTGGCACCAAACGGCGATCACGTAATTTCTATAGATGAGGGAGCAAGATTTGATGTAATCAAAGATAAAGCTAATTGGTTACCTCATGCTGAGGATTGTAACATTCCAGTCAATGTTGACAATATCAGAATTCTTGGCCATAGGATTACTCCACCATTTGGACCAATTCAGTTTGATAACGCGTTTATTCATTTTCACTGTGGCGACTGGCAAAGTGTACCGGAATTTGATTTAGAGCCGCAGACTGAATTTGATGAAGTTATGTGGGCCTCGCCACAACAGATACTAGAGCGTTGGTCACGCCACGAGATTAAGGTCGCACCGCCAGTTATTTCCGTATTGATGGAATTTGAGAGGATATTGCAATTTACCGAAGGGGATATCGTCGAGGCTGCAACTAACATATCCCAGCGCCAGCCGGGGCGGCAGTCGATTTTGTTTGCTTACGGGGTAGAAGTAGTTCCCATTAGAACCGTTACTCTACCGCCAGCTGATCACACCAATTGTTACTTACTTGGCGACCCTGAAGGTGATTTCATTATTGTAGACCCTGCTGTGCGATATCGAGAGGACATGGAAAATTTGGTTGCTGCGGTACAGCGGCATAGTGGTAGCGCAGTTGCTATCGCCTACACCCACTCGCACGGCGATCACATTGGTGATTCAGAATTGTTGAATGAAGCCTTTGATTTGCCTATTTGGGGTAGTGAATTCACGTCCAGTCAAGTGCACTGTGATAGAATCTTGACCGACGGTGAGTTATTGCAGCTTGGTAAACAACAATGGCAGGTAATCGAAACCAACGGCCACCACCCCGGTCATCTATGCTTTGCTGGTGAGGCGGGTCTGCTTGCTGGTGACATGGTAGCAGGATTTGGTACCATTCTTATCCCGCCAGCAACCGGTGACATGGATTTATACATTGAGGAATTGGCCAATCTTAAAATGCTCCAACCTAACCTACTATTCCCCAGTCATGGGCCAGTGATTGCTCTTCCGCAGCACAAACTCAATCACTATATTCAACACAGAAGCGCTAGGCATCACCAAGTATTGCAGGCGGTTAAAGATGGCTACAGCGAACTTTCTGACATAGCAGTAGCAGCCTATGCTGACACGCCCAATGCCCACCCAGGATTGGCTAAGGACCAGACTTTGGCACATCTTCTATCCCACCAAAGGCGCAATAAGGTAACTACTGACGCAAGTGGCAACTGGCATGCAAGCATTGATTGATAACATCCTCTAGCACCCCCATGCCTCGAAGATTAGTCATCTCCAAAGCCGGTTCACCATCGGTTCTTGACGTCATTGAAATGCCAATGCCTAAACCTAATGATGGTGAAATTTGTATTGAGGTTCACTATGCTGGAATCAATTTTGCTGACACTTTGATGAGACTTGGTTTGTATCGACCACGACCACCTTTTCCCTTTACTCCCGGCTATGAAGTGAGCGGAACAATTCACTCACTCGGTAAAGGAGTAACAGGGTTTGAGCTAGGTCAAAGGGTGGTTGCAGCAATGCCAAACGGTGGTCAGGCTAGCCACGTTATTGCAGCCACTTCCCGCGTGATTGCATTACCGGATGAAATGTCTTTACAGAAGGCAGCAGCAATGCCAGTCATCTACATCACCGCACACCATATGTTACATCATTTGGGCAATCTAAAAGCAACCGATACCGTATTGATTCATGGTGGTGCCGGAGGAGTTGGCACTGCTGCCTTACAACTGTGCCAGTGGGCTGGAGTGAGCAAGGTTTGGGCTACTGCTTCAGGTCATAAGGCCGATATCATCGAGCGATACGGTGGTATCCCAATCGACAGACATCGCCAAGATTTTGTTGAAATTATCAAGCAAGAAACCGATGGCAGGGGAGTTGACCATATTTTAGACCCGATTAGTGGAGAGAATCTTAAGCGAAGTCTGAAAGTTTTAGCCATGGGTGGCAAAGTTTACTCATTCGGAATGTCGGCCGCAGCCCCAACCTCGAAGCGTTCACTACTCAAAGCATATTTTGCTTGGCGGAAAACGCCAAAACTTGACCCTCTGAAAATGATGTCGCGCAACCAAGGGGTTTTCGGCGTTCACATGGGAACATGGAATGATGAAGCAGTAATTGCCGAGCAACTCCATCGCATAATTGACGGAATTAATCAGGGAGTGCTTGATCCAGTAATTGATTCAGTATTTGCCGTCGAGGATGCCGCGAAGGCACATCAGCACATTCACGACGCTAAGAACATCGGCAAGGTTTTGTTAAGTTTCAAGTAGATTTCAATAAGCGAGAATTATACAGTAACATGAGGCGGTAATATGAAAGCCAATATGAGCGGGTTTGACTTGCGAGCTATCGTTGGTGAATTGAACCAATATATTGGCGCTTATGTCAAGAAATCATACATGCCGCACTATGAGCAAATAGTGTTGCGAATAAATCCCAAAGAAAGTAACCAATTTGATTTAGTCATTGTTAGAGGTTCAAGAATATACACTTCTAATCGCGACCGTCCAATGCCACAAACTCCACCCCCATTTGCTATGGTTTTGCGCAAATATCTCAAAAACGCCCGCATGACTGCAGTCAGGCAACTGGGTTTTGACCGTGTTTTGGCGTTTGTCTTTGATACAAAATTCGGTGAAATGCAACTTTACGTCGAGGTCTTTAGGGAGGGCAACATTATCCTTGTTGACAGTGATGGTATCATCATTCAACCATTGACTCACGCTAAGTACTCCGGCCGTGTCTTGAAAAAAGGGGTGGAATATTCACCTCCGCCGCCTGCTTCAGACCCTCACGATTTAGATGAGAAAGCACTACAGGATATCTTTGACAATTCAGACCGTGATCTAGTTGCTACTCTTGGCGGTAAAGCAAATCTTGGTAGCACTCACGCTAACGCAGTTTGCTCATTAGCCGGCTACAAACCAAATTTAGCAACCTCAGATGTTGAAGTCAAGAAAGTACATTCTGCCCTCATGCTTTTACTAGAAGGTCTTGCTAACGATGCTAAAGGCTACCTTATTCTAAAGTCAAAGGGAGACCATAGCGTTGAGGAACTGCAAGAACTAGCCAATCAGCAGGTAGATGGAGCGGAACGAGATAAGTTCCTCCAACAGTATGCTAATGAGGCGTCTCCTACCCTGCTTCCAGCCCATCAGGGCAAGGCTGTTATCGAATTTGATAATTTATGTCAAGCCGTTGATGCCTGGCAAGGTTTCCACGATGCCGGAGCTCTTGCGCGACGCGAGGCAGAAAAGCTAGACATTGCATCACCTGGCCGGGGATTCTCGACGGAAGTAGAAAAATTAGAGCGACGACAGGCACAGCAGGAAAAGGCATTATCTGGATTCGCACAAAAAATCGAGAAGCAACAGTTGATTGGCCACACGATTCAAAATAATTGGACACATGTCGAAAGCCTGCTTGCTCAGATCAAAGAATCAATTGAGAAAAATGGCTGGAAAGAAACCCAAAGGATGGCCAAACAGATTCCTTGGATAGTCTCGATGAATCCAGCAGATCGGACTTTCACAACAATATTACCTAACGATGCAGGGGAACCCAAAGGTATGCAAGCAGTGCTAAGGTTGGATGAGACTGTGCATCAGAATGCGCAGCACTTTTTTGCAACTGCACGCAAACAGAAAGCCAAAACCAAAGGTGCTACTGATGCTTTAGAAGAAACCAAAGTCTATCTTAAGCGGGCAAAAAAGAAAGAGGTCAAAGCCAAGGAAAGTGGCCGACTTAGTAAAGTAAAGCGGAGCAAGCGGTTGTGGTTTGAAAATCATCGGTGGTCGATGACCACCGGCGGACATTTGTTAGTCGGCGGTAAAGACGCTAAGGGTAACGATGCAATTGTCAAAAAACATCTTTCCGGCTCGGATATGTATCTCCATGCAGATATACACGGCGCTCCGAGTTGCAGCCTAAGAGCATCACAAGGATTCGTTATTGATGAACATAGACCTAGCCATATTCCAGACGATATTCCGACATTCAAGTTGGTTGACAAACTTGGCGATGAGCGCTTGAATGATGATAAATTAACCGAGGCTGCAACTTTAGCGCTTTGCTGGAGTCGAGCATGGGCCAGCGGTGGAGGTCACGGGACAGTATTTGCCGTCAAACCAGCTCAGGTTTCGAAGACTGCACAAACCGGAGAATATGTCGGTAAAGGGGCATTCATAGTTAGAGGGCAGCGTCAGTGGTTTAGAGATTTAGACGTAAGATTAGGCATTGGTATTATTGCCATAAATGGCGTACCATTGTTGATGAGTGGCACGCCAGCAGTAATACGTAATATTTGTTCAAGGCATGCGATATTGAGCCCTGGAATTACAAAGAAGGATAAGCTTGCCAATAGAATTTACAAAAATACTGGGATTTCCACTGATGAGATTTTAGCAGTTTTGCCAGGGCCTTGTGACATTTTGGAAGATTGGGGAATTTTCACCCCACCAAGAGTAGCATCGGAAGAAGAGTGACTAATCGATGGCGAAGTGCATACAAGCACAGTCTGGACATCGACCACTTGCGTCAATCGATGCTTTTTCTAGCCTCAAACAACTTGAACAGTAGCCGCCATTTAGCGTAATCTTAGCTCTATTTGCACTCTGCATG
>CAYPPO010000064.1:0-4927 GCA_964412625.1 uncultured Candidatus Poseidoniales archaeon
GTTAAATTACTGATATTAGGTAACTTTACGATTAGCAGATGATATCTTTTGGTGGTAAGCGTGAAAACCTCAACCGGTTTGCGTTAAACTATGTGGCTGTGGTATGATTGGCAGGCAGCAGCGGTTGCTGATGATGATGGAATCATCCACGATCAGGCAGTTTGGGATGGGTTTTTCGATCAAAGAGCGTTGATTGAAAGACTACATTGTATCGCAAATGGTGGGCTAACACAAGAAGCAATGTTGTTACATGAGCGATTTCCAGATGCTAAACCCCTAATCCACGGCGATGCACAACTCCCCAATGCCGATTGGCCTCTGCCAACAGATGAGGCACTGCAAGCTGCCGATAAGGCGGCAACAGAAATGGCTAGGCAGGGCGTTGCATTGGCAGCAGGTGACCCAGACAAAAGATTGGAACACCTACTGCGCGCCAGTGATGAAATGCGTGCAACATTCCTGACAATGGAAGCGAGACTGGTCGAATGGGTGGGCCTATTCCTGCCAGAGGTTAGATTCGGCAAGGACCGTTCTAGTTTACCGAAGCTGGTTGGCGAAGCTGATTCTTTGGCTACCTTGGCTAACAAGTTATCAGTTTCAATGCCAGAAAAGGGTCCATCCAAATCCGAATGGAAAACCCTGCGAGAGTGGGGTGAGTCGACTGCAACATTTAGAGGTAAATTAGACCGTTTGGAAAATGCGATTAGAGAATTGTCAGAATCTCATTTGCCATCATTATCAATTATGCTTGGACCACTTCTGGCCGCTAGATTATGTGTTGAGGCTCACGGGAGAATGAGACTTGCTAGGCTACCTGCCGGAACAGTACAAGTTCTTGGTGCGGAAAAGGCCTTCTTCAATCATCTCAAGACGGGAGCGGCACCACCAAAACACGGCCATATCTTCATGCATCCATGGATTTCCCGCTCTCCAAGGTGGGTTCGGGGCAAGATTGCTCGCACTATCGCTGCTAAAGCCAGTATAGCGGCGAAAGTTGATGCTTTTGAAGGCGAGCCATGGAGTCAATCGATGGTTGATGAGATAGACCAGAAAATTGAATCGATAAAGGCTGCTAATACGAAGCCAAAACGCCGACAAAGGTAGGTGTTAATCTGGGTAAAAACCGAGGCAATCGCTACGACATGTTATCGTGGGCGATTCGCCTTGAAGGCCGAGCTTTGTGGAGCGAGAATGCTGATGTTGGTGTAGCTGTTTACGGTGAATCATTACGTAATTTCAGCGGAACAGAGTATCGCAGATGGGACCCAAGTCGCTCAAAATTAGGTGCCGGAATAATGCGTACCAAGCGTGACAAATCGCTGTTGCTGCCGGAGGAAGGCTCTACCGTACTGTATTTGGGAGCCGGGCATGGGACTTCAATTAGTCATTTACACGACCATTTATGTGGGTCGGATAATGACCTAGGTGGCAGAATTATAGCCGTTGATCTAGCACCTAGGTGCCTAAGAGATTTGACTCACTTGGCCGAAACAAGACCTGGCTTAGTGCCAGTGCTTGGCGATGCTCGCAAACATTCTGCATGGGGGGTGTTACTGCCTCGTAAAGTAAATTGGTTATTCCAAGATGTAGCCCAATCAGGACAAGTGGAGATTTTTATTGGAGCCTGCCGTCGATTTTTGAATATTGACGGCATTGGTCTGTTGTCCCTCAAAGCCGCTAGTGAGCGATGGACCGGCGAGGGTGAGGATGCGTTGTTTGGCAAAGTTGAGGAGCAGTTGGTGGAAAATGGCTTTGCGGTTGAAGAAAGTATCAAATTAACCGGTTATGAAGACAACCATGTTCTTTTTGTGACTCGTCGTGTTGAGTAGTTCATGCCCGAGTTACCAGAGGTTGAAACCGTCAAGACCGGCTTATCCAAAGCATGGATTGGCAAGACGGTATCGAAGGTTATTTTACGCCGCCCAAACCTTCGCTATCCTTTCCCAGAAAACTTCGCTCAACAATTAGAGGGTCAAACTATTACAGGAATTAGAAGGCGGGCTAAGTATCTATTAATCGATACGGATAGTGATTTAGTATTCCTTTCTCACTTGGGGATGTCCGGTAAATACACAATCTTTGATGCCCAAAAGGTCAATCAATACGACCTCACTGGTCCGGATAACAAATCGTCGTTTGGCGAAAAAACCGGCTTTGAGGGTCGCCATGACCACATGGAGATACGATTTACCGATGGTTCAATCTCGGTTTATACTGACCCACGACGCTTTGGGATAGTCAAATTATTTCATCGTGCAGAAGAGGCAATAGAACCGCTACTTGAGGTACTTGGACCCGAACCATTTGATGATTGGAATGCGCAAATTGCCGCCGATAGATGTAGAGGCAAGCGCTCGCCAATCAAGACCACCTTGCTAGATCAGAGATTTGTCGTGGGAGTTGGAAATATCTATGCCTGTGAAGCATTGCATAATTCTGGTATTTCACCAACTAAGTTGGCCGCCAAATTAGTCACCAAGAACGGCAAGCCAACCAAGGCTCTTGAGAGACTAGTGAGTGAGGTCAAGATTGTTCTCAACAAAGCGATTGCAGCAGGTGGCTCAACACTCAATGATTTCGCTGATGTCGAAGGCAACTTAGGCTACTTTTCACATCACTTCACGATTTATGGTCGGGAGGATGAACCCTGTTTGAAAGCTGGATGTGGTGGTACTATCGAGCGAATTGTACAGTCCAATCGCTCGACGTTTTGGTGCCCTCGGTGCCAAAAGTGATCAAATCAACGTCACCACAACCGACGCCGCAAATAGCCACAATGCAATCGCAGTGACGCGATAAATCAGCACGCCTTTGACCCGTAACCAGTCAACTGCACCAGTGCCCGTCAAGGCTAATGCGACAAATACATACCAACCCATATCGATACTCATGCCCAGTAAACCAATGACCAATTTTGTTCCCATGCCCATGCCTGGTTCGAGTACTTGTGCTAGAACTGCGACTAAAAACAGGGCTATTTTGGGATTAAAGAAGGCGATTGAGAAACCTTCAATGAATCCTTGTCGCCTAATTTTTCCTTCATCTATCTCTTGCTTCTCCTCTAAATTGACCTCATCATTCCACATCAAGTAACCATACCAAGTTAGTAATCCAACGCCAATTAATTGCAGGATTAGGAAGGCATCTGGCGCATTTTCCAGTAATACAATTAGACCAAAAACCGCACTTACCGCATAGATGCCAAAACCGATTCCGTGGCCTATGGCACAGGCTACCCCTTGTGATCTGCCCCCAACTATAGTATTCCTAATCACTACCATAACGCTTGGGCCTGGTGAGATCGCTCCAAGGAAAAAGAAGGTGCCTGCGGCAAGAATTGCTTCCCACGCTAGTCCCTCCATGAGCAGTGGACTTGGTTGGTTGAATCAATACTTCCGGTTAAAATCCATACAGCATGAATGAACCACGACCTTCTTGCAGTCGTAGTGCAGTCTCCAATGAGGCGCGCATTATGTCATTACGAATTTCGATTTGACTTCTTACTCGTTCTAGCGCTCTCTCAAAGGTAACCTTAGGAGGCGCCTTGCTGGCGGTTTTGTTTGGTTGGCTCTCCATGATAAGCCATCAGCCTCGAAGGTAATAAAGGTATGGTTTCAGGGATTAAACAACAAATATACGCCGCTTTTCGGCGAAAATAATGAAAAAGTGCCCTTTTTACTTAAGTTATGAGTTGTTTATTATCGATAGTTTCAATAACTTCCAATACAGAATTTCTCTGTTTGCTGCGATAAAAACTGAAACAATGTGGCCCGGGCAGATGAGGGCGCTCCCGGTTTCGCTCAGTACCGGGGCCAAGTCTTATCACACGTCCATTATGTTGCCATTCGTTACTAATATCAAATTCTAATGCTTTGCTACGCTTGGCACGCTTAGTTATTCTGCGCCAAGTAAATGGTCTATGCTGTTGAGCTTTTTTGTAACCATCAATTGACGGGATCAACATTCCCATTCGGTTGATACTTTCTCTTGCCTTATCCTCAGCGAGAATGTTACGTTTAGTTCTCTGCCGGAGTACTTTCAAACCAAAGCTGTCTGCTATCTTAGACTCTTTTCGATTGTTTGGCAGCTTCCAACGTTTGGCTCGCTGGCGAATTTTTGCTAGGTAGCGAGATGGTTTTTTCTCCCTGTCAAACCAACGGTCTTCTCTTAAAGTGGCCTGTTTGACCACTTTGAAATTGCCTAGTTTAACTGCCGCTAAACCGGGATTTACGTGGTTATATGCACCTGTATCCATGGCGACCCATGCCGGGCTACCATCAGATAAGGAGAATTTTGATCTGGCGACATATCCGCCTTTTGGCGCTCCTAGCTTTAGCGTAGTTGTGTGGCCAAAGAATACGGTTCTTTGTTCATCGACTGGCTTGTCGTGACGATACCAAATCTTGCGAATCCACAGTAACTCTTTGTCACCCTGTGAATCAAGGGCCATCCTTGGGTCATATCCAGCATGTACCAAGCGGAATTTATCCAGCACAATCTGTGTCGGTAATCGGTCAATCCAGCGCATGTCACTTAGGAAATCACGCTTGGCTTGGTATAGGTCGCCTTCTGCCTGAATAATGTATGATGCCCAGCAGGATTTGCCTCCACGCTGCATCCAAGGTTGCCACAATTCCACTCGGCCATCCTCAGTGATGCTTTGTAGTGCCATATGCTCATGGTTGCCTTTGATACAGATGATTCGCTCATCACTGCGAATAAGTTTCATCACCCCGGCGGAATTAGGTCCTCGATCAATCATATCGCCTAAGCAGACGACCCGGTCTTCCTTGCGTAAGTTGAGTCGGTGAAGCAGGGCTCTAAAGGTGGCTAGATGGCCATGAACATCGCCGATAACATAGACACGGTGTCCATCATCAATGCGCGACTGTAAGTCAGCCTCGAGCGAGAGGTCCCGGATTCCCGG
>CAYPPO010000065.1:0-4864 GCA_964412625.1 uncultured Candidatus Poseidoniales archaeon
CAACCGCTTCAACCCAGATTACGAGATTGACTGCAGCTTGTGCTAAATCTGACTCAGTTACATCAAACTGTCCTTCGACAATAGGCCACAAATCAACACAATTTGCCACTGCTTCGGTTACTCCAATACCAACTGGTGTTAGTTCTACGTCCGTACTAAGCGGTTCATTACCAAAGTTGAGTTGATAAACACTCCAAGCAACTCCATCTGATGGATCGCCGAGGAAGTACTTCCACTTGATTGATACTTCATCTTCGAATAATGAACCCTTCTCATTGATTAGCAACGATAAGTCTACACACCTGTATGTTGAAGTCGGCATGTTTCCAAGTAGGAATCTGGTATTGTCAGTATCCGGTAGCTCACCCCTTTCAGCGTTCCAAGAATTCAATACTGCTTGTGGTGGCTCACTATCGACCTTGATGGTAAATTGACCACATCCGTAAAGGGTTGAACCAAAACAGGCAGCTGTAGTCAAATCCTCTGCCCCAACTGGCAGATTAATCAGTCTAAATGTGTAAGTGTACTCATTTTGGAAACCAGGAACCTTTATTTCGATGTCGAATTTTCCGCCATCAAATTCGTGGAGTGTTATTTCCTCATCGACTGGACTGTAGCCTTTTTCAGCATCTCTAAACGCTTCTTGTCTGGTAATTTCCATCGTCAAAGGAATCTCTGGATTAATGAAAACACCATCAAGCATTCCGGAGGTGAATGAGTACTGCCCAGAGAATAATACCTCATCACCTGGATAGACCGATCCTTTTCTAACATCCGGTGCTATTGGTTCGAATAAGTCGACGAAGGTTGGTGATAACATGCCGTCACTTTCTGTGTCAGAACGAACGTCTAATCTCATGTCATCGGCATATATCCATGAGGGTAACTGACCAGCGTTATCTCTTGGACTTCCAGTCAAATCTTTAATTGAATAGGTTGGGGTATATTCACCTTCAAATGGCAATCCCCAATTTATTGAAATCGGAATATCAATCTTAAATTCTGAGGTAAAAGGATCGAATAGTAGATTCCCATCAAGGGTTCGTATGGTTGTCATGGGTTCGCCGTCTTCATCAGTAACAATAGAATAGAATGTGCTATCTGTCCATGCAGTGTTATTTCTAGGATAATACATGATTTTTGATCCTGTGTAGCCAACTTCATCTATTCCTAAATCAATCTCAATATATTCAACATCTCTCCATCCATTTCCATCTTGACCTTCAAGCATTAAGTGATATACATTGCCAGCAAACATGGTCTTATTCCAAGAACCTATTCCCAGCGGAGGTAGTGTAGGTATGTTATCTAGGAAGTACTCTCCACCACTGTCTCTGTATCTGAACGAAGTTATGGAAGGGCTTTGTGATGGCATGTTAACATAAGTTACAATGTCTTCATCAAAACCGGGACCGCCCCCATCGATAGGATTACCCGCCAAATCGAATGATTCAACCCACAGACTGACTCTCCCATTTCTACCATCATTAGCCATATCATTGTAAAGACCAACATATGTTGCGTTAGGTGATTGTCCGTCGCTAGTTACTTCTATTTGTTGATATTCTTCAGCCTCGGGTATACCATTTGAGTTATCGTCATCATCATACTCGACCCACACATGTAATTTTGCTGTTTCTGGGGGGTTAGGGATATCACTAGCGATAATTCTGAATGCTTGCTGCTCCCTCGAATCTGCCCATGAGTCATCAAATAGATTTCTCCAGTTCGAATCTAGTTGTGAATCTCCAGTACCATACGCTCTCTTGTAGAGTTGTAGTGCTACAAGTTTCGGGTCTAGTATGTCGATTGAAACATCAAAACTAATCGCGCAAGTAGAATCAGGTTGGTAAATGTCGGGAGGACAGATTAATTCTCCATTTTCGTAAGACACCAGTCTTAATCGATAAGTTTCCTCGCCAGATGCAAACAAACCAAAGTTAACATTCCAGTTCATGTTTCCGCCGATAAAACCACTTCTGTTGGCGATTTCGTTCCAAACCACGACTGTGTTTTCTCCTTCGATTGCAATACCTCTTTGCTCGATAATTACCCTATAGGAATTAGGGTCAGGGAATTCACTTTCCAAGTCCTCTAACCTTATCTTGCCGATTAGATTGATTTCTTGATTGGAATTTACGCTCTCTAAGTCTTGTTCTATACCTGCCGTATTGAAAATCGAGAATTCTGTTATACCTGCGTCGTTTTCTACTGCATTACCAACTGTTGGATCTAGTAAAATTCCGCCAAATGTTGCAACAACGCCATTATCAGCAATTGTTTCGGAAAATATGGAGACGGCTTCGGTATCATTCCATGCGCCATTAACTAAGAATTTCCAAGTCAATTCTTTGCCACCATTATTACCGTAGTTAACTGAGTTAGATGAGGGCAATAGTGTAATTCTGTTAATGTCATCGTTAATCTTCTCGAATGAGGACAAACTATTGTTGTAGGTTAGGAAAAATGTTGCGTCATCAGTAGTAAATCTAAGTCTTCCTTGGGATAGCGTTGATCCTGTTGTGGTCTCAACTTCGTGGGTGGTTACTATTTCATAGATTTGTCCGTTTGGGTATAATCCCAGTGATTGATAATTCCAATTCAAAGTCGAATAGTAACCTGGTTCTGTTATTATGCTTAGATTACTCAGATATATTCTACCACCACTATCACCGGAGGTTGTTACAGGGACTTCGAGTTGATTAGTGCCTTGTGAGTTTGATTGAAGGTTTCTAGCAACAAATTCTCTCAAACTATCTTCGAATCCACTCTCTGTTGATAGAGTATGGGTGTGGCTATATATGATTTTCAAGGATTTTAGTAGCACACTTGCGCCGTCATTGGCATTTTCTTGGGTTATTTCAAATGCTATTCTTACCCAGTCCATACCATAGGAATCAGTTATGAAGACAGGGGTGTTTGGGTCTGAAATCAAGTCCGATACAGCAGGATATAATCTAGCAGAACTGGTCCTTTCCAGTAGTGAAAATCCTGTTTCGTATTCAAAATTGCCAAGATTGGTACTCGTTAATCCAGTTGTAATATTCAACTGGAAACCTTCGTTTGCATCAAGTACGCTGTATATGGTATTCTGGGAAAATTCCACATCGAAATACTCTATCACGGCACCTCTGGGAATCAGAATAAAACCTTCAGTCTCTTGCCCTGTAGCTGCATCTATTTCAATCAGTCTTTGAGACAATTTAGCATCCTGCAATCCCTGTCCTGTCCAGAAGTTACTCTGTGAACCATAAGAGCCAAACGCAGGTTGCTCCATTCCCCAATCAATAATTCCATCATTGTAGAAATCGATTGTGGGGTTTTCTATTATGTGGCCAAATCCTAGCACCAAAGATAATTCACTAAGGACGCAATCTGATAAAAATTCGAAATTTAGTTCAAAATCATAGATAGGGTTTGTTAGGTTGTTTGTTCCGTTTGATAGCAGAATACCCGCTAGACCTTGTGCCCGACTTCCGGTTGATTGAGTTTGTCCCGTAGAGGTAAGACTCGAGTTGTAACTACACCCTGACCGCTCTAAACCTTGCACTTCTATTGAATAAATTGGAACATTGTTTTCACCAAGTAAGTTCGCTGAATTGAATGTTGCGTACCTAAGAGTGGACGAATTAATTGACATAACACCATTTGATATGTTATATTCCCTGTATTGATTTATATCATTAAACGAAATATGGGATGTAGTGCCAATATTGTAACCATGAAGCACGGGCGTAGAAACACCATTTTGGCTAGGGATAAACTGGATTTGGATGTCGATGAACGGATGATCATCTACATCTACATCCCACAACGCAATTACTGGAGTGGATATCCCGGTGAGAGCTCTGCCGTTTGCTGTAACTACGCTGTTTGAGTATGTATCAATTATGTCCACTGAAATTTGGGAGTTGCCTGGAATAAACATATCAAGGTCTAAAATTCCATAACCATTTGGTTGCTTTTCTTCGTACTCTAAACTTGGTTGTATATTGTTGATTGTTATTTGTTCTGCTGTTTGATAACCCTCACCAATCTTCAAGTCATCGATATACCAGCCGGATTTGTCCGCATTAGACATAGCGTAATTACTGTCAGTAGATTCAAGAATGAACCTAATCTGTACGAAATTACCTAAATTAGCAGCAAGGTTCGCTGCGATAGTTGACCAACCATTTGGATTACCCACATTGATTGATGTGCCTCCGAGGGCAAAACTATTGGTTGGGACTCCTCCGCAGTAATTGTTTATCTTGCCGGAGGCTGTGGAACTTTGTAACCTCTGATAAAGTCCGTTGTTAGGGGAAACTCCTGACACCTCAGGTAAGTAAATAGGCAAAAAACTGTATCCTGTATCTTGATCTGCAAAAGTTCCTGTGCTTGACGTTCTTATCTCCATGTATGCACAATCGGAGAATGTGTTATCGCCGTTTCCAAGGAAATCGGTTCTGAGGGAGTGCCAAGATGAGAATGTTAGGATGGTGTTGTTGAGATTCGTATCAAGATAGATTATTGGGGTGTCCATAGACCATTTGTAAAAATTTTGAGAGCCGTCTGCTGCTTGAGAATCGTCTGTGTAGTCATCATCGTAAAAATTTGTGCCCCAGCACATTTCTCCCGACGCACAATTAGCAGGACCGGCTGTAACAGTTCTTCCGCCTTTATATCCATATTCCCACGCTTTTAATTTATTATCCGTGGGGTGTAAATCAGCAAATAATGAGTTATTGAGCATACCTTCATCCGACTTCTCGAAGTCTGTGACGAATGAAGACGAATAGAGCGAGACTGGTAATGGATTTTGATTCGCATCTTCATAAACAAATCTTGATTCATTGCTGAAAGATGTTGCCCCATTGTTTAG
>CAYPPO010000066.1:0-4473 GCA_964412625.1 uncultured Candidatus Poseidoniales archaeon
ATACATTCACGCAATATGCCATTAGAAGCGATTGAGCTTGGTGAATGGGCTAAGAAAACCGTTGGATGTAGCGGAGCGGATTTAGCAAATCTATGTCGCCATGCAAGCAGTCAAGCAATTAAGCGAACCTTCGGCCTACAGAGGTTAATCAATCCTGACAATTTCACCGATGAGGAGTTGTCGGAATTAAAAATAACTGAGCAGGATTTTGAATGCGGGTTTGAAAATTTCACACCGTGGGCTACCTCTCAACGCAGACCTGCAGCAATCGGACGTGTAGAATTCGATGATGTAATCGGTCATCAGTCGGCGAAAAATGAATTAATTGAACACTTGGTTCAACCAATAAATCACCCAGAGATATATCATTCACTGGGCTTATCAGCCTCTGGCGGAATTCTCCTACATGGGCCTCCAGGAACTGGCAAGACCATGCTAGGGAAGGCAGCTGCAAGTCTTGCTAATGTTCAATTCATGGCAGTATCAGGGCCGGATTTCTTGTCAAAATGGGTTGGTGAAAGTGAAAGAGCGGTCAGAGAAATATTTCAAAGGGCAGAAGAGTTAGCACCTGTTGTATTATTTTTCGATGAGTTTGATGCCATTGGACGGGCTAGAAGCAATTCTGAATCGGCTCATCATTCAAGTTCAGTTGTTGCACAATTACTTACTATGATGGACGGATTGAAAAGTTCAGATGGAATTTATTTAATGGCGTCAACCAACAAACCCGAATTGGTAGATGAAGCATTCCTGAGACCGGGCAGGTTCTCGAAATCTATTGAGGTTGGACCTCTTTCAAAGGAATTATATGGTGAATTCTTCCAAAAATCAACAGAGAAGGTAAACTCTGAAATTTCTGAATTAGAGTGGGCAGATTGTATTTCACAAATGAAAGACAGAGCGACTGGAGCAGAATTACAAGGCTTCGTTGACTCGTTAAAGCGCATTACTGCGAGGCGATGCATCGATGAAAATACCCAAGTTTGCCTGAAGCGAGAGGACTTAATCAAGACTTTTTCTGAGTATCGGGCACTAAATTCTGGCGGTTATCAACCCGAGCAGATAATCATTGAAGAAAACTGGGAACAAGAGGAAGTTGATGATTGGGATAATGATGAAGATGACGATTGGGTGGTACCATGAGTGATGTATTCCAAAGACAGCGTGGCCTAGTTGATCAGGCTAAATTATCAAAATTGTCAGTAGGTTTAGCTGATATAGCGACCTTTCCACAACAATTCATAGAGTCATTTGAATTGATTGGCCAACAACTGGGGGTCAACCAATTCTGTCAAAATCAACAAAACGTTGCCGAAGATACACACGACTTTAGTTTGATTTGGTCAACCACCGATAACAAATCCACGGCATCCTCAGTAACCAAAGAAATTTTCATTTGTTATGGCGGAGACGGCATTTTTCTCGATGGCAGAAATTCAGTGAAACCATTACCAATTGTCTATCATCCAGCAATTTCAATCATAGCGGCATGTTTAGCGTGGAATGAAATTATCCGTCGAAGTGAATGTTATCTTCCAGTGAATATACCAAAAGTCACTTTATCCCTAAATGTAAGAGTGGATGAGCCTTCAATGGCGGGTTCCATCGAGGACTTGAAATTCGCTCTTGATGGTATTGAAACTACTAACACAATTCGTGATATTGACCCAAATCTTGGACATAAACGAGTTGCAATGCGACTATCAGATGATAATGAACTGGTAAAGCAATTAATTGACAAACTGCAAATTTCCGGGGGCGATAGAAATTCGAAACCGAAAACGCCAGTAGTCGAATTTGATTTAGGCAAGGAGCTGGAAACCATTTCAGGTCACGTCACAGTTGTTGGCGCAGGTGGTTTAGGCACATGGGTACTACACAACTTGGTAAACGGAGTAAAAAAACTACAGGATAGCGAACTATCTTTGTTAGTAATAGATAAGGACATGACCATTGAGCCTCACAATTTAAATCGACAAGTTATCTTTGGATTCGATGATGTTGGTAAACCAAAAATTGAAGCAACACGGGATTGGTTAGCAAAGGAATTACCAAGTGCCAAAGTCAGTTTAGCATACGAGTTGAATGACGCAAATGTCAATTACACGCCAGAAGAATTTGATGATAACGACGATGGTTTTTCATTAGATGATTTGAACATTGGACAAGAGTCAATAGTTAGGGAATACCAAGTTGAGTCGGATGAGTCTATTCATTACACTTTGCAGGAAACCGATGCAGTCATCGGTTGTCTCGATGCGATGAGACCTAGAGTATTAGCCGATCTTGTTGCAGCACGACAAAACAAACCATACATCAATGGTGGAGTTAAAGATTTAGTCGCTCAGTACATGGAATTTTCATCAACCAATCTCGTTGAGACATACGGTGCATCTGTTGCAAAGGAAACCAATGTAGTTTCTTGTCAAGAGGACGGTGATGTCCCAGTGAGTTCAATCGTGTTAACCAATGCCTTAGTTGGTGCATTCCAGGCAATCTCAGCCATTCAAAGATTATCTGGATTACCATGTTCCAGTATTTCCTCAGTAAATTGGCATGCAAGAGAAAATGAGATATTTTGTAATCCCTCTGATTTTGTCGTAGAACGGAAATCAGGTGCCTCACAAATAGTAGCAGCTCTATGGCCAGGTAAAAATCCATCAGGAGTTTCAGGAGTATAAGGTGGTGCGTGTGAGATTATATGTTGATAATAGAGTTATCCACTCTGGTAAATTTATTTCTAAAATAATGTGTGATTGCGAAGCCCAACATCTTGTTGATGTGGGGGCATATCGGCAACAAATGTTGTTCACCGATATTGAATTACCAAAATGTGAGTGTGGACTTAGTATACTCTCCTTCAGATACTAATTCGTCAAATTTAATAGCAATTGTATGCTTGTATGTCTTCAATAATTGATAATACAGTCAATTAAGGTGATGAAATGGCAAAGGGAATTAGTTTAGAAGAGTTAGATCGTAAAATTAAATCAGATGTAATTCCCTTAAGAGACCGTAAAAAACTGGATAGAAAACCAAAAATGCCACAAAAGCCACAACCAAAGCGGGATAATAATCGAAACATAGTTTACGATGATTTATTTGACCAATACAGATATAACAACAATAGACAAGCTAACTATCAGAATAACTACCGAATAAATAACAACGGGTATGCTAACTACAATCATAGACGCAGAAACCGTTGGCACATCGCCGGACAAGCTTTTGGCTTCATTATCGGACTGATGTTTATTTTCTTTACAATAGTAGTTGTGTTATCAATTATTGTCGGGATTTGGGAATTTTTCTTGGCGCATGAAGAACAAATATGTTGTTTATTGACTCTATTTGGATTACTGGGGGCGGCTAATCAATGACTTATTCGATAAACTGTAAAAAATGCTTGAAAAATGGCGAATTCGGATTTAAGCAATCATGTTGTTTTAATTGTTCAAATCCCGATTGTTCAGATTATGGTGAATGTAATTGTGTCACCAGATATTATGATGATATACCAGTAGAAAAAATAGTTGAGAGTATCAAAAAATGGAATAATTAAATTTCATAGTTTTTTTATTCCTCGATGTGACTATAATGTGATGGAACAGACTAAGTTAGAAGATTTTTTTCAGGTAGTAAGTAAACCTGGTAAAATTATTGAATATTCCTTGTGTCAAAAACGTCATGGAACGATATCAGGTATATCTGATTCAGAGATTACAGAAAGTCTGTTTCCTTCAACAGTAGAAGATATATTTGATCTTGAGCAACATGTAAAAACCATTGATGAGGAACTAACTAAATTTTCAAAACAAGATGTTGTAATAATCTACTTAACAGGTCTAACAATATTGACTCAGGCATTTTATATCTGGCTTATCTCAATCATTGAACAAGCACGTATACATCCAAAAATAATCTTAGGTCATTACGATAGATCAGAAAAAGAATTCCGTTTTTATGATTCGTTAAGTGGTCAACAATATCAGCCATCAGAGATTACTAGCTCAGTAGCATAATAACAATTAATGATTCAAACTCTGTTGTCAAATTTAACAAAAAATAACTATCTTGCAATAATTACAGATTGAAAAGGTGATAAAAAATGAGATATGGAATAATAATGACAATGCAAACCTACTCTCCTCAAAGAGGCGGCAGACGTAGAACACGTAAACCAAACAGAGTTACAACAAACTCTTCAGTTAGGAAACTGATCAAGAACACGCCAAAGGGAACTAAGCTTACCTGACTGTGTCAGATATTCCAGTAGTGGTTGCCCAATGATGCACAATGTGCGGAGGGCACCAACTACGCCATTTTTAGTGGAAAAATCAAATTTAACAAAAAATATACGTCTCACCAAAATAACAAACTGAAAAGGAGGAAAAAATATGGGACAGACTATGGATGACCAAGAAAATCATGACAAGAATTGTATCTGTAAAAAGTGCAATTAAAACTCTAATT
>CAYPPO010000067.1:0-2272 GCA_964412625.1 uncultured Candidatus Poseidoniales archaeon
AGGACAATATGTGGGGCTTACTTGGATTGAAATTGTGCTTGGAAGCAAGAGGCGACGCTCCAGAAGAACTCGCCGAAGTTACCAAGTTGTTCAATGAGCGGTCCTCTAGAGCCGATACCGTCCCAGCAAAGACCTGCTTCTGTGCTCAAGATGCACTAGCAAAGAGTTGTTGTGACTGATATCAGAAAACGGTTAATTTGTTAACACGACCACCTTTAGGGGTTTTATGGCGGCAAAAGCGAGAGCTCTGCTGTTGTTCTTATTGGTCTTGACCTTACCGCTAGCAGGCTGTATAACCACTGAACGCGGTGAGCCCGATATTTTGGATGAAGGCACTGCTATAGCGGGCGATGTCTGCTCATCACCCTCTCAATCCGTCACACAAAGTAGTGTGTCGATTATCGTCAATGGGCAGGAGCGAGAGTTTAGGGTATCTGTACCAACCTCAGACGCTGGCACAAAATTAGCACTGATAATAGCCTATCATGGCGGTGGAGGCGCAGAGGAAGATTTCCAACAGCAAGATGAATTTGACCAACTTGGCGAACAGGAGAAGTTCATCATGGCTTATGCCATTGCTGAGGATGGCAGAACAAGCTCAGAAGGAGAATGGTTTCTCAACACTGCGGCAACATCTAGAGACGATAATCACTATACTGAAGCTATAGTTGACGAACTATCAAAGGATTATTGTATCGACGAAACTCGTTTGTACGGCATTGGCTATTCGTTGGGTTCAATGTATACTTATGAGATCGCCTGCCAGTTAAATCACCGATTTGCTGCTGTTGCCTCTTTTGCTGGTACGATGCCGGTTGATCCAGAGACCTGTGATTTAATTGGTAATATGGGTGTTTTGCATATTCATGGGAAACTCGATTATATCATCGATTATGATGATGATTGGGATTGGAAAGATGGTGAGCATGAAGGGGTTGGGACAATGAGTAATGTGCCGGGAATGATTGATACTTGGTCTATGAGGTCTAATTGTCTATCGAGTGATACCGATGCCGATTTTTTCCTGGAACATATCACTCACAGTGATTGCTTTGGAGCTGTCAGAATAGAACATTATGGCATTGAGTTTTGGGAACATACTTGGCCAGATGAGGTAGATGGCACTCCTACTTATCAACTAATGTGGGATTTCTTGAGCGAGTTTTCCAATCAAAATCAATTGTGAAAGGGAATTAACTACATTATACCCAGCGAAAGAAATAACACTGCGATAGCAATATACGCACCGAGTTGGAACATGACCGTGTTAAGAAAAGACTCCAAGAGAGTTTTTTGTTCGCCATTGCCTTGGTAGATAATTTCTTCACCAGATTGATTAAACAGAGTGCCATTTTGACGCTGGCACCAATTTCTACAGCTTGGACAGGTCAGACGACCCGAGTATTTCTCGGGAACTTGCAACCGACGATTACAATAAGGGCAATCGATGAGGGACATAGTTTTGTCATTCTGGTTTAATTCTACACTATCCCAAAAGTTAGGCCCCTTCTCCTTTGAATCCAAGGCCTTTGTAAAAGCCTCCCACGCCATGGTTTTCTATCACTGATTATCTTCTTAAATTGTCTGCCGACATATTTTACAAGGGATTAAAGTTCTCCAAATCCAAAAAAACCAACAAGTGTGGCAAACATAAACACCAATGTAGAGATTAACAGGCCCGTAAAAACTCCAAAACCTCGCGCTTTGTCACCGTTAATTTGCAGTATTATGCTGATAATTAGGAATATGGCTGCTCCAAGCACGGCAAAGGTTCGTGGAAGATCGTAATATGATGGTGGCGGCGGGCACGAGCAAAATAATATACAGAAACAACTGTTTGCAGCTTCATTGAAATACGATATAATCGATAGTGGCACGCCAATAAGAATCGGGGCTATCAGGCCTTTTACGAATTGTTCACCCAAATATCTCGCAACATAAGCCGCCAAAATTACTGGTGCGATAATTACCACCAAACACGCCGTCACATCATTAAACCCATTTTCAAGTAATAGTATCATGACCCCAAAAGCGCCACCTACTAGCCCGAATAAAGCTAAATAGTGTGCTAATAAATTGAATTCTGGTTCCAATGGAATTTCCATTTGTAGGCCATTCACATTTGATTCAGTGGTATCAAATATGTCAGATTCAGTCATATTTCCCGTATATTAACAATCACACTCAGCAGATAAACAACGCGCCTACGAGTTGCGTATAATATTGGACTACACGTTCAAAATTAAAGGAATGAGATATTCGGGAGGTTTTT
>CAYPPO010000067.1:2372-4379 GCA_964412625.1 uncultured Candidatus Poseidoniales archaeon
TTTGTCAACCGTCTACCCGAATTGGTGTAGGTATTTAGCGCGTCTAGAGGACATCGACCCTCATTGGGTTGACAGATACGTCGTCTTTGTCTCGAGAAGCGCTTTTATTTGCGGTATAAAGTAGGTAACTCAAGGTAATACATACCATTGGTGCGAACAACAGTGGCAGTAATATGGTTAGTGACTGGATGACAAGCAGTGTACTAATACTTACAAATCCGAGTATTATACCGAGGAAGTTGGCCAATGGTAAAGCTCCATTTTCGTCAATTTCAATTCGCTGCATAAGTTGGATATAATTCTCGAGGTTTATATCATTGTGTTTTTTTTGGATGGGTTAAATTGCGCCAATTGCGTTAAAATTTGCAGCCAATTTTACGAACAATCCTCACCCGGAAAACCCCAGCAGCCTGATGAAAATGCAATACTCCATAATGCGTTCATGATGGCCCAAAAAAGGAGGAATAATATGGCTAGAGATATGCTAATCAATATAAGATACCGTATGATGTTAACAGCTAGACTCCTAGATTTTTTTGAAGGACTAGTCTTGGAATGGTCTTCTACACCTGGAGGAGGAATACTCAACTCACCGCTCAAGAAGAACCACCAACGTAAAATTCACATTATCGAAATAAATAAAATATTTCCCGACACTCAAAAATCCTCAAGACATAACTAATAATTACCGACAACTAAAACAAACGCGGAATTATTATTTCCCAAAAATAAAAATTAATCAGTCGCTAAATCTTATTCCTGCCGGCACAAATTTTTATTTCGAACCATGATATGGGTAATTTGTGCCCGTCTCGCTATTTCTCACCGATTCTAACGGCGGGATGGGATTCAGTGGGACTGGTCTAATCAGCGAGTTTTTTTTCACCTTCTGCTTGCCAATTATTCTGTTTATTTTCCTACTCAAGGTTTATCACGATTATCGTCAGAGAAAGAAACGCCTTGAAACAATGTCGCAAGGTATCGAGGATATTTTGGCTTTGGAAGAAGAGTAGCAGCGAGCATGCAAGACTCACAAGGGTTACTATGAGGCACCTTTGCGATTCAATCAAGCATTTAGCTAGATTTATGATGAATTACAATTAATGCTGCGGTCACGAACCATCTTCAATCACGTATAAGCCTGATAATTCATATTGTTGTGCCACATTAACGAGAAAACAATTAGCGCTATCAAGGCAGGTACTGCAGCTAAAGGATTCAGACAAAACGGCAATGATGCGACATATCCAACGGTCTTCATCGTTTTTTGTTGACTTTGTTCATGGGTTAATTGTTGCCCGTATAGGTTTTTACTACCAATGTTGAGTAAAATTAGCACAATTGGCGGAATTACCGATAGCGTGAGCACCTCTTGAATAACCCAATCATCATTCCAAAACCAACCTCCTACAAGCTGTGTGTAAACTATCCAAATGGTGATTGCACACGCTGTAGAAATAGATAATGATTTAATTTTGATTTTCTGGCCGCCAGTTTTTGCTAGGTGACGCATGAAAATTATCAGGTATGCAATGTACACCCAGACAATCAAACCTTGACCAATTCTTAAAGCGAACATCGCTATCACTAAACCTGGTACGATTACGGCAGGTAAGGCGACATCGACTGGAAACCCCTTCTCGGCCATGATTTACCATCTTGCGATTATTTTTGGTTATTATGCCGGCAATAGGTATAAGAAAGGCTGTTGAAAAGGCAAATCGGTAATGCTGTGGTTTCCTCAAAGATCCCCTCAAGTCCGCTTGATAATCGGGAATCGATTATTGCTCAAGCAGCTGCAATGGGGTTGCAATTAAGCGATGATGGCCAAAATTGGGTTCATATTACCGAAGATCAGCAATCGACAGATAATGATGAACGCTCTGGGATGGGTTTTTTTTCTTTTATTTTTTACACATCGGCTATATTGATTTTGATATATCTGATTACCTTGTTAATTGCGCTCAGCCTCAATGGGCCTCTCGAGATATTCCCTCAGATGCATTT
>CAYPPO010000068.1:0-4287 GCA_964412625.1 uncultured Candidatus Poseidoniales archaeon
AATTGGGAAACTACCAACTCTGTTGTATATGATTCAACTAAACCAAGAATGTTTGCCCCAGTTATTTCGCGGGACTGGTTGATTATGTTCGATATAATAATCGAACCCTCGCAATACTGATTTTAGATAACTACGTAATTTTGGCCGGATATAAAGCATAAATGGCAAGTAGGATATTGCTTTGCTGAGACCGGCTAACAGGTAAGGATAAACGGTAATGGATAGAGAGGACTGGTTATCACTAAGTTCAGTTAGCTGCCAAACGACATATGATTGCGGTCCGTTTTCTTCTCCAATAATTAAATCGTAACCAGAATCCTCATTCCAGTTCAAAAACTGCCGAACATAGGTCCTACCGCCGAGATACTCAAGACGATCCCTGTGGCCACTTTCGTTCCATTCCAGTGCTTGATTATCTTTACAAAACGGATGGCAGTCGTTCAAATTACCTGGCCGGCTAATCAACGACCATAGTTCTCCCTTACTAATCGAAAAGGTGAACTCTTGATGAACACCCCGACGTTTGAGATAACCGTCAATCTGTTCAACCGTAGATTTGCCAGTCGGAACCGGTCCACCAGTAGGTTTTGCCGTCATCCATGACCCTCCAAGTATATCCAGCCTCGTCAGTCCACTGGCGAAGTATTGTCGGCTCAGCAACCGCCGGTTGTTGAACTACCTCAACAGTTTCAACCGGTTGAGGTTGATAGGTGGCTTGAGGTGTAACTTGCTGTGTTGCTTGAGTTGGGTATAAACTCTCTTCAACTGGTTGTAATTGATTCATCAAACCACCAGAGGAGAAATCCTTGGCAAGCGTTGCTGCTGCACCTTTGCTACGGACAAACAGAACTGCACCGATAATTCCAACAATAATCAAAACTACGGCAAGACCAATCCAAATGATGTTGCTCGAGTCGTCATCGGAGGCTCCCTCCGTTTCATCGTTCGCATCGTTTACTTCATCACTAGGCGGCATTATTACCTTGTCAACAACATGGATAATCCCGTTTGATACCAAAACATCTGAATCGGCAACAGTTACATCGCCAATCATAATTTTCCCATCTACTTTCGTCAGTGTGATATTATCGCCATTAGCCATGCTGACTACTTGTCCGTCTTCGATTTGCGAAGCCCAGATGGAGTCGGAAATGTATACATGATGTAGTAAGATATCTGTCAACGTAGCTTTTCCTTCTTCCGTGTTCAGGGCTGCTAGATTGATTCCTGCATCGATGAATGCTTGATCTGTAGGCGCAAATAGAGTGAATGGCCCGTCACCCTGCAGAGTAGTAAGCAAATCTGCTTGAACTACCGCAGCAACAAGTGTGTTGTGGACTCCAGTGCATTGTGCAGTTCGTGGGATGTCTGTCGGAGTTGCGGTAGGCGTCAATACCTTGTCAATCACGTGAATTACACCATTGCTGGTAGCAACGTCTGGAGTTACCACACTAGCATCGTTGACCATAACACCATCGTCAACGGTAAATGAGAGCGGAAGCGCATTAATGGCGTTCACTGACAAACAATCTGTAACCGCACTCGATGGAACCTCACTGTCCAAGACGTGATACTGCAGAATATCGATCAATTGAGTCTTGCCTTCTGGAGTGTCAAAGGCTGCTAAATCAATTCCTGCATCGGTAAAAGCTTGGTCAGTTGGGGCAAAGACAGTGAATGGTCCGTCTCCTTGGAGAGTTGTGAGGAGTTCTGCCTGTATTACTGCAGCGACCAGGGAGTTATGACTACCAGTACACTGAGCAGTGCGAGGAATATCCCTCGGGTTATCGCTTGGAGTGAGTACCTTGTCAATCACGTGAATAATTCCGTTCGATGCAGTTACATCTGCTTGTATTACATTAGCATCGTTGACCATGACACCCTCGTTGACTGTGAACGATAATGGTTGGCCATTCTCTGCATCAGCAGACATACAATCGGTTACTGCGCTTGCAGGAACTGAAGAAGATACGACGTGATAGAGCAGAATGTTGCTCAGTGTTTGCTTACCTTCAGGGGTGTCGAGTGCTGCTAAGTCAATACCGGCATCGGTGAATGCTTGGTCGGTAGGAGCAAAGACGGTGAATGGCCCATCGCCTTCTAAGGTTGCAAGTAATTCTGCTTGCACTACTGCAGCAACCAGTGAGTTGTGGTTACCGGTACCTGCGGCAGTTGTTGGAATGTCAACCGGATCTGCTGGAGGCAACAAAACCTTGTCGATGACGTGAATGATACCGTTGCTGGTGGCAACATCTGCTCCAGTTACCGTTGCGTCATTGACTTTGACTCCATCAGTCAAATCAAAAGTTAGGTCATCACCGTTGACTGCTGTTGCAACCATGCCATCGGTCAATGCGCTTGATGGCACGCTAGAATCAACAACGTGATAGAGCAGAATATTGCTCAGTGTTTCCTTACCCTCAGGGGTGTCAAGTGCTGCTAAATCAATTCCCGCATCGGTAAAAGCTTGGTCGGTCGGTGCAAATACTGTGAATGGCCCGTCTCCCTGAAGAGTCGTGAGTAGGTCTGCCTGGATTACCGCAGCAACTAGGGAATCGTGCTCACCAGTACATTGTGCGGTTCTAGGAATATCTCTTGGGGTGTCGGTTGGCATCAATACCTTGTCAATAACATGAATCAGTCCGTTGCTTGAAATAACATCTGTCGTTATTATGTTGGCATCATTGACCATCACGCCAGAATCGCTAACAGTAAAGGAAAGTGGTTGAGTATTTGCTGCATTGGCCGACAAACACTCCGTTACAGCAGATGCTGGCACCTCAGATTGAACAACGTGATACAGCAGTATGTTGGAAAGTTCAGATTCGGTTAATGTAGAAAGATCGACTCCCAAATCGATAAATGCTTGATCTGTCGGCGCGAAAACAGTAAACGGTCCTTCTCCCTCAAGAGTTGCCAGAAGGTTAGCATCTACAACTGCACTAACCAAAGTATTGTGAACTCCGGTGCCAGAAGCAGTTGTTGGAATATCTGCTGGTGGCATCAATACCTTGTCAATAACGTGGATTATACCATTTGAAGCTGGAACGTTGGCTTGTGTTACCGTGGCGCTGCCAACTGTTACTGTGGTTCCATCGTTGGTGAAAGCTACTTTGTCACCATTGACCATCTCAGCCATCATACCATCGGTTACGGCACTTGACGGGACCGAACCACTGTATACATGGTGGAGCAATATATTGGAGAGGTCGGATTCGCTTAGTGTAGATAAGTCAACCCCCAAATCGGTAAACGCTTGGTCTGTGGGTGCGAAGACGGTGAATGGACCTGCACCTTGCAGAGTTGCAACTAAGTTTGCTTGAGTGAGTGCATTAACCAAGGTGTTGTGAATTCCAGTACCGCTAGCAACAGTTGGAATGTCGTTTAGTGGCTCCGTAAGGGTAAATGTGGCAAACATACTCGAGTGTTGAGTACAGAAATAGGTTAGTGTATCATCAGTAGTAAAACCATCGTTAAAGAATACCGTAAACGTTTCACTGCCTTGTATGCCTGCCGTTGGAGAACCATCGCCAATAATAGTTAGTTCAGCACTGGATTGAGCCTCATAGCCATTATCTCCAAGGTAAAAAGCGTGCAAGGTTGCTCCACCCAAACGGTGGAATTTGTGATTGCGGCTGATATCAATTTCATTTAGCGGGGAATTTCCGGCATCGTCTGAGTAAAACTGATAGTATGGTGAGGCAAATGTACCCTCACTCACATACACATCGATTGGAGGGAGCAAGACTTGGTCAACAACGTGAATTACTCCGTTGGACGAAGTTACATCTGCAGTCGTTACTGAGGCATCATTGACTTTTACGTCAGCACCGTTTACTGAGAAAAGCAGGGGGTCATTGTTCACTGCTGCAGCGCTCATACCGTCACTCAAATCGCCAGAAGTAACACTGCCTGAAACAACGTGATAGAGTAGTATGTCGGTCAGCACATCAATTTCTTCCTGAGTGTTGAAATTAGCTGGGTCAATGCCAGCATCGGTAAATGCTTGGTCAGTTGGGGCAAAAACGGTAAATGGGCCTGCTCCCTGTAAAGTTGTGACTAAATCAGCCTTGACCAACAAATCAACCAAGGTGTTGTGTACACCGGTTCCTTGGGCGTTGGTCGGTATGTCATCACTGGGCCCAGCACTCGCATTAATCGGGACACTGCAAGCAATAAATAGGGCGGCAAACAAAATAACAGCGGTTTTTCTCATAATTTACAGAAAAAAATGGTTTGGTTATAATAGGGTGTTTTTCACTGAGGTTATTTAAACCCAAGGAAAGT
>CAYPPO010000069.1:0-3854 GCA_964412625.1 uncultured Candidatus Poseidoniales archaeon
GGAGAAGTGCACTACAAGGCGATGTTAGGCACCTTAAGCGGAGGTAATTTGTATCTATTCCCGACAAACGGGGAATATTACGTCTTGGAACTTGATTATCGAGCAGATTATGGTGGTTTATTCGGCGCTCTATTCATGTTCTTAGTTGTTGCAGGGTTTGTTTGGGGTGGCTTAGCAGTTTGTTTGCGCATGATGTTAGACGACGAAAATGACAATGACTTCGCCGAAGCTATCTTGGAGGACGGCACTTAAGCCGAGGTGGTTTCATGGCTCAGTCAGACCAATTCAACGGCCGTTTAGGTCTAATTTTTGCATCGATTGGTGCCGCTATTGGAACGGGAAACATTTGGCGATTTCCGAGAATGGTTGGAGCCAATGGTGGAGGTACTTTCCTAATTCCTTGGCTGATTTTCCTGTTTGCTTGGTCAATTCCGCTGGTAATTGCTGAATTCGCAATGGGGAAGCGCAGCAGAACAGGGACAATCGGTACTTTCAGAATATTTGCCGGGAAAAAGTTCGCTTGGATGGGTTTGTGGACCGCGTGGATTTCAACCGCCATTGGATTCTATTACGCCATTGTCGCAGGATGGACTATCAAATATTTCCAACTTGGAATTACTGGTGGACTTACCGGTGAAGGTGTTGACACAACCGAGGTTTGGAACTCTTTCCTACAATCTCCAGGCCAAGTCATATTCTTCCAATTCATTGTAATCTTACTCACTCTTGCTGCGATATGGAAAGGTGCAAAGGCGATTGAGAAAGTCAATGTTGTATTGATGATATCTTTATTCGTACTATTATTCATGTCGTTGTTCTTGTCGTTGTGGATGGACTTCGAAGACGGCTCTTTAGACGGTGCAACCTTCATGTTCTCCGTCGATTTTGATTTATTGTTTGAACCAGAAATTTGGATAAACGCACTCTCTCAATCAGCATGGTCATGCTCAGCTGGTATGGGTATGGCAATTACCTACGCAGTATACATGAGGAAAGACGAGGATACTGTACTGAACGCATTCACGATGGGTCTTGCTAACAACAGTATTTCGATAATTGCCGGACTCGCTGTACTGTCCTCGATTTTCGCAGTTAGTAGCGACCCGCTGGCAACAGTAACCGGTGGCTCTTCAGCAATTACTTTCCTTGCCCTGCCAGAGGTATTTGCGCAAGCACCGGGTGGCTCTATTGGCCCATTCGTTATGATGTCCGGATTCTTCCTTGCCCTTTCCTTTGCGGCTTTGACCTCAATGATTTCAACCGTTGAGTTGTGTGTAAGAAACTTCGTTGACCACGGATACAATCGCGAGCGCTCAGTGGCAATCACTGGTCTTGCTTTGTTCATCTTTGGTCTACCATCAGCCATAATTTGGATTAAATTAGATTCTTCGGGCGTGGCATTCCCAGAATTTTTGGAAGTACAAGACCACATTTGGGGCTATGGACTGATGTTCTCAGGTCTGTTCATAGCATTCTCAATTTGGAAGTATGGCTATCTAAGATGGAAGGCTCAAGTTGCAGCTGGAGAAGCGCCAGGCGGGCTCAAAGGGTACTTGGGCGTAGGTGTCTCAGCATTCCGTGATGATTTCATCAACACTGGCGACAACGATATTGAAGTCGGTCGGTGGTGGGACATACTGCTGTATATCGCATTCCCGATTTTGTTCACGGTTCTCATGGTGTCGTATTTCAGCGATATGATTGCTAATACGCCCGATGTTTGGAATCCAGCCAACCCGAAAGGCTTGGGAATTATCCTAGCATTTTGGGGAGTTATCGCAATCTCCTTCATCTTCCTGAACAAGTATCTAATCCAACGCCCAATCTTCAGGAACATTCCAGAGGGTGCAGATGTTGACATTTCCACCCTACCCGGTGGCGAAGATGACAAGGTTCACCAACTCGGCGACTTAGTGCCCGGCTTTGAACATCTAGCCTCAGAAGATACAGTATTTGAAGCAGAAGCGGTTTGAGTCTAGGGGGTATAGAGGTGTCAGACCTCGTTCAAACACTCATCACGGGGTTTCTAACGTCAATTGTTTTGTTATTCTTAGTATATTTCTTCTGGAAATTGTATGATCGCCCGAGTAAAAAACAGCTCGAATTACAAGAAGAAAAGCGAGAAAAGCGCAAGGAAGAGCGTATGTGGCAGTCTATTGAAGCAGAGATGGCAAAAGAGCGTGAACAAGCAGAAGCCCTCGCCTTGATTGAGCGAAAAAAGGCCGAAATGCGTGCTCGAGCTAAACCACCTGCGGCAGGAGTAATGCAAGATGCGCTCGCAACATTAGATGCTCCGACGGAGGGCGAAGCATACCTTGAGCGGTTCAAGCCAGCGATTAGTGAAATCCAAGAGATTCTCGTCGATGAGAGCATTGAGCAGGAAGAAATCGACGACAGTGATGTTTTATTAGCGCCCGATTTAGTTGAGGTTAGACAAGATGATGGTTCAGGTGATTCAGAAAAATCAACTGAACTACTAGAGATTGAATCAACTGAGGGAACTGATGAAGGAGCAGATGACAAGCCTGCTAGTAGTGATTTAACAGAATCTGATTCGGCGGAAACAGATTCAAAAATGCCAGAGCCGGAAGATAACGACGAAGTTAACTGGGATAATTCATCAGCCGAAGAGGATGGATGGGGAGTCGGTTGGTAAATTCTATTGATTGATAATATTCTAGGCGAAGAGGTCATGAACAATCACCTTGTGGATTTACTCATGGTGCAACGCCCACGTGGTACTCGAGACTTCACTCCAAAGGTGATGAATCGTCGTTTAGCGTTTGAGCAGTTGCTAGAAAACTGTGCCCAAGCAAGCGGCTTCAACCGCGTGCAGACGCCAATTTTCGAGTCCCTTGAATTATTCACTGCAAAATCTGGACCCGGAGTTATCGCTCAATTGTATAACTTCGAAGATAAGGGTGAACGTCAACTCACTCTTCGTCCGGAACTTACTGCGCCGGTAATGCGAATGATTGCTGAAGAAATGCGTAACGATACCAAACCTCTACGCTTATCATATTACGGGCAATGCTACCGTTATGAGGAATTTAAGACAGGCCGCTATCGTGAATTTTTCCAATATGGGGTGGAGCTTATCGGTGCCTCAGGACCGTTAGCCGAAGCAGAAGTTATCGCCCTAGCAATCTCAATGTTGGATGCGTGTGGTCTCAAAGATTGGCAAATTCGAATCGGCCATGTTGGAATCCTCAAAGGAGCATTGAGTGGACTTGGTTTGTCTTTAGAAACTCCACCTGGCCTAGATGAACCACCGGTAGCCAGTGCTATGCGTTTCCTCGATAAGGGCGATGATGCTGGACTTGCTGCGTTATTGGAATCAAACGGTATTGCAGTAAGCAATGCAGCACCACTCAGAGCGCTGGCAAGCCTGGAGGGCGGTAGTGAAACACTTGGACCAGCGAGGGAGATTCTAGCATCTTTGGACGGCGTTTCACTTGCAGCACTGGATGAGTTACAAATTACGCTTAACGCGGTTGCGGCACTCGCTCCAGCTCCGCCATCACTGGCAGTGGATTTGACCGTTGCAAGAGGTCTAGATTACTATACGGGAATGGTATTCGAAGTCATCGTACCCGCAATGGGCGGTGAAGGCCAGGTGCTTGGTGGCGGTTCCTACAAGTTGCTACATCTGTTTGGCCTTCCCGACTTAGATCCATGTTGTGGCTTTGGCCTTGGATTCGACCGAGTGCTACTTGCTTTAGAGGCTCAAGCAGCCGCTGAAGGTAGGGATGAGGTGGTACCGGGAGAAAACTCAGATAAGCCAATGGTTGCGGTAATCCCGTTCAATATCGATGTTCAAGCAATCCTGCCGATAGTTGGTCAATTAAGGCGCA
>CAYPPO010000070.1:0-3773 GCA_964412625.1 uncultured Candidatus Poseidoniales archaeon
CATAGGTGGCATAGGTGGCATACCCGGTGGAGCCGGAGGTGCGTCTACAGGTGTATCTGCAGGTGGCATGGGAGGCATGGGTGGCATAGGCGGCAATCCGGGGGGCATAGGCGGTTTTTCTTCTGACAAATCAATTCCTCCGCGCAAAATAACAATGCGGCAACTCTGCCATTGCTGCATAGCACATAACCATTATGGCCAAAGGTTCAATGGTAAATGGCTGATTTTTGACCAATTTTACCGTGGTAATGAGTAACTTGATTTATGATGCGCAGAAGGGCGAACCATGGTCGGATTAGATAGTAGCACACCTCCAGTAATTTTCGTAGTGGGGACTGCAGGAGCCGGAAAATCTTCGTTAGTGACAGCTTTTCAACGCTGGTCTAGGTTTCTTGAGACAGATGCAATTGCGGTAAACCTTGACCCTGGCGCAGAGCGAGTACACTATGATGCAGAATTTGATGTAAGAGATTTAATATCATTGACCGAAGTTATGACAGAATATGATTTAGGCCCTAATGGTGCTCAGATACTTGCTGCAGATTTGTTGGCTGCACAAGCGGGTGATGTTGCAGAACAATTACACGCCTTGTCTGGTGAATTGATGATTGTGGACACGCCAGGACAAGTGGAACTATTCGCATTTAGAGAAGCTAGTAACCATTTGATAGAGGTTCTTGGTAGAAATCAATCAGCCATAATCTATCTATTTGATCCAATGCTATCCAGATCGCCATCTGGTTTTGTTTCACAAATGTTGCTTTCAAGCATTGTTGAGTTTAGGCTGGGTCTGCCCACCAAGAATTTCCTTTCAAAGGCAGATTTACTTGAGCAGGATGAACTAGAGAAAATTCTTGAGTGGTCGGAACGGCTGGAAATTCTAGAAATGGCACTTTACGATGAGGCAGGCGGCCAGAGAACAGAATTTGCCATAAATCAGCTTAGAATGATGCAAGAATTTGCTCAAGCACCAGGATTAACTCCATTATCGTCAGAACTTGAGGAAGGTCTTGCTGATGTACTTACTTTTGCTCAAGCCCTATTTGGTGGAATGGGCGATGCCCGTGATGGGTTTGCCCAAGATATTGAACATGAACGAAATTAAGTTTCAGTCAAGAAATCTTAGAAGCCGTCTAGAACTCGAGGGTCCATGACACAGCACCTGTTGGCTATTGATGACGTTGAAGAAGACTTCGAAATGATTCTTAGATGGGCTATAGAGTTCAAGCGACTGTGGAAAGAAGGCGATGATGTCGCAGTAAACTTTCTCCCGTTAGATACACTAGCTGTTGGTTCGATATATGAAAAACCGAGTACTCGCACTAGAGTTTCTTTTGAGGTGGGAATAAATCGCCTTGGAGGCTATCCGCTGACATTGTTGAAAAACGATATACAACTAGGAAAGTCTGAGACCGTTGGAGATACCTCTCAGGTTCTATCCAGATTTTTAGGGGCGATGACATATCGTTGTTTTTCCCATGATGATGTTGCAGAGTTGGCGAAATTCGCCGATGTTCCAGTTTTGAATGCGCTATCCGACAAACACCACCCATGCCAGGCTGCGGCTGATTTGATGACCATCCTGGAACACTGTTCAAATCTAGACGGCTTGAAAGTTGCCTGGGTCGGGGATGGCAATAATGTGCTGCACGACTTGATGCTGGCTTGTGCAATGCTCGGTATAGATATACAGTACGCAATTCCTGAGGGTTACGAACCAGATGCTGACGTTGTCAAGCGCACCCGTGATATAGCCAGTAAAAATGGCAGTAAGGTTATGTCTACCAATAATCCAGTAGAAGCAGTCACGGATGCCGATGTTGTATATACTGATGTTTTCATTTCAATGGGCGAGGAACACATGAAGGACAAAATCAAATCGTTTGATGGTTTTCAAGTTAATGAGAAACTAGTTAGTAATATGAGCGATAATTGGAAATTCATGCATTGTCTACCTGCTCACAGAGGTGATGAAGTAACTGATTGGGTTATGGATCATGATCATTCTATCGTCTTTGACCAAGCAGAAAATCGAATGTGGGCTCAAATGTCATTACTTGCTTACTTAGTTAGTAATGAAGCTTGGGAGACCATGGGCGAGTTCATGGGAATCGCTTAATTAGGCATACATCGGAATTATGAATCCAATCAATCCTAATAGCATCGCAATTCTGATTTTTGAGGCAGCTTGGTAATCTTTACCTTCGGCCAATTCTCGATTTAGAGTAATCAGCATGAGTATTGCTGGGGTTTGAAAAATTAATTGATTAAAGTCGAACGGACCTTTCCAATAAGGCACATACAGGCAAACCAATGCAGCCATTACCACTACGTATGCAAGCATTCTAGATTTTACTAGGCCATATGTCATTGGAAGTGTCTGTCTAACTCCTTCATCAGCCTCCATGTCTTGACAATCTTTGATAATCTCCCTAGCCAGATTAGCAAAGAAAACTACTCCTGCAGTCCACCAAACCAAGGTAGTCCACACATGACCAACACTAGATGCGCCATAGAGAATTACAGCACCAACCATGATAGAAATCGAGATATTGCCTACCAAGCCCGTGTTCTTCAATTCTGGTCCATGGTCATAAGTCAGCATCAGTGTCACAGCAATAAAATATATACTCAGCAGTTCAATGATTGAGTTACCACTCTCATACAACAAATATGCACCAATAGCTAGACAGATTATGCTTAGCATCCATAGTACTTTGACAAATTTTTGTGCACTTTTAATGCTGATTGCTCCGGAGGCCAGCGGCCGGTCTGGGTGTGCCTCACGATCGATTTCGACATCTTTTATGTCATTCATTGTATTTCCTGCACCGATGAAGAAAATAACGGCAAAGATTTGTGCGATTACTTCTTCCAGTTGGCTACTAATCCATGAGTCACCGGTTGCAAATTGTGCACCTAGTGGGACGGTAATCGAGGCTAGCACGACATTCTTCATGCGCATCAAATGTAGATACGCTTTGATGCTTCCGCCCATGACTTAGGCAATTCAAGATAGGTTTTGATATTGTTCGTCACGAAGCCATTGACCAGACGCATACTCGGGTTCTAAATCCACCAACATCGGTGCCCTCATCGAAGCCAACCTTGGAAAAGCGACGATCTCTCGCAAGTACATTACCAAGTTGATTCATCGTTGCTCCCCAACGAAATCTCTTGTTAACATGTTCTAGTATCGTGGTAGTATTTGCTTCTCCCACAGCGCTCAAAAAGTCAACAATTTCAGTACGTAGTCTTCGTGTTCTGCTCATCAGGCTTCACCTCGCTTCATCTTGATTCTTCTCACTAGTCCTCGGATCGTAGAGGAGTAGATTGGCTCTAATTTGTTCATACCTGGCTTGTATATTGGTTGCCACCCAACAGCGGCAGAATGGGATGGGATTCTGCCGCTGGGGTGGGCGAATTTTGTACTCAACTTACTGTTCCACACGGTATTTTGCGGTACTATGCCAATCTCAATGAGATCTCCAAAGGCCAAAACTTCTTCTTGTTCTGTTTGATTGTTCATGTGTCAAACGTGTGGGCTGTGGTATATCAAGAAAGGATTGACACTCTGTAATTTAAGTGAAATTGAATTTAACCGCAGTGTCATGTTTTCACTTTCACATTTTGATTAAAGTGAACTTAATTTGATTAAATTATTTAATTATGATAAGGGTGATTTCTAAATACATGAGACATGACGGGAGGTTAGCCATGCTCGTATAGTGTAGTGGCCCATCATAAAGGACTCTCATTCCTTTGACCCGGGT
>CAYPPO010000071.1:0-3637 GCA_964412625.1 uncultured Candidatus Poseidoniales archaeon
TGGTCGTCGTGACCGTCTTCGTCGTGGTCGTGTCCCTCATAGCTGGTATCAGCCGGTGGGAAGGTTAGTGTTTGAACGCCTTTTTCAAGGTGGATTTCCAACTGACCTGCTTGGTCCTCGTAACTTAGGAGATTGTTAGGCTGCTTGTCTCCTGATGTCAGTTGTTCGCACAGGTCATTGACCAGCATAGTTTGGTAGTCAAGGGTAATTTCTCCGCTCGGCATAACGTGAGTCATGTAAGATGGAGGCACACCTTCTGAGGACAGTGTTGCGTCAACCCACGGCTCTAGTTCTAGCCCGTGGTAGAAGAAAACGTCGCTGCCCTTTAGCCTTTCAATATCGATCAATGACGGGGTGTAGTCGTGTACTGGGATGTTGGTGGTACTCATCATCTCAACGGTTGCAGTATCGCCAACAATCGCTGAGACCAACTGCTCTACGTGGTAAGTGGAGGTCATAATCTTACCATAATACTCCTGTTCTGGTTCAAGTTCGACAACATCTTCGTCTGTATCAGATGAATCAATACACCCTGCAAGGCTGGTGAAAATCATCATCGAGGTTACAAATAGTACTCTGTACAGTCTTTTGCTCATGGCCTTGCGGCGACGATATGATATTTAATAGATTGTGTGTTTTTCTTATTAATTATGGTTACAAAAAAAATTTATTAAATATCTCACAGGAAATTATTATTATCAAATATTACTTGGACTGCCCATGAGCCAAATTATCTCGTTTAGCGCGGATAGAAATTTCGCTGGGGACTTAGAGAGTTTGATTGAACGATCGGGCTATGCCAACCGTAGTAGATTTCTCAGAGACGCTGCCTTGTTTTTTGCTGAAATGAAGCAGCGAGGAGAATTAATGAATATAGACGGGAACTTAATCATAGAGGGGCATCTTGTAGTTCATTATGAGCACGGTGCAGACCAAAAACTGATGGTTTCAAGAACTGGTAGTATTGAAGTTGCGGCTTACCATCACAGCAGCAGACTTGGTCACTCTTGTCATCTGTGCGTTGATGTTATACACGTAAGGGGAGCCGCCAGCGACATCAGGGAAGTTTACAACAAATTACAGAATACTCCCAATGTTGACAAGGTGTCATTTACAATCGCCCCACTAAGACAAGAAGATTGCTGCTAAAATTAAATTACAAATTGTCCTTGCAAATTTGAGCGGTGCACATCACTGTTTGGTAGTACTCACGAGTGCTCGGGTCAAAGGTATCGAGTTGCAATGTCGAGCCCGCATCAACAACTGTTACTATGGTTGATGCAGAAGATGGAAGATAATCTTCTCCCGTGCTGCGCAAAGTCAGTTTTATTGTATGACCAGCTGGGACTTCAACATCCATCGGGAAGAATTCCATGAGCGCGGTGATTTCTTCTAATACCGGCGTCCAAGTTTGTTCATCATCACCACCTGCATGGTATCTCAAATCCATAATTGCGTGACCAATGTGAATGCAATTAGCACCATCACAGTCTTCGAGTAAAGCGTAAATTTGCCCGCCTACCGTTGCAGTATTAACGTTTACATGCAACCGGGGCAAACCACCGAAATACAGGTCATTCTCAAGCGGTGGCGTCTCATAGACCGGCCCCGATGATGCATCTGGACGGATTATATTGCTACCTCCTGCAGCGGCTAAGTCTGTACTACCTAATTCCCAAATCAACTCTGTGGTATCCGTCATTGGGTAGCGCTCCTCAAAGCGCCATGGGCCCTGGTTTGATTGAATTTCAACTCCTAACCATGGCTTGGGTCCTTCCTCCTGCAAGTAGTAAGTAAACCACTCAAGCAAGTCTTGCATCCAATCCATTCTAACCATTTCTGGGAATGCTTCTATTCCACGCCCAACCCCGCTTCTATCGAACATAATTTGTGGCCTATCAGGATAATCGTGATCCCATTGGCCGAACAACCCTTTTGCCTCGATATTGTTGTCATATAACCGATTAATGGTTGGTACGGCCATATGTGGGTCGACATTCCAATCATGCATTCCTTGAATCAAGTATACGCTGCCATTGTAATTTTCCAATACGCGATCTAGGAAGTATCGCTCGCCCCAATAATTGCCGGCAGCTTCACCGCCCCATGCCCAAGCAGCACCGCCAGTTGCTGGCCCAGCGATATAGTCTGGACACATGTTGCCTGAATCCTCTAAATCGCCATCAATGCCGTATGAGCCATAAACGCCATTGTGCATGATCGGCGCTCTTGCCTCACTGCTACCATTACGCCACATCAGTTCCATAACGCCAATCAAACCGGAGATAGGGACAATTGTTGTGAGGTGCTCATTACCAAACATGGCGGCCTGCCACGGGGTTGAGCCGTCATATGACTTACCAATCATACCGACATTACCATTGCTCCAATTTTGAGTGCCAAGCCAAGTCACTGCAGCATCTACGCCCAGTTGCTCTGCAGTACCCATCAAATCCATACAATGATTTGAGCGGCCGGTACCCATTACTGAAACTTGAGCAAAAGCAAAGCCGTGTGGAACTATTTGTTCAATAATCATCGTTCCCAACCAAGTACCCGGCTCTTCGATACCTCCAGTTTCAACCGACGCCTCATCGAAGTATGGGCCAAACTCAGCAATCACTGGGACGGTCATTCCATCTTCCATGATTGGCACCCAAACTGCCAAACTGACTTTGCCATTTGGCGCTGCGCCACCTTCTTCTAACGGCAATTCAAATTCCACGAAATGATGTGTTCCAAGCCACAAACTAACCCCATCGGGTCCGGTTAACGAACCATTTTTCAGGACGTATGAGTTTTGATCATCTGTGTAGTAATTCTTAGTATATCGCTCTGCTATTGGCGTATAGCCTTCCATGGACTTTTCAATCGCTTGCTCTTCTAGCGGAGCACCGATAACTCTACTCATCAGCAGAAAAATCAGTACTACAGCGATAGTGGCCCCTAATGCAGCATTAAGCGAGCGGGTTCCAGTAGCCTTGTTGCTAGGCCACTCATCAACGAGTTCAGCGACCAAAACTTGCTCGTCCATGGTGTGGCTGAAAACCTACTTACAAATGAGATTGATGCTAACTTGTGATATTGATTTGGTTATGAAATTCAACCAATCGAGCAATTGCGGATGCAGTTCTTGAGCCAAACCACGTCAAATCCTCCCCGTCAATTTGCAATGCTGCTGGGCGTTTTCCACCTGCAGACTCAATCATATCACAAATCGCAACGCCTTCTTCAATTGTAAATTTATGCGGCTCACTTGTCAGTAACAATAATTCAACATCGTGCTCAATGAAATCATTAGTAGAAATCTCTGGATAACCATTGCTTCTCGGATGAGTGTCTATTACATCAAATCCAACTTCAGAGAGTATTGCACCTGCATATTTTCGCGGGGAGACCGCCATCAATGGCTTGTGCCAAATTAGCGGCACGGTTCTAAAGCATCTTGTGACTGAGTGAATTTGGTTTAGTGAATCTTCACAAAGTAACGCTAATTGTTCACCAGCAGAATCACGGCCACAGGCCTTGCCTAAGTGTCTAAGCATTTTCGGTACATCTCGAGGCGATTCTACTTCACTAACGAAAATGGCGAACCCCTCATGTTGGAGAGTTTGATAAATCTCAAGTGGATTTTCTT
>CAYPPO010000072.1:0-3537 GCA_964412625.1 uncultured Candidatus Poseidoniales archaeon
GTTATCTTGGGCGCACTGCCATTGTTCCTACAGTGAACATTAACCTTTGACAGTCATCACGACTGTTGGAGTACACGGAGGAATAAAGATGACGCTAGAAACATTGGCCAAAGATATTGCTGCATCTGCGCAAGCTGATGCAAAAGCTATTATCGATCAGGCCAAGGCTGAAGCTAAGCAAATAACAGATGAAGCAAAAGACAAGGCATCCAGTATAACCGATGAAGCCGTTGCGCGCGCTGAGCGTGAGGCTAATCAGATTTCAAGGGAGGTCGTTGCCAGTGCTAGACAAGCTAATCAAAAAGCGATTCTTATCGCTAAGCGTGAAGCTATGGATAGTACTCATGCTGCAGTTAAAGAACAACTCGCTGACCCAGGTTTCAAGGGTCGTGCAAGCATGTTGAAGTCACTGATGGCAAAGGCAAACAAAGTAGCATCGTCAGATTTCATTATTAGGCCTGTCGAAGTTGACCGCAAGGCACTGGGCGACATGAAAGGTAAGCGGAAAGTTGGCGAATCCGTCGACGGTCTTGGGGGCTTTATCCTTGAGGCAGGGGACGGTTCCGTATCTTACGATATGAGGTTTGATACTCTACTTGATACTGCATGGGGACAGTCTTTGTCTGAAGTAAACAAAATATTGTTTGAATGAGGTGATAAAATGGTTGGTAATACTGCATACGTGGCTTCGAGAGCGAAATCTCGAAGAAAAAAACTTGCTGATTTAGCAAGGATGCGGCAATTAATCAACCAATCAACAGATCAGTTAACCGCATCAGTAAGTAGCATGGGTTACGCTGATGAGGTCAATCTATACGCTGGTAAACTAACCGGCGCTGACTTAGTTGAGGCTGCATTGACGCACAATCTAGAGGCAGAACTGCTTGACATACTGAAAATGTGCAACGGGAAAATAAGAGATATTGTTGAAATATACACTTCGAGATTTGAATACCAAAATGCGAAAGTAGTCTTACGTTCAGTAGTAAATGAGGTCTCAATGGAGAAAGTCTCTAACTCGATTCTACCGGACTTGAATGAGATAAACACTCCTTGGTTAAAAATTATCGAAACAGCCGACGACTTACGCTCTGCAGCACTTCAAATGCGCAGAAAACCATTTGGTTCTGATTTGAAAGCTTTACCAGAAGATGCACGACTTTCAGAATACGAAGATGCGTTAGATAGACACTACTTCAAATCTGCATTAAAATCCTTGAAGGCTAATAATCCAGCCACAAGATATCTGAAAGATTATCTTGCAATGGAGATAGATCATCGTAACATGTTGAATATCCTCGAATCAGATTCGATCGGGATCTCATCTGAGGAAACTTCCAAGTTGCTGATTCCGGGGGGTAAAATTCTGCCATCTAGATCTTTCTCAACAATTGCAGCAGGCGGTAAATCCGCCCTAACTGATATTTTACGAACTTCGGCCAGATTTGATATGGCCCACTTCGAGACGTTGTTGGATGAAGTGGTAAAATCAAGAAGTCTTGATTCAATAGTAACTTGGTTCAAAGAAAGGGAATATAAGTTCATGAAGAAAATGAGCTATCTCCATCCTATTTCTGCATTACCAATCGTTTACTATGTTGCTATGAAGGTGCAAGAAGTCGCTGATTTACGAATCATCGTAAGAGGCAGATTTGCTGGATTACCAGCAGAAGTGCTAGAGGCGCACATACTATGAGGTGAAAAAATGGAGTTGGCAGTTGTAGGCACTCAAGAATTCACTTTAGGGTTCCAATTAGCAGGCATCTCGAATATCTTTAATCCTGAGAGCGCTGATGATATGTCGGCGCAATTAAAAACACTACTAAATTCAAAAGAGGTTGGAATTATTGTTATCGACTCTTCAATAATGTCAACCTTGCCAGAGAGGCTGAGAAATCAGTTATCTGCATCAGTAACCCCAACCGTACTGGGAATAGGTACAGAAGAGGATACAACCTTGCGAGACACTATCCGTAAGGCAATAGGAGTCGACTTATGGAAATGAATTCCAAAAAGGAGGAAAAAAAATGAGCAATGAAGGAGTAATATACCGAATATCCGGTCCGGTTGTAACCGCTACTGGAATGAACGCAGCTATGTATGACGTTGTCAGAGTTGGGCATGAAGGTCTAATGGGTGAAGTTATCGAACTTCACGGTGACAAAGCCGTCATTCAAGTTTACGAAGACACCTCTGGCATTAGACCAGGTGAGCCAGTGTTGAATACAGAAGAAACACTTTCTGTGTCGCTTGGTCCGGGTCTTTTGACCCAGATTTATGACGGTATTCAAAGGCCTTTGGCAACTTTGGAAGAAGTCATGGGGGTTTTCATCACCAGAGGTGTTGATGCTGACGCTTTTGACTTAGAGAAAAAGTGGACCTTCGAGCCAGTCGTCGCTAAAGGTGACGAGGTGGCTAGCGGTCAAGTAATCGGGCACGTTCAAGAGACTGAAACCATTGTCCACAAAATCATGGTTCCTCCGGGTAAAAGTGGCAAGGTAAAGAGTATCAAGTCCGGTGATTTCAATGTAACACAAACCGTTTGTACTATGGATGATGGTACAGAACTCCAAATGATGCAAAAGTGGCCGGTTAGGTCACCAAGGCCATATCGCCAAAAGTATGCTCCAGACACACCACTTGTAACCGGTATGAGAATTCTTGATTTCTTGTTCCCGCTAGCCAAAGGTGGTGCAGCAGGAATTCCTGGCCCGTTCGGTTCCGGAAAGACCGTTACGCAACAATCGCTAGCGAAGTACTCTGACGCACAACTTGTTGTTTATATCGGCTGTGGCGAGCGTGGAAATGAGATGACTGAGGTTTTGGATGAATTCCCTCACCTAATCGATCCCAACACTGGTAAGCCACTGATGAACAGAACTGTGATGATTGCTAATACGTCAAACATGCCTGTAGCAGCACGTGAAGCATCAGTATATACCGGAATCACCATCGCTGAATATTTCAGAGATATGGGTTATGACGTAGCATTGATGGCTGACTCTACCTCACGATGGGCTGAAGCAATGCGTGAGATTTCATCCCGTCTTGAAGAAATGCCGGGTGAAGAAGGATATCCAGCGTATCTATCGTCAAGAATTGCCGAATTCTATGAGCGTGCTGGTCGTGTTGAAACACTGAATGGAGACGATGGTTCCGTAACTGTAATCGGTGCTGTATCGCCACCTGGTGGAGATATTTCAGAACCAGTTTCTCAAGGAACACTCAGAATTGTTAAGGTATTTTGGGGTCTTGATGCTGGACTTGCCAGGCAGAGACACTTCCCTGCAATTAACTGGTTAAATTCCTACTCGCTATATCCACAAAGTTTGGATCAGTGGTTTAGAGATAACATCGCGCAGGACTTCCCAGAAATTAGAACTCAAGTAAGCGGTCTATTGCAAATCGAGGCTGAATTGCAAGAGATTGTTCAACTGGTCGGTTCTGATGCTCTACCAGTAGATCAACAACTAACCCTTGAGGTTGCAAGAATGATTCGTGAATTCTTCCTTCAGCAAAATGGTTTCCACGAAGTTG
>CAYPPO010000073.1:0-3259 GCA_964412625.1 uncultured Candidatus Poseidoniales archaeon
GACTGCATTTTCTTCTCCAATGTTTTAATTCGGTCAGCAAGTGAAGCCTCGCTGGCCACCTTCAGCTTAACAAATTGCGAGTAATTGCCTTTCCAAGGCCATGCTCTTAGATTGTCGACTTCGACAATCCTAGTACATACTTGGTCGAGGAAATACCTGTCGTGAGAGACGATTAATTGTGCACCTTTGAAATCTCGAAGGAATGCTTCGAGCCACTCTGTGGTTTGAATATCAAGGTGGTTGGTTGGCTCGTCAAGAAATATCACATCAACTCCGGCAAGGCCAACAAGTTGTCTAGCGAGTGCCAGTTTGGCTTTTTCTCCTCCGGACAATGCGCTGACTCTCATATCCATTGGATGTTTATCGAGGCCCAATCGCTCGAGGATTCCCTTAGCGATACCTGCCACGTTACCACCACCACTACTAGCCAACATTTGTTGTAGTTCACTATAGCGTTCCATGACCGGTTCCCAATCTCCATCATAGAAGGCTGGGTCGATCATTTGTGCTTCAATTGCCGCAATTTCTTCTTCTAATTCTTGGAATTGTCGGCCCTTTCTGCCGAGTTCTTCCTCAATTGTTGAATCGGATTCTATGTCCCTAATTTGAGTAAGGTAGGCGATACGAATGCCGGGAGCAAAATCGATGTCACCAACATCTTGTTTTTGCTCGCTAATAGTGTTGAGTAATGTGGTTTTTCCAGCACCATTGTGACCAACAATACCGATTCTGTCGCCGTCATTAACAATCATATTGATGTCCTTGAGTACATCAACCGGGCCGAAACTACGGTCGACACCTTCGACGGTGATTAGTTCCCTTACCATGTTATCACTATACCTATCGGCTGATTACCAATTGATAAACCAAGTCCTTCAATCGCTCAATCAAAGGCAGTAAATGCCTTGATGATACGTTGCCGTCTTGCACTGTCGGCACGTCTCTGTTTTTCCAACTCTCGCCGAGCAGCAATTTGTCCTTTCATCATGCCAGGACAGCCAAATAAACATACTGATAACCCCAGTACACCACCAATAGCCAGCGATGATAATAGGGGCAAACCCAGAATTAGTGAATTAGAGAACCCAGTGATAGTACCGACAATTATGCCGATGCCAAGTGGTTTTTGCAGGGTTCGGTAAATTAGAGATGCTGTAGACTTTTTACTTGCCAGACTATGCTTGTCTGCATCAGAAATTGTTACCACACCATCTATAGTCATTTGATAGGAAAATGAAATGACGGTTTATAAACTAATTCCCAACTGGTATAAACTCGTCACCATTCATGAATGGTTACCGGTAAGCGAATACTGGAAAACGGTCTAATTTAACCCTGGATTTTAGCAATCTCGCCCTCATGGTGAGACAACAAGTTACGTAGTTTGACCTTCATTGAAGGAGTCATCATATCATTGTCTGTAGTCCACTCGGTTGGATCCAGAATTAGGTTGGCTGCAACTTCATAGCCTTTCCATACAGGAGCTTTCATGTTGTTTGCCTTTAGTTCACCAAGTAACCAATCTCTGGTCTCTTGTCGTGCACAAATGTCAGCATCACTGCCGGATGCATCAATACCAGCAGCACCCATTGCAGCTTTCAGTGCTTCCATATTTGGGTGAACAATTAGGTAAGTCTTCAACATGTTTCGACCATCAAGTACGGCTTGCTCAACCAGTGGTGAAAGTTTGAGGTTTTCTTCTAGTGGAGCAGGTGAAACATACTTACCATTTTCAAGTTTGAATTGGCTCTTGACACGACCGGTAATTGCGAGATAACCATCTTTATCCAATTTACCTAAGTCACCGGTCCTAAACACGCCAGGCTCAATGATAACTTCCTTTGTTGCCTCTTCGTTGTTCCAGTATCCCTTCATAACGTTAGGACCATGAACAATGATTTCGCCTTCATCAGGTCGATCAGGATCATCCCAAGCATCGGTATCAATGGTTACTTTGACGCCATTTGCGACAAGTCCAACACTGCGAAGTTTTGAGGTACCAGGTCCAGACCATCCGTTAGCTGCAACCAATGGTGAGGTTTCTGTTAGACCATATCCTTCATAGCAACTGAATCCAACCATTTGAATGAACTCAGCAACATCAGGTGATAGTGCCGCAGCACCAGACATACAGAATCTAATATTGCCGCCAAATCGAGCTCTTACTTTCTTCCAGACTAGTTTATCGAATAACTTGTCAAAGAAGCCACTGGCCGGTACTGCGTCACATTCGACACCAGCCTTGGCGATTCTTCTCGCTGCATGCTTCTTCGCTTTGGCGATAAAAATTTTCTTTAGACCAGTTGCAGCCTCGAATTGGCTGTTAACACGGTCATAGAATTTATTCCAAACTCTTGGTACAGCCAATAATACTGCAGGCTTAATTTCAATACATTCGTCTGCAATCTTAGTTAGGTCTGAGATTAGATTGATGTGAACACCACAGCGAATCATCCAGTGTAAGTCAAAGGTACTACCAAATGAGTGCGCCCAAGGTAAGAACGCTGCGTTCTTATCTCCGACGTATATCTTGAACGCTGACTGAACGCACAATATGTTGGAAAGCGTATTCCAGTTGGTTAGCATTACACCTTTTGGATTGCCAGTAGTACCGGATGTGTAAATCAAGGTGTTTAGCGCGAATGGATCATCTGCGATTTCAAACTCATTTTCGCTGGCTCTTCCCGCAGCAACAAATTCGTTCCACTTGTGGACTGCAATACCTTCTGGAGGCAATTTGTTAGCCTCTTCATCACCAAGCATTATGATGCCACATGGTGGGTAAGCAGCCTTGTCATCACCCAAATTGTCAACCAATTTGTCAAGTGTTTCAGGTCCAGCAACTGCAAGAATTGCAGGTGTAGAATCACCCAAAATGTAAGCCCACTCTGCACCGTGTTGGTGAGTATACATAGCAGTGTATGCCGCGCCGATTGCGTTTGCGCCGTATGATAATGCAGCCCATTGTACGCTGTTGTCTAAAATCAGTGCAACTCTGTCGCCAGCTTTTACTCCAACATCGTTCAAACTTTTCGCTACCGAAGTTGCCAACTCACCAAATTCATTGTAGGTAAGATGTACTCTTGCCATTCCGGGTTCTGGTATGTAACCAAAACAAGGTTCGTTGCCAAACCGGGATACGCTGGTCATCAACATCTGATATAGTGTTCGTGGGTCTTCGCCTTCAGGGCCGTCCCATTGTCGGTCGTCGGGCTGTCGGGCCCATGCCATCTTCTCTTCTGCCATGAACACCTAGTGT
>CAYPPO010000074.1:0-3076 GCA_964412625.1 uncultured Candidatus Poseidoniales archaeon
GTATTGAGAATTGAACATGTGGCATTACACAATATTCGTGAAGCATGGCATCAAGAAACCATGATGAAAGTCTTCGAAGAATTTGCTATCATAAAAGACGATGCCAATAACCGAGCCATGAAAGATGGGGTGGGGTGCGAATTTTTTGCTGGACTTAGTGACGCAACAGGCATGTTCGCACCTAGTGTTGCATTCGCTGCCGTATTACATGATATGAAAACATACTATACCCGAGGAAGGCGCAGGTACTATCACAATCAATATGTTCTCGAGATTGAAAATATGAATAATATTACATCAGTAAAGAATTGGATTGAATCTAATAAATATCACAGAGAGAATCTAAAGTATCTTGAAGCACTCATTGAACTGGAAGAAGCCGGCGGACAAGAGATAACATCTGAACACATATCTGAGAAAGTTTCGACTGGGAAACGTGCTGTTGATTTGGGGATAAATAAATTACAAAAGCAAGGATTAATTTCGATAGAGGGAGCTAGAGATAGATCATTATCCAGCACTAGTTTGGGGCAATTGTGTATCCGAATGAATTTGGGCAATTATTGAAGTAGTAGTTTACTACTCTAAATTGGCTAAAGAATAAAATTTTCTAATTTTAGCATATTTTTGCTTCTTTAGGTTTATTAAAGAACATGGTGTTTAATATCATATAGGTCCATGCCTAGGATCATGTTTGCCCGGGACAACAAACTCTACCCGTCATGTTGCAGCTCTCGAGAAGACAACATATGAAAGCACATAGAACGTTTAACACAGACTAAGAATTCATAAAATGCCTTGGTGGCGTGGTCGGTTTAACTTAATTTGAAGTGCAATCTGAGCAACAATCTCATCTATGCTTGAGGAAGTGCAATCAACAACTGATAATTCACTTCGGCGATCGAGCGATTCTCCTGCAAGGCGGTCGGCCCATCCCTCATTTCCAATAGCAATTATTGGGCGTTTAAATTGCCAAGCAAACGCCATTTCAGACAATGTTCCTGCCCCTCCACCAATAGCAACGACAACTTCGGAATTGGCTACTAATGCATTCCGGTAAGCATCAAGCCCTGTAGGGATAATGACATCGGCGTGATTGATAGCGGGTTCTGGATCAAAACCTGGTAACAGAACAATGGTATCACAATCAGTATGCTGTGGATTGGATTTCGCACCCGCATGGACTGCCCGCTGTAGTGAACCTAGACCCCCAGTTACAGTTCGATACCCTTTAGAAACAAGTTCATACGCGAGTTCTTTCAACAGTGAAAGTTAAGTTGAGGAAAGTTCTCGAGATCCGATTATAGCTATTTGCGGCTTGTACATAGCATCAAACCCCCTGGCGTTGTTGGAATTTCACAACATCTAGTGGATAAGCCTTGGTGAAACTGTCAAGGCTTTCAGCTAGTTTTTCAGGCCACGGTGTTTTTTCAATATCGTCCAATAAAGAATTAATTGTGTTCCTTTCAACTGATTTTACTTCCATCAAATCTAGTAACGAAAGAGTACGTTTTAGATTTCCAATAAGACGCGCTTCTCTAATAAAAGCCGAACGCAGAATGGTGCTTGTAGTTGCATCTGTTTGATTGTGAGACCTAACGAGCATACTACCGATGATATCACCTCGAACATCATTAATATTACCAAAATGAAATCCTTCTTGTCGCTGTTGTTTCAGTGCAAGCCGGACATTTCGAACCCATCTAGGGTTTTTTGTTTGAATTCTCTTCACCCACAATGTATCCCCTCTCCGACACATTATGCCACCAAGATTTGGAGCCATGTTAGAATATTGAAGTAAAACCTCTTTGCCGATTACCAAAGTGTTTCCACCTCGAGCAAGAATATTCACGACGTCTTTCCATTCAGAATGGATAGAGCGTGTCAATGATTTGCCTTGAATTGCACTCAGATTAAATTGTGAGTAGTTTAATGCCTGCCCTATTCCCAGAGGAAATTCCAAATGGGATGTACGTTCAGTACTGAGGTCGTGATGCATATCATGGAATGTCATGTCCAGAGGAACCGACACGATGGAATCACAATCTTTCAAAAATCCAGCATAGAAGAAATCAATAGCCTGAGTACGAACTATGTAAGGAGGTAGTAATGGTGCATCACCGAGGATTGCCCCAATACCAACTTTGGCCCCACAAGAAATTAAATGATCAAATTGATGAAGAGCGTTAAAGAATGAATCTTGTTGAAAGATAACATCGTCGTCCAAAATCCACATCGCTTGGGTTGGAGAAAATATCGCCGCCGCTCTGTGTAAAACAGAACGGCCCCATGAGACGCCGTGTTGTTGCGATTCGTGTTTATACCAAGGACCCATGTTACCTATTTTCGCTTGTTCATATCCCCAATACTCATCCAAAATCTTGATAGATCTAAATTCAATATCGTAATTGTTAATGATTTCTTTAACCGTCTTGGGTGAGATTCGAAAACAACAGGCAACGATGTGAACGTCAACAGTTAAGGGTGCATGATTGGACAGAGACTGTATGAATTGAGATGTCAAGTTAACATCTCCAAAGGTTACACAAAGGGTAATCTCCGTGGTTTGGAAATCATCATCAATCATAGTTTGATTTTCATGCTTGTCATTAAAGTCCATTGCTTGTAGAGAAGGATTAAACCCTTGTCTTATGTCCATCTTCATCTTTAATCTTGGTGACATCGGCTTGGAAATAATGTTCGCCATTTGTTCCGCATAGCGTTCCTTCTCTCGAAGGACTTCAAAAAGTCGCAACCAAAATTCGGATTTGATTTCCTCATCTGATTCTAAAGCCTCATCAAAGCCACCAGCCTGAAGAAAATGTTCCAGTTGAACCTTAGAATCTGATGGTGCGAATTGAATTGTGACCAAACTTAAGTCAAGTGCAAATCGATTCACAATTAGAAGGTCAACTGCAGTGTTCCACGCACCTGCAAATGTATGTGAACGTGAATTTTGATGGATTCCATTAAGCGATTCAGGAAGGCCACCAACGAACTCAAGAGTATGATAGGAGGTCCCGCACTTGATTTCAATGTTCATTCGCCTTTCATCCTCTCGCGATACATTTTATCG
>CAYPPO010000075.1:0-2878 GCA_964412625.1 uncultured Candidatus Poseidoniales archaeon
CTACACTAGAGGTTACGAAAAATGTCTGAAAATATTTTGAGAACAAATTGTGAAAGTTGCGCTATTGAACTTACAACATTAGATATGCGTCAGGAGCCTGATTTAATATTGTGTGAGTTGTGCAAGCCATGGGTCTTAGATTCAATTTACCAAGTACCTGATTCGGTAATTGGTATTCCAATTAAGAATCCAGAGATGTTCAGACTTAGTCTTAAATTGATGGAGAACTTTACCGAACCTGAACACGAGCACGATTGGTTAACGCTACTCTGTGATATATTTTCAAGGAAATCCTACGAAGAAGCGTACGTGACGACTTCGGGTTCTTATATGGTAAATTTCCTTAGACGAGACTACGGTAACCGATGGAAGATTTACGATGATGAGGCACTGGATATATTTGATGAACCGAAAAAAGCAGATTGTCTTGAACCTAAAACCCCTGAAATATCTGATTTCAACCTCTGGTCTAATGACCTTACAGCCCACTCAGAGTTTATCTCCGAAATGAAAGAAATCCTGACCACTTACTTAGACAAGCGGTTTGAAAACCAAAACGAAAAGTTTGCCCTCGAAGACGATGGCTGGGGCGATTATCTAAAGCATATCAGTTGGGTAGATAACGATCCTACAATCTACAAAGTAAATCATCGATTTGAAGTCACAACCGAGCAAATTAACAAGGTTCTAGATTGGGCTGAGAAATACGACATCAGTAACGATTTTGTTCTCCAATTATTCTTTGATTGGGCGACTAAATACCCTAATAGCGATGTAGATGGCTTACTATACGAGACTAATCTATACGCGCCAAAAGTTCGTTTAGCGTCGTTCAAACTTATGCCTAAATCTCCTGAATTTTGTCGATTGATATACTGTTTGGCGAAAGGCTATCACGGAGAGAATTTGCAATGCCTCATGCTTGCTGCGATACATCGCTGGCGCCGAGCGTTAAACCCTTCACATCATTTTCTAGTCCGCAATGAAGAAATTTGGACTCGCTCTTTTCAATTGCTAGGAAGCATTATCCAATCTCTAGGTAAAAAACGAGCTAAAATTGATGTTGGAATTATCAAGATAAAGGGCGAAAGTGGTCGATGGTATGGTATCCAACCTGCAACATTCAAGACGGTTTTCCAATATTGGCAGGTAACCATTCTACCCAAGGGAAATCATATCTGTATCGACATACAACAACAGCATGAGAAAATGCCGATTGGTGACCAGTTAGCATCGGTCGTACTCGCATTAGCCAATGACAGCCTGATAGATCAAGAGATACACACTCTCGCTCGTCACATGATTGACGAATAGTTATGAATTGTAATTGACTTAAGACTTGCCAGTCTAAAATGGCGCTGTAATCCCAGCATAGGATTAAACAAGAAAAGGAGGAAAATATAATGGAAAAAATAAGCAAGAAAACAGAGCAAGCAAGCCAAGATGAGGGCAAACTCATCAAAGTTGAAGTGGCCGACCCAGCCCACGGGCATCAAACTTTGATGCTAAAACCTGAGGAGACTCAAGAATACTTGAGTACCCAAACTGACAAATGGATCTTTGTTGACAATGAGTTTACTCAAAGTGAAAATCTGTCTTTAGTTAACTGGAATACTACCGAGACAGTTAGAGTCCTGCCAGGTTTAGTCGGAGGAATGAATGATAATGAGTGCCAAAGATAAGTTAGACAACATAAAACTTCTAGTCGTTGGGCTTGGCGGAATCGGTTCGCAGTTAACTGAGTTAATGGTTCCAGCTTTAGAGATAAGTGGCCTTAATGTTGAGTTGCACTTAATGGACAACGATGTTGTCGATGAAAGTAATCTCGCCCACCAGAGGTATTCTAGAGAAGATAAAGACAGCCCTAAAGTCGAAGCACTTCAGCAAAGATACCAACGATATGAACACGTCAAGACAATAGCACACAATAACAACTTGACCACACAATCGCAATTGGAAGGTTATGATATCATCGTTGTTGCAGTTGATCGACAAGAACCACGTAATCTAGTACACAGCAGTGACGCACACTGGGTAGACCTAAGATGTCAAGGCGATGGTTGGATGCTCATCGATAGCGAGACTAACACAAGCATTCTCAACAAGATTCCAAACAACAAACAACCAGTCGGTTGTCAACTGCCTGGTGCTATTGAGAGTGGCAACATAGAGTTTGGATTTGCTGCAGTGGCAGCACTTGGTGCACAATGGGTTATGCAGAAGTTGAGGATAATCAACGGACATCAATCAAAGACGCCCAAATTCAGCATGGGATATCTAACCCATGGTCAAATGAAGACATCAGCATTGGAGGAGATTTGAATGGATATTAACTTCATCAAAGAAACAACAGAACCCGTAATTGATGTTGAATCAGAATTTTGGTTAGATTTGGTTACAAATATGGCTCAGAAGAGCCACTGGCACATGATATACCTGCTAAGTAAATCTGTCTCCAGAGAAGTTTCAATACTTGTCGATAGCAAAGATAACTACTTCGTTGATTGGGGTACGATTGGGAGAGTCGAGTTAAATCCACCAGTCGGCGCTGTAATACCATTCAAACTGTGGGTTCACACCCACCCATCGAACACAGCCTACTGGAGTATTACCGATCGAAACACCCTTGAGGTTGCCAAAGGTATACTCGATAAAGCCTTAGTTCTAGGTGACAACGGTCTACTTTCAACAACACTTCAGCCGATAAGTTCATCCACCGATGGCACTGTTTATCCTAACCTACAGTGGACGGAGGAAGAGGTGATAGGTTGGCTAGAGTATAATTCAGACAACCTGGGTAGTGATTTTGTAGAGGAAATTTATTCTCCAGAGTTCAGAGCGAAGTGGATTAGAAGAAGAATACTAACTGATGATTTTG
>CAYPPO010000076.1:0-2746 GCA_964412625.1 uncultured Candidatus Poseidoniales archaeon
CTGGTTTCGTAAATTCGTATCACGTAAGCATCGGGTCCAGTTTCAGGGAGAACGAAGAAAATATCATTATAATTCACCCAAGATAGTAGTGTAATACTGCTTGATGGGTCAAAAGTAGCCTGCAGATTAAACGGTGATCTGACCGGTGTTGTAATTTCAACAATCGGGTCGTAAGTTGCAGATTCATTGGAAATGAGGGAGTTATAAGTTGTCTCAGAACCACTTTGGTCGGTGATTGTTGTGGTTATTCCATAATAATATGAATCATTGGTGCCGGGTGCAACTAGATATGAAAAACTGTGCCCCGGGTGAGACCCATTGGCCCCGCCTAAGCACAGATACTTGACTGCATATGCCTCACTATCACAAGTAGCGACTTCATGGATTAAGGTCGCATTCTGTATGTTTGACTGGTTAATTACCTCTGTATGTCGATAAACCTTGTATACCGAATTGTAAAAATTATCTAACGCGCTAGGTTCATCAAGACTATCGATATTACGCCAGGTAATGGTTGTTAATTCAGTGCTACTATCAAAAGATGCTTGAATATCCTGCGCTTGAAGGTGGAATAAATCTCCAGAGTCTTCGGCACTAACATTGGTGATTGGTAGCGTTGAAAAAGTCATCAATAAAATCAACAGCGTAGCAATGGCTCTCCCATCATAAGCCTTGGAACTGCCCGTCATCAGTCTTTTCTAGCATGCAACCGTTATGAGTGTACCGCTATATAACCAAGAATTTAAGCCGATTTTGAGTTAAAATCAGGTTATTCAAAATCATTCTTCTGCAGCCGAATTTGGCTGTGGCAGAGGGTCATCAGCGTCGATTTGTTTGATTTGTTTACTAGCTTGAATAAATCGAATCAAAAAAGTCCAAATTCCGCCCAGAGCTGAGATAAACACTACAATACTCAGTGGATTAATCTCAATGTGATCGAAAAAGCCGGGAAAATTCCCCCACGAATGATTATCAAAATACAACAATATTCCCATCAAAAATATTGCAATGATGCTTAGAATGGTTCTATCCGCTCTTGAAAAACCGCGATAGTTTCTGGTGCCTGCAACCGCTTGTGCTTGAGTGCCCATATAAGATCCAAGTAAAGTAAACCATGCCGCTGCTAAACCAAGAACAATATCATCAACAAATACCGATGCTGAGATACAAATTATCCAGATTGCATCAAGTAGTCTATCGAAGGTGTGATCTAAGTAATCCCCCCATCGAGTCACTCGACCTGTAGCCCTTGCTACGGGTCCATCAAGCCCATCGAAAGCCATTGCTAGAGTGATAAGCAAACCTCCGCCCAGTAACATTGAAGCACCAAAATCGTCCTGTGGAGCCAAATAAACTGAGAGGCCTCCAAGGATACCAATCGGTAGAGCAATCCAAGTTATTGTAGCAGGGCTCATCCAAGATAACGATTCAACGATTGGCGTCAATGTTCGCTCCCAAATAGTTCTAAGTTTCTCCAGCGCCATGCCCCTTACCAATTGGTGGGAAATCAAATAGGGGGTTGATTGTTACGGCTAAAAATCCCTTTTTTTGTCGTTTTTGATTATTTACCTAACCAATCAATAGCGTTTGAAATAATCGTCGAATCTTGTTTGAAATCACCATCTATCCAATCTTGTAATCTCTTGATTAGCTCTTCCGCGCTTAACGTGCTGGAATCCAGTTCGAGTATCGGCACATCGATATCGAATTCAACGATTTCTGACCACGTACCAGCAATTAATTCCCACTCGAGATTGGCATTAATCTTAGATTGAGTGTAACCCCGAGACTCAAGCCTTGCACGCAATTGCGATGGTTCACAACGCAAGATTACAATCGCATCTACTGCCAAAAAATGTGCTAAATGTCCGTCAATGATTAGATTATCATTTGGCTCCATGAGAAACCGTTCAGCTAGTTTGTGAATATCAATTTCCACACAGCCCATCGATTCATCATAATCACCCTCACAGTCGAAGGTTTTCGCTAGTTCAGCAACGGTGTTTACTTTCCAACCCTTGGTCGCAAGCATGCTTGAAATCGTAGTTTTACCGACCCCTGGGCTGCCCGTGATTGCAATTACCACCATATTGACCAGAGTTAGCCAAAGGCTTTGGCTACAACAACTTTGGCCAAATCAAAGTTAAGCGACAAAGCCATCAAATGTTAGTGTGACATGGCATAGGTGTTGGCATGTTTGGAATGAATGACCCTGCACAAACACTGATGCAGGTAGAGAGTTACATTCAAGATGGTAGACTAGAGATGTCGGAAGTGATGGCCAAGCAACTTACTGATATGTTATTACAAAACAACAAACGTTCACAACAAGAGCAAATTATGTTGGTCAAAGGCCTACAAATACTGTGCGATGTGTTAGTCGTTCGGAATAAATTTTCATTAGCGATGGCCTCTGCTAAAACACTACTGCGGGAGCGCAAAAAAACCAAGAATGAAGATTCTGTTATTGGCCAGTATTATCAAGATCTGCAAAGGTGTGGTAAGGCATTTGCTCTGGCAGGAAAGAAACGCAAAGGAAAATCCCTCTTCATCAAGGCATTCAAGCAATCAGGAGGATGTGTTGCAGCAACCTTAGATGGGGTAAGAGTTGTTGATAATGATAATAAGATGAACGAACTTTTTCTCCGCTCTCTCGATCAATCTGGCCCAGTAATACGCTCAGGTAAATCCTTCATTATTCAGCCAGAAAATTTGCCTGCCGTAGAGGTTGATGCTGTACTACAAG
>CAYPPO010000077.1:0-2506 GCA_964412625.1 uncultured Candidatus Poseidoniales archaeon
CAAGCCTGCCATTAGGGTGCCATGAGCCAGAAAGCCGTAATCTACTGGGGTCAACGAATCCCCAATCATATCCTTGAATACAATATCTATGCCATTAAACGCAGGATTGGACAAGTCAATACCGGTATCAACAAGACATACCTTGACGCCTTCGCCAGTAAGTCCATTCAAAGCGGCATCGGAAAATCCAGCTTGTTCAGCAGCCCATTCAGACTTGGCAGGTGGCAAGTCGACAAGAAGAAAACCTGACTGCCAAATCCATAACATTAAGACGGCAAATATTGCAAACAAGATTCCGTTTGTCACTATTAGTTTATGCCCTCTGACCCGTTTTATTGGCGTTGGAATCGCTGGAGCCCACCCAGTTACTTCTGCCCTCCATTCATCTTGAAACCCTACCGCAGATGGATCTATCGCAGACAGTATTCTGCTATCTTCCGGCTCAGGCAACAATTCCACAGAGTCAAGACTACCCATTGCTACCCCGCTTTACAATGTGCGGGTTGGGCATTTAATCTATTGTCTGAAATCAGAATCTTGCAGAACTCTTGTTACGGGCAACCTTCAAGCCACCATAACCAACCAGTACGGTTAGTACAATAATTACCACCATGAACCATCCAGATGTAGGTTCCGCAGTATCAAGAATTGTTTCTTCTTGATAGTCAAATGGCTCAACAGAATCCTCCACGAAGTCATTGTCTTCTCCAAGCACGTCGACGCTTATCGCAAAACGGTTGAATTTCTTGTCCGATTCATCCAAGGTAAATGTAGCATTGATTGTTTGGCCTGCTGGTATACTGTAAGATTGATTACCAATGTTCTTTAGAACTTCATTACCTAAATCATTCGTGAGGTTAACTGTTACAAGCACTGTACTAGCAGTTCGATAGCCACTGTTAGATATAGGTACAACTATTTGGCCAGGTTGGCTTTCATAGACCTTAGTTAGTTCCTGAGATAGAGTTTCATCAACCGATAGTGATATTCTGGCAGATTGAATTGTTACGGTGATTGTTTCTGAGGTAACCCCATCTTCGCTAGTTATTGTCACACTTGCAGCTATTTCGCTGGAAGTGAAAGATTCCGGGGCAAAGATCGAGAATTGCTGAGTTCTTTGATCATCCTTAGATATTGTCAAAGTACTCGTCGTTGGAGTAATCTGCCAACCATCAGGAAGATTATCAGCCAATTCGATATTGAATGAATCATCACCATTTCCAGTGTTCGTCAAAGTGAATGAGAAACTACCTGTCCCACCTGGTGAGACTCCAGTTTCATCAACGACATTAGATAGTTCGAATCCATAGGTTTGTGGAATCTTAACAACCATTTCCGTAGTATTAGATACTCCCGAATCCGTATTGACTTCAAATGTGACCTTGTGTCCATCTTCAAGACTTAACGATGAACTGACGTTTGGAAGTAAAATTCTAGCCTTTACAGTTGTTTGCTGCTCAACTGAATCATCACCTGCAGTTTCTCCAATACCGAGTGTGAATTCAACCTGTTCTGACCAATCTGAACCGTTATAGATTTCTACGACCCAAAGATCAGAATCAAGAGCGTTGTCAACTTTACCAGATATTGCGAAGACATCGGAAACTTCTGTTCCGAGGTAGTCTATTGCTATATCAAATTCTATTGTCTCTAACTCTTCATCAGCAATTGTCGCAGTAACCACTGAAGACTCTATGAAAGTCGCATTGGTGATTGTTGACTCGTCAATAACAACCGATGTTTCTGAGTTAATCTTCCTGTTATAATCTAAATCGATGTCGATAATTCCTTGTTCAATAGTCCCTAGAGCAAAAGCAGAGTATTCCATCTCTAGATTACGTTGTTCGGTTAGGAATTCTGAGTTCAGTTCCACTTCTGAAACTGGTAACAGAATTGAAAGAGTGCCATCTTCATCGAATTGGTAATCCCAATTTGTTTCCAGTCCAATATCTAACGAGACTGTAACAGGTTCGTTGATGAAAGCGTAACCTGGATTTGACTCAGCATAACCTACGTGGTATTCTGTAAGATTGGTATGTGTCCAAGTGGTAGTAAGATGAAGATAGCCACCAGAAGACATTGACATTTCCAACTCACCGCCATCTGCGATGGTAGCATCGAGTTGATCTATCGCAACTCCACCACCATTTTCATCGACATTGTCACTGACTACTACTACAACCCAATTGCCTGGCTTGACTGAAGAAGACCAAGTTAGTTCTCCGTTACTGTAAGTCGTTTCAGGGGTTACTGGAGCGTCATTACTACCGGACTCTGGATATAGTGTGACCGACGCACCGGATAGGTGATATTCTGGGTTGGCTAACGAGGTGACTATCACGCCTGAAACAGCAACATTATCGGCCGTGATTGTTGAATCAATTGTTATGGATTCTTGTCCAACGACAAATTGTGTTGTGTTTTCATTAGATATGTATTCTAGAGAATAGCCTTCCTTGGTAACAGTTATGTTGTAAGTATCACCAACTGGGACATAAACTTCCCA
>CAYPPO010000078.1:0-2492 GCA_964412625.1 uncultured Candidatus Poseidoniales archaeon
TTTCAGCGCTAATCGCGCTACTGAAAGACATTGATGAAAATGATTCAAATCCACCAGGTAATTGCCAAAAAAACCGATTATGACTGGTTATAAAATTGCCATTTACCTTACTTTACCTAAGTATCTACCGGATTACCTTCATAACACAAATGTTGAGGGACGAATGGTTTTATCCTATGGCTGCACATGACCTAAGATTTCTTCAAATCCAAGTTAACATGGAACAGGCGAAGGATATGCCAGCAGCTACTCTAATGAATACACTGAGTAGTATCGAGTTCGTATCTACGGTCTCAACTATCGGTGATGCCTCGGAGTATATTCTATGTTTGAAATACAACGATTTGGCTGCGCTGGAGGAATTCGAAAAGAATGAAGCGTTCGAACTATCAGGTATTATCGAACAAAAAGAAGGCATGGTACTGACCAAAGCATATGCAAAAGGGCCGGTCGCCATGTTAGTTCATGACAACCCAGAAATCTGGCTACAAACCCCGACACAAGTCACATCATCCCATGGCCTATTCATGACAGTTCACGGTACTACCAAGGGTTTGAAGAGATTTAGAGACGATATTAGTGAATTACTCCCACCATCCATTAAAATCAGAATTAGCAAGGATTTGAAGGCCGATTGGATTGCTGCACCTCAACTACCAAATCGAAGAAAGGAGGTCATGGAATTGGCTGTCAGGCTAGGCTATTATAGTACACCAAGAAGATGTACTCAACGGGATTTGGCTGAAGCACTTGGCGTTAGGCAGGGGACAATTGCTGAGCATTTACAATCAGCAGAGAGTATGATCATTCAATCTTGGGCCGACCAAGCTAAGTAGTCATGCACCACTAATTGCCATAACAATTCCCAGTAAGAACAGTAGTGAACCAAGCGTCTTGAAAACTATTGCTCCCTTACGCTCATCACTAACATAGTTAACTAACCTGCCACCGACAAATGTCCAGGCAATCATAGCCAGTAACCCACCAGTTGTGGTAATAGCAGTTATCAAAATAATACCTGTCCAACCACCGCCAAACCCTTCCAAAGCCAGCCACATAATTGCAAAGACAAATGCCCATTCTTTACCGTTGATGAATTGCATGAATAAGCCGGTTTTGAAACCCAAAACTGGTACACTAGTTACATTATAATCAGCGAGCGACATAATCGATTTAGCTTCAACCTCACGATTAATGATTGCTGGATTTAAAGTGAAAATTCGTAATGCTAAGGCGGCAATAAATAACAAGCCAAAGTAATGTAACACCACCAATGCAGGGCTACCTTCATCAACACTTGAGACCAAAAAACCAACGATTGCGTGTACAGATATGAATCCAACCACCATACCTGAAATCAGTTTTACATTGGCTTTAGGGCCATGAATTGCGCTGTGAGTAATACAAGTAATGTTGTTGGGACCGGGAGTTACAACGCCGATACCTAATAGCGTCAAAACCGTCGCCAAGGCCTCCCATTCCATGATAATCAGTCAGCGTCTTGATAGATAAGCCAATCGTTAGATTTCACTAGCAAATCGCATTTGCTGGATTTAAGCCAAGGTACCATTTTGATAATCGATAACTGCCTGATGAATCTCTTCACGTGTGTTCATAACAAACGGCCCGTATCTTGCTATTGGCTCATTAATCTCCGGCCCTGCAAGTATCAACAAATCTGCATCTTTGTCACACTTTAACTCGATTACATCACCCTCTGACAGCAAGGCCAATTCCCCGTCGTTTACTTGTTGTCTAACACCAAAGCCTAGTGGCAACGGATAACTCCTAACGCCCGGCCGATCGACGAGTTTCACGCTGCCGCCAAAAACATAAATCATGCCATTTAGATCAGCCCCAATTTTTTGTGTTAACACTGCACCTTTCTCCATCTTGACGTGTATCAACGTAATTGGGATAACGGTATCAATTGTCGAAGTTACTCCCATGCACTCGCCGGCAATAACTCTCGCCCATACACCATCTTTTTCGACGGCTGGCGAGTCGAGTTCAGGAATTTCTTGATAGCGGGGTGCCATCATTTTGTGCTTAGCAGGCAGATTAACCCAGATTTGAAAGCCATGCAGTAAGCCACCGGCATCGTAAAAGTCAGGATGGGGTAGTTCCGAGTGAATTATCCCTCGACCAGCAGTCATCCATTGCACATCTCCAGGATTGAGATCACCGGCGTTACCGGCTGAATCTTCGTGTTGCATGCTACCGGCAAGGAGGTAGGTTACCGTCTCAAACCCACGATGTGGATGAGATGGCGCCCCTATTGCCTCCCTCGGGCCGTAATTTACCGGCCCCATTTCATCAAGCAACAGAAACGGTGACATCAGTGAGCCCATGGCAACCGGTCTGCGGACCTTGAAGCCGCCTCCTTCGAGTACAGTGTGCGTAGGTACTATCGATTTCACTGAACGATTTGTCAATTTCTCACCAAGGCGAAACACATGTCTTGAGTATTCAAACTCTTGCTATCACCCGTA
>CAYPPO010000079.1:0-2418 GCA_964412625.1 uncultured Candidatus Poseidoniales archaeon
ACAGGCTGTTAAGCATGCTAATTTGGCGCCTAAAGGTAACTACGACGTCTACGACGCTGCAGGAGTTATTATTTCCAACAACAATACGCGCAACTACCGAGATTCGACAATTTATGTGGGAGTTCCAAAGGTGGCCGGTGGTGCACCAATAGAATTTGATGACGATTGGGATGAGGATGGTATTGATCTAGATAATTTTCCTGAAAAGCCAGCCGCCAATGTGACACTAGTTACTTTGGGTGGAGAGCGACACCAGATTGCCCCTAGGCAGAATGAAACACTGATACAGCTAGCGGAGCGAGCCGGGCTTAAACCCAGAGATGGTACGCCCATCGTGATTAGAGATGGAGATCAAAATGCCGTCTCAAACATAAGAGCAACGGATAATGTTGGTCGAACATTCACTATTTCATTCAATAGGATTGCCGGAGGCGCAATTGTAACCAAGACTCTTGATGCTGTCAAAAAAACATTCTCTCCTCCTAAAGCACATCCTGCCGTAGTGCCCAAGGAAATTATCGAGCAGACAACTGCGTTTACTCAACCAAGAGGTAGGCTAGAAATGGGTGGCTTACTCATTGGCCATGTTGATGATCAAGGCAACAATGTTGTTGTGTGCGGATTTTTCCCTGAGCAAACCGAGGCTAGTCCAGGATATTGTGAGTTTGATGGTGGAGCTGTGGCAATGGCTATGGGTGCTTGTGATATGGCTAATGAAAAAAAGGGCGGACCTCACACACCAAATTTGAGAGTAATTGGTTGGATACACACCCATCCAGACATTGGAATATTTCTATCCGGTATTGATGTCAACACTTTTGGCTTATTGAGGGGACAAACATCCGACGGACGTATTGTTGCTGTGGTAGTCGACCCACTTCGTAAGGAGCATGGAGTTTTCAACAGTGAGAAGGCAGCAAGAGGCAAAGATGCGACCAAGGCCAATAGCAAGGTAAGGCTTAGCGAAGACCTAGTCGCAAGGTACAATAAATTCCTTGACAGAATGCGATTCTTCCAGCAAAAGCGAGGTAAAGAAGCTATCCCATTCATCATGCCAGGATTACTATACAACGACCGTGTTATGATGGGTGATATAGATGATATTGCTCAGGCAAGAAATGAAACACTGGATAAATTGTATATTACTGCAGACCAACAAAGTCAAAAAATTACCCATATTGATGGCAAAATAAGAACACTATCAACTGATCTACATAAAGCAAAATCACAACTATCAACTGATCTACATAAAGCAAAATCACAATCTAAAAGTAACCGAATCAGTTACGAATTATTGCATGAGAATCATGTCAAATTGAGGCAGGATTATGCTATGTTGAAGCAAAATTTTGAATCTATGACTGAGCAATTTCGAAATAAGCATGAGGCTAATGAAAAACTAATTCAGAAGTTGGCTGCCAAACTAGAAGAATTGCAGAACCAAGTAAAATCTAATGCTAATAATATTGAAACTAGAAAGAAATATGCAGTGAGGAAAACTAAAGAAACCGAATTACGATTTGAAGAATTAACTAAAAAGTTAGCAAGATGTATGCCATTTCCAAAATTATTACCACTCAATGCGATTAAGATTGTTGATAATAAACAGGTTCAGTCTGCACCTCAACCGATAAATCACGACTCGGATAAGGATACGGCGGATGATTGATTAGTATCTTCAAATAGTCGGTAATCAAGGTACAATCCTTGGCAAAAGCCTCTTGTTGGTACTTTTCGATGATTGTGGTCTTGTCTTCGGGATGAATTACACTACTGAAGTTAGACAATGTGGTTTGTAACTTAGTGAAAATATCTTTGTTTGGAGTAGATTCAAACCACTTCCTCAATTCTTTCTTTCCGTTTTTCTTTTCCTTACTTCTAATCAAGGCAACAAATTCGTCAATTATTTTTTTACCTGATGGTTTCACTTCATTGTGATTTTTATCCTTATGAACATTCCATGGATGGCCATTGTGAATTTGTCGCTTCCTATGAAATCTTAGTAGTGTGGTAGACAGTGCTCTCAACAGTACTACCCCTGAAATTTCACACCTACCATATTTCAGCATCTTCGTGTAAACATCCGTGACAGATATCAATGATAATTTTGGGTCACCTTTGTATTTGTCAATCAACTCGTAAGTATTTCTAAGAACTTCGGCGAAATATGTGTTACTTTCAGCCAATAGGCGAGCGTCTGAGTCAACAATATTGTTTTCTAACTGTTCGATGTATTCTATTAACTCCGCGCTTGTTGGTTCGATTTCTAGACTTCTAACTAGGCCTCTAGTGAAAAAGCCAGTGATAAAAGCCCATAGCACCGCCCCAATAACTGATATGCCAATGCTGCTGACAACAATCTCTTGAACTGGGAAATCATTACTTTTAGTCGCAACTTCTTTTTGTGAATCTACAGCA
>CAYPPO010000080.1:0-2416 GCA_964412625.1 uncultured Candidatus Poseidoniales archaeon
GTTACCGTTAACGTACTAAATAACAGAGAGGGTACAACCCTTGACACAACTGTTATTGACGTAGAGTGAAGTAATTCACACGTTTAATGGATTATGAACTGATATATTCTGCGGAATATAATTGCCCCTCCGGAGGTTTCGGCCTCTGGGGGGGCCTTTTTTAATTTCAAAATTCATGCATCTGCTTTCTAACGTCACGATGTTGATTCCACACATGTGACGACTGACCGCTCGAATTACGATAGCTTGCAATAAATAAATACTCAAAACTGGTAACTAAAGCACCAATGGTTGTTACTAATGGTAATCTTATGCCCGTTCGATAAGTCAACCAAGAGACTAAAATTAACAACTCAACAAATGCCAGACTAGCATGTAAACCGGCCTCAAAGCCGGTAGGCATACCAGTTATACTGACATATATCCATCTAATTATTGTAACAATAGCAATCTGAAAAAGCATGATTGGTACAACTAGGTGAAAGTGCCTTTGTGCTCGGAAGATTCTCGAAAAGTCGCCGTCATCAGGCAGTATGTGCTGTTTTGGAAATCTATGCAACAAGTTTTGCAGGCCTTGGGCACGTCTAATTTTTTGCCGCCTCTGCCCTTCAATTGTGGTTGGTGCGAAGTCAGTAAATGCAGCATTGGCATCTAGGATACTTCGCAGACCAGCAATCCGGATCAGTGTGGCAATCTGAGCATCATCTGCATTAGAATCAACATTTAAGTCCACTGACCGAAATGTTCCATGACGCCACATCATGCAGGAACCTTCGAGAAATGGAGTACTATCACGTTTTGATTCAGCGACTCTCAAAAAGTGATATAATGACCGATAATGTTTCTCACCATGTAATTTTGTTTGCCGAATCGCCCTGCTACCAACTGCCCCAATTGAGGGGTCAACAAACCAGCCATGCAACCGCTCTATTGTTCCTTCATCAATAAGTGCGTCGGCATCGGTCATCAATACTAGTCCTGTGTATGATTGCCGATCAAGACTCTCTATTGCTTGTTTTACCGCAGCAGTTTTTCCCAACCTCTCTGGCATTTCTATGACTTGACTGGCAAAGAATGCTGATTTATTGTCACTGAGCCATTGCTTAACCTTCTCTACGCTATCATCTGAGGAAGCAGAATCAATTACTAATAGTGAGGTCTTGAATGAGTAGTCTCGGTTTAAGTCCGCTAGCTTTTTCTCGATTACCAAACCTTCATTCCATATAGGTAACAAAATCATCAATTCGGTTTCATGGGATTCTTCAGGGTATTCTAGGTTGATACGCTGCCACCGTTTCGCTTTAATTCTGTAGATTAGCATGGGTATAACAACCAACGCACCAAGAACAACCTCAGTTGTGGCTGCTGCTAACAACATGAATATCCCAACAGCGTTTGGAATATTACATCTCCCACAGTTACACTGATTTTTTGGTACATTTGACCACTATCCTATTGAAACCAAATAACTAGGCACAATCATGCGCCGAGTATTGCATGTTGGACCGTGTAATACTCCCGGAGGCATGGCAAAGGTAATTGAAATTCTCTCAGAAAATCCTCCCGAAGGTTGGGCCGCTGAAACGCTTAACAGCCATTCAAACAAAGGAATATTCGCAAAATTAGCGGCATGGACAAAAGCGAGAAGATTCCTCAAGAAAAATATCGATGATTTTGATGTAGTACACATTCACTCAGCCGCCAACTGGTCTTATAGGAGAAAGTTAAATTTGGGTAATATCGGAATTAAACACGGGAAGCAGGTGGTTTTCCATATTCATAGTGGCATATTTGACAGTTATGCTATCAAGAATAAGGCAATAAAGACCCAACTTAACCGATTCAAGATTGTAGTCTTATCGAACTATTGGAAAGAAAAGTTAGAGCCGATTATTGGCGGAGTCAGTGTTATTGAAAATCCAATCGATCCTAAGTTGCAGACTAAAGTGAGTGGTGAAAAAAAGCCAAAACAAATTCTTTTGCTAGGCAGACCAGATCCAGTAAAAGGCCATCATTTCGCCTTTGATGTAGCACGAGTGATGGTAAGGAGCGGCTGGAATCTTAAAGTGACTGGAATCGATTATAATGAACCCGGCATAGAAGGACTTGGGTGGGTTACTGAGGAAGAGAAATACTCACTGTTGCGGGATAGTGAAGTATTGATAATCCCTTCCCAATTTGAAGGGCAACCGCTGGTAATGATGGAAGGTCTAGCGGCAAAATGCAAAGTTGTGGCATCGGATAAAGTTCCCGGATTACCTGATTGTGTTATTGCTGCTCAATTCAATAATCGAGAAGATTGGGTAGAAAAAATAACTCAATCACAACCAATTAATGCTGCACAATATATCAAAGACCACGAAATTGAGCAAATATCGTCGAAATGGGCTGAATTATACAACAATCTAGTCTTGGA
>CAYPPO010000081.1:0-2359 GCA_964412625.1 uncultured Candidatus Poseidoniales archaeon
AGATGTTGATTTTTACCTTCAAGCATTGGCTAAAATTAACATTGCAAATGATATTACAACCCTACAACAATCGACAGATACCCACTCCGAAAGAATTGCTAATTCTATGCCATTAGGATTTAGTGATGGCAGAACCGATGATACATTGGTGCCATCAACATCTGAAGTTAGACAAATAAATCCTGTCGCGGCTGAATTGTTATCCGGTCTAAGTTTCATATATGTCGGAAATTCAACGGAATCTTACTCAGTCAATCTTGAGATTAGACCAAGTTCAAAGACTGTAAATATCTTTGTGTTCAAAGCTTCTCTTGGTGAGGTGCTATGGGAAATAAAGGGCTGGGAAAATCCGATTCGCATACCAATCGTTCAAAACCTATTCTCATCTTCTTCAACACATCTAGAATCAACTATGACTTCGGCGGTTCACACCTCGTCAATGCCATCACTACCGTCACCACCGCCATCAAACAATATCCCGCAAGCGAGTATTGCAATATCATCAACACAAATATTTACTGGCCAGGCCATTAGTATTGATTCTTCGAACAGCCAAGATGCAGACAATGATGTTTTGGAAACATCTGTAAGTTGGGGTGACGGTAGTGTTGCTGATTGGTCTAGCAACTCTGCTTTCAGCCATACTTTCACCAATCCTGGAACATATGAAATAATCAGCCGAGTTCGTGATAATTTAGCAACATCAACTCCAATTTCAACTACTGTGATTGTTACCCAACAACCATATCTCGGAGATGTCAGCATATTGGCCAATGTCAGTCAAGTAGAGGCCGGCGACTCAGTTTCATTTTCGGTAACAATAAGTAATATTCCTAATCCAGATAACATAGTGATATCGTTTGGCGATGGTACTAGTCAGAATCTAAATTCTGGAGGTTCAATAACTCACACATATTCAACTCCTGGATTGTGTATTGCTTCAGTCTTGGTTACTGACGGAGACAATTTAGTTTCAGCTACACAAAACATAGAGGTTATTCCAAATTCAAATCCTCCGCCACAAATAGATTCCCCAGGAGAGGTTGACGCAGAAAACTATGCAGAAGAAGGTTCAGGGGAGCCAGTCGTTACTAACAGTGCATCGAATAGTGTAGGAACAGAATCCATAACCACTGACGCAGGAGTAGAGGGAGGTTTTGTGAATATGACTGGTTTATCAACTACAAATCAGTATACAGTTGCTATCCAGTTAGACATTATAGAATTGAATCAATCGTCAGGGAATTATGAATGGGTGAATCTATTTTATGACTATGAAACAATTATGCCACAGTCTTCAACGGCAAGCTGGGAAGTCACATGGGAACATCTATGGATTCAAGATATCCACTATGTAACGGCAGTTTTGTATGATCAGAATTTGAATCAGATTGCCAATGCAACCTTGGAGTTCGAATTCGAAGTTCCAGACTTACCAACCATTGATATTTCTGAAGATGGAATATTATTGGTAATTGATACTGAAGGCGCTAATTATGTCGCAGAAGAATCATTATGGAATTCTTCATCTCAAAATCCGACAAACGGCGAGGAAACAATATTCCAAGCAACAATGACAGTGGCAGAAATCATAAATCAGGACTTTGATTTATTCTATGTTGGAGATACCAATCGCGACGGAATATTCGATACGATTGGGGAAGACGGACCAGGCTTAGGAATCCTACAGCAATATAGCACAGTAATATGGACAACTGGGCCAGAATATTATCCACTTACTGAAAATGATGAATTCCATTTATCAACATACGTAAATTCTGGAGGTTCACTCATTCTTTTCTCTCAGGACTACCTATGGGGTTCTTGCTCATTTTGTGACACTTGGAATTACTCAACCTTTGCTAATCGGACCCTTGGAATTGCCTCATCGTACCAAGATTCTGGTCTTGATGGGTTGACGGGGAATGATGGAAATGGAGTTAACAACATTGCCTATTTGCTAACTGCTGGTTTGGATTATGTGCAGACTAGAAACATCACAGTTAATGGTATTGCAGAACCGTATGAAGATATCATCTACTCTGCAGAAGATGATCCTTACACTCTGAGTATTTTTGATACATATAATGAAGTTTCAGGAATCTATGAAAGTGTAGGAGTTTCTAGAATGATTATTGACGAAAATGGCGAAAATACTGGCAGGTTGTCATATTTTGCTTTTGATCCAGCTGCAATAGTTAACCGTTATGACTTAGAATTGCTAATTTTACAGTCAGTTAACTGGTCTTCACAAGAATTTACCAGTCAGGATTCTCCTGACAACGCTGCACCAATATACATTGGTCAAGATGGCCAATCTCCTTTTTATGTTGATGCTAATGGTCATAAATGGTACTCA
>CAYPPO010000082.1:0-2316 GCA_964412625.1 uncultured Candidatus Poseidoniales archaeon
ACTAGGTGTAAACGTAATTTTCACCGATAGCAATAATTTACCATATGGCTGGAATCAACTATCTGGTAGTAATTCCTGATAGATTCTATCGATTCTTTCAGCGTTTAAACCCAAATCGCCCCACCCTAGTCTAGACTCCGAGTGGATTTCAATTAAACAGCCATCGTTGGTTTGTTGAATATTTACCACGACATCATCAGGAAATTGCCAAAATGAAGTGGTTTCGACAAAATGAACATAAAAAGACGATTGTTTTTGTTGGTCAATTAATACCTTGAGATCGTTTTCTTCAATATAACTTAACAAATTTTCATAGGTACTTTCTGCCGATGCGTTGAGTAATGTTGGATAATTTTCCTCAAGACGATAGTCGTCTCCTCCTCCTAAATGGGCACAATTCCCGCTCGTTGTTTCACAAATAGGCATAGAAGAAAATTCACTATCTGGTGCTAATACAAATATGCCAATTTGAACTATCAACCATGGTGATGCAATTAGTAAGCCAACCAATATCACCTTAATTGGAATAGGGAAATTGGCAAACCTGTTGAACACGATTACAACTCATAGTCATAATACAAAAAACAGCGTATTAACTCAATCTAGTCCAATTACCTTCTTGGTATTGGTAAATTATCGGTACGCCGGTTGGTACTTCCAAAGCTAGAACATCGTCTTTGGTCAAAGATTCAATCCTCATTATAATACTGCGAAGAGAGTTACCATGAGCCGCAATGAGCAGGTTTTTCCCTTCGGATAATCGAGGTATTATGCTATCCTCAAGGTACGGGATAGTTCGGTTCGCAGTCAACTCTAGAGATTCACCATTTGGCGGTGGGACATCATATGATCGACGCCAGATATGAACTTGTTCGGCGCCATATTGCTCCCTAGTGGCATCCTTGTTCAAACCTTGAAGATCACCATACATTCGTTCATTCAGTTGCCAAGCAACATGAACCGGCAAAACATTAGCACTACGGCCATCATCATTAATTTGCGCCCATTCTATCATTCTCGCCTCATTCTCCGAGACCTCTTGGGTCGCAGCTGAACCATACTGAAACACGGGGGTTTTCTCATGGTTGTTTTGCGCTAGCGCAATCATCGCAGTCATTTGTGCTCTTATTAGGGTTGAGACATGCACCTCATCAAGATTATAATCGGCAATTTTCTTACCCCCAGCAATTGCTTCATCAATTCCTTTATTGGTCAAGGGAACATCAACCCAGCCGGTAAATAAGCCCGCTGCATTCCACATTGATTGGCCATGACGCATCAAAATTAACAAAGCCAAGCAGGTCCCTCAAGCTACTCCAAAAGTGGAAGAGACATGAATCTAGTGGCTGAATCAAAAAATGACTGGTAATATTGCCAAGACAATTAATGGAAGTATACTCATACACAAATCACGAATAAATAAAATTAGTAACGTTCGTGATTTTACCTCTGCAATCTTGTCGAACTCTTCTTGCATTTTACCATCAACCATATCTGAAAGTCTTCCTGCGCCTGTTCTAGCAACTTCAATCGCCGCACCAACTGCGACGCTAGAGAGTAATCCCGCAGGGGTTAATTTTCTAGCTTTAATTGCCTTACTGCCCCAAATTATTAGACTGGTTTTCAATGCCCGACTACCAGTTTCCTTAACCACCGCTGTGTTATTTACATCAGGCTTGGGTTGTTCTTTTTTTGAGAATTTTCTAAGCCAAGAACGGACTGATAATCCAGTATCTGCAACTTTCCTTAGTTTATTGACGTCGTGCTTTTCAACGGCCTTCAACATTCTACGAATCCTTCCAATTCTAAATAGATCAAAGAAAATCCAAAAGAATAGCAGTAATAAAAGAATAGTACCCCCTAAGTTAGATACCTCACTCCATTCTTGCCAACCAATTGGATCAAACAGCATTCTGACCAATAAGACGGCTACAGGAGGGAATAATATGGCTAAAAATTCGTTCGCTGCCAGTAATCCAAAACCTCGAACTGGTAGATCTCTCACTTGCTTTAGCGCCCACCCCGCATGAGGTGCTAATTTTCTTATCGCATTTCTAAAGGGTATTAACAGGAACAGAATTCTAAGTAACAATGGCATCCAAATTATGATTGAAACATACGCATCCCACGGCCCATCTGGAGGGAAATTGGGCAGGGCGAGTGGTTGTACTGCCATCGTTCTCAGACTGTGATAGATACATACCGTTTGAAACCTGTGGAAAATATCCGAAGAAATCATCAAGTTCAACCGTCTAGGATACCCATGGTCTTCACGCATGACATGTCAGATTGGTTGGGTTTCACTATCGATAAGCA
>CAYPPO010000083.1:0-2297 GCA_964412625.1 uncultured Candidatus Poseidoniales archaeon
GACTTACATTAATACTTGTAGAAACCTTCACCAGATTTCCGTCCCAGTTTACCTTCAGCAACCATGGTCTTTAGCAGTTCTGCTGGCGCATATTTATCGTCATTGAGACCTTCGTGTAGTACATTCATTATGTGAAGCACAGTATCCAATCCTATCAAGTCCGATAGCGCCAGTGGCCCAATAGGATGATTCATTCCCAGTTTCATAATGCCATCAATTGCTACGGGTTCTGCAACACCCTCTTGTAAGGTAAGAATCGCTTCATTTAACATAGGACATAGAATTCTATTTGAGATAAAACCTGGTGAATCGTTGCAAGATAATGCGGTTTTACCCATTTTTTCTGCTGCTGCTACCACCGCAGAATTTGTTGCCTCACTTGTTTGGTCACCATTGATAATTTCTACTAATTTCATTATTGGCACTGGATTCATGAAGTGCATACCAATAACCCTGTCAGGTCTTCTGGTAGAATCGGCAATCTTTGAGATGGAAATCGATGAGGTATTTGATGCTAAGATACATTCTGGTTTACAAATTTTGTCAAGTTCGGAAAAGATTGACGTTTTCAAATCCAAAATTTCTGGAACTGCTTCAACCACTAAATCAACGGAGGAACAATCATGGCGATCGATTGATGTTGAAATTCTAGCTCGTGCAGCGTCAGCATCTAACTGAGTCATGCGTTCTTTAGCAACCAGTTTACCTAGTGAACGCTCAATAGTCGCAATACCTTTGTTTACATATTCCTGTTTGATGTCAACCATTACAACATTATATCCAGCACATGCTGCAACTTGTGCAATTCCATTTCCCATTTGTCCAGCGCCAATAACTGCAATACTATCCATGTCAATCCCGTAATTAACTCCAATCACAATAGATTTTTGAATATGTGGTTTGTCGGGATAACTCTTAATTACCGAATGGAAACGAAGTCCTTTGTGGTTGAAATTCTCTGCCCACATTGTGAGGGCGAAATAGAGTTGGATGACGATGCGTCAGGTGAATTTGAATGCCCGCTTTGTGATGGCGAATTCGAATGGAACATGGATGTGGATGATACTTATGAATCCGAAACCTACCCCGATGGCGTAATTATAACCACTGATTTCAAACAAATGCCTGCGGTTCCCAAAGTAACTGGCATATTATTTTCTATCTACATGGGAATTATCATTTTATTTGGACTGATTGGAATTATCGGCGGTATTTTCCTTGGCTCCTTAGAATCTGATGCAGGCACTGGTACTGGGTTTGGAGCATTGATTTTGATATACTCACTATTCATTTTGTCATTAGGTGTTGCAGGTCTAGTTTTCGGAATAAGGGCTGCAAAAGGAGATTTCACGTCCCACATTGTGATTACCGTGTTGTCTGGAATTGCAACACTAAATGGCATATTCACATTCTCTGGCGCAGCAGATATAGTCTCGTTGCTGTTCAGTATTTCGTTTACAGCATGGAGCGTCTGTTGTATCTTTGTACCAATTCTCAAGGCTCAGTTTACCGGAGTTTTAGTTACACAGCCTAAAATGTCAAATGATTTTGACAAAACTAAATCCATACATCCAGTTGAATGGATTAGCCACGCTGTCTCCCTTGTAGTTCTTATTGTGATAATAATCTGCCTTAGCTCAAGCTCATGGTACACTGTTACTGTAGACGGTGAAATCGATATTGTCATGGACTTGTCAGGGCCCGAATTTCCTATCTTTGCTGGCTTTGGAGATGAAACATACTCTGATATTTCTGATGAATTCCAATTATACTACAATGATTTATGCTTAGATGGCAGCAATAAGGAGTGTGATGAACTAAAATCAGATATAGATTACTGGAATTCATGGAGTACGTCAACACTAATCTTGAAAATAATGTTAATTGTTTCCCTGATTGTTTGTATAATCGGTATTCTTTCTAGATTAACTGCAATTCTGGCTAACAACGGCATGATTAATTTACCTGACAAAGGCTACATGACTAATGACATGGTTAGAAAATTTTCACCATTAGTAACCTGTGGTTTGATGTTTATTGCAATTGTATTGTTTATGATTATGCAACCTGGAAACACCGGCGACTATTGGCAAACATGGTTTGATGGCGATGTTGAGGTAGATACCAGCTTTGGATTTGTTGTATGGATTGGCCTTATTATTGCTCTATTGACACCTGTTTTGTCTAAATTCGAAATAGACATAACATGAATCGATGGTAGCCCGAGTCGGATTTGAACCGACGTCGGCGGGACCAAAACCCACCATGATGGACCCCTACACTATCGGGCTGGGTAA
>CAYPPO010000084.1:0-2262 GCA_964412625.1 uncultured Candidatus Poseidoniales archaeon
AAATAAAAATTCTACGCGCGTATATATACGAAATTGTTTAGGGAGACCTAAAGTGGTAGAGATGCAACAAGTAAAGCGAGTAAATTATGAAAAAGCAGTGAGCCCGGTGATAGCGACGATTTTGATGGTTGCAATCACCGTGGTGTTGTCAGGTGTTCTGTATGTTTGGGCGGCTAACCTAGCAGAAAGTAACACCGACGGCACGTTTGAAATGTATACGTTTAGTGCTGCTAGCGCTCCAGGAGAGATGACCTCAGAAACTAATGACAATTTGATTATTGTCACTATGGATCAAGGCGCTGATATCAATTGGGCAAAGGTAGGTGTCAAGCTTTCAATTGGCGGTGCAGCATCAGTATCTTGCGCAGGGCCTGGAGAAACAATAGGCGCTTGTATGGTTGTAGAATCTGAGCCTGCAGGCGGAGTTTGGGCAACTGGCGAGGCTGTTACCATCAAGGAAAATGGCGTTGATTTGTGCAACGGCGAGACATGCGAAGTTACTGTAAATATCATTAATGAGCGAGATGGAATAACTCTAGATGAATCCTCAACAGTAGCTGAGAGCACACCACTGCCACCAAATCCATGCTACTCAAAAGTTCTATACAACACTCAGACCCATCAAGTGATCACTAAGTCTACCCTAGACGAAGGTGGCCATGCTACATGGATGCTACTTAGTGAATCATCACCAAATTATGAACACCCAGCATATTACCATAAGCAATTACATCAAGTATTGGACTGCTCTGATGGTGCTTCCGTATCCGATGGAAACGGAGGAACTTGGATTCTAACTGAAATGTCAAGCGGTGGCGGTAGCCACGGCGGTGGCGGCTCTGGTGACGGCGGCTCCGGTGATGGTGGCTCTGGCGACGGTGGCGATGATCTTCCACCAGCAAACCCTGACTGTGACGATTCCTTCGTACTATACGGCGGTTCAGCCAATAACCATGCATCATACACACAGCAAGATGTAATTGATGGTAATGCAGGCAATTGGGTTTTACTCGACCCTAATGAATACCCAGATTACAACCACCCAGCATACTATGATTCCCACCCTGGCACTCATCAGGTTCTTGACTGCACAGATGGCGATTCTGTCGGCGACTGGATATTAACCGAACCACAAGGTGGCGGTGGCCACGGTGGCGGCTCTGGCGATGGTGGTAGCACATCAACAGCAAACCCAAGTTGTGATGATTCATACGTTCTGTACGCAGGGCACCCAACTCACACATCATACACCCAACAAGATGTTATTGACGGCAACGCCGATGATTGGATTTTACTAGACCCGCAAGATCCTAACAATGCAGACTACAATCACCCGGCGTACTATTCTCAATCCAATAATCACGGTGTGTTAGATTGCACTCAAGATGATTCAGTAAACGGCTGGACTCTGGTCGAGCCTTCACAAAAGTAGAATCATAACAGAGGTCCTCCAAACCCTGTAGACTTACATCTTCCTGGCGGAGTTGCGGTTCCATTTCACCCAGTCGGAACCGCAGCTCCGTCAGTATTAACCAATCAATGAGAATCTCAACACTATGCCAATGCCGTGTTGTGACTTCACTTGCCACGGTTTAGGTTAGCCTTTAGGGAAGGTCGTAGCTTTTCTGCGCCCTTACCCTTGTTGTGTAGACCACGACCTCGCTTTCCTGCAGAGGTCTTACCACGGTAGACACGACCCTTGTGGGCGTTGTTACCATTAGCGGAGCAGAAAACACCTAGTTGCTTATCGTTGATGATAGCAGGGTGGTGGGTGTCGATCATGATGACTTCGAAGTACTTGTGCTTACCATCTTGGCCAACCCAGTATGAGTTTAGCACCTCAAGGTTGGGGAAGTGACGAGCGACACGCTCTTCAGCGATTCTTTGAGTATTCTTGGCCATGGTGATCTTGGAGATACCAGCCTTCGATGGCTTTCTCTTCATGTGGATTTTACCCTTTCTCAGTCCACCTCGGCGAACACGAGTTCTGACTAGCACGACACCTTGCTTGGCTTTGTAACCCATTCTGCGGGCTGCATCTAAACGAGTAGGGCGGTCAATTTTGCAGTTAACCGGCTCTCTTCTCCACTGTGCCATGCGGGCTTGACGATACATGTGAGGCAAGGCATCCTTAGGTCTCTTCCAAGTTTCGCGAACGTGTTGATATAATCCTTGAGCCATGCTATCACCGCTTCTCAGCACTTGGCCGACAAAACTCCCCTTTATGAGTCTACCTTCGCGATACTGCGCGTAATTTTGTGG
>CAYPPO010000085.1:0-2172 GCA_964412625.1 uncultured Candidatus Poseidoniales archaeon
TTGTTCTATTCATAACGCATGTTGGGTTAAGACGGGAAATAAACTCTTGTGAGTTCGGATTTTTTACAAATAAGGGTAAAGCCAAATAAACAAAACCCATAATAAGGCTGTAAACGCTGGTGCAAAGACAAAAACTGTCCACAATAATTTCTTAATTCCGTTAATTGAATTATTTATTTCTATTAAAATAATGGTATTTTTTTCCTCAATAGATAAATTTGGAAAATTAAATACATTATTACATTCAAAACAACGAATTTGACCGACAAAGCCATCCGGGGTATCTTGAATTTCATGATTACAATATGGACAAGTAACTTGCAGATTGTTTCTGATTGAATTCGTATTACTACTATTTTCCATACAATAAAATTTTTCCGAAGGTCAATAAACCTGTTTGCTAATTTAGAACTAAAATTGAAAGTAAATCCTTGTGAGTCTGAACCTAGTAAGAGAGAATTCACACAGATTCAATCAACAGACGCCGTCAGGGTCAGTCCAGTGATTGATGGAAAAATCCGCAAACTGTTGGATATCCCATTTCAATAATCCTCCTTGAGTAGTGACAAGAGTTCCTTGGTCATAGCCCGTGCTCGTAGATATAGTATATTCATCATCTTCCCCAAGGGACAGGATATATACGTCTAAGCCTCCATTTCTTTCGAGATACAAGTGGGCATCCGCATCTGCATCGCAGACATAGAGTTCAGCATCGCCGTAGTTGTTTACGTTGTAGAAGTATGTCGAAACATTGTTTAACGTATGATTTACGTTTGAAGCGAATAATTCTGTATTGATGGAAACGACCTCACAGTTCTCAAGAACATAAACACCGGTTACAACTCGGTTCCTTACGTCCGTGCAGACTGGAGGTTGGCAAGAACCTGATGGATCTTGAACAAATCCGAGTGTACACGGTAGTTCACCAATAATCGTAACGGGGATGATGTCACCAGCAACAAAGTAATGAGTGCTTATGTAATTAATAGGATCGTCATAAGGGTGATACCAATCACCGCTGTTTGGGCAAGCAGTTACTAGGTAGTCACCAATACAGACAGATATGTAAAGTTCTGAATTACCGTTTAAATTATTCGTTTCGAAAAGTCCGAGATAAGGATACGAAAATGTATGGTTGAATTGATTTTCCGAGATATCAGTCTGCAAGACATAACAAAAAGTAACATCGGTTGATCCTTCTTCTAAGTAATGCAATCGGTATGCTAGATTCGATTGATACGACCATGGCCCCCCGATATTGAGGTTTTGAATTCCAGTTGCAAAGTTAAACATAAGGTTTTCATAAGAATCATCAAACGATGAGTTGCAAAACTCAACAAAAACAGTGTGCTCAGAACTAATGTTGCTTGTATAAGAAAAATAGGTATGGAAACCGTTGTTTGTTATCGAAACTTTCGGGTCACCATTCGTTTCAGGATCAAGTGCATTAGCTCCAATGATGCCATGAACATGATCTTGCAATTCAGCCAAAGCTTCGGCATCTGATGCGCTCTCTAGATAGCCAGCAATTATGTTGTTGGCGTTATCTAAGGCGACTTGGAGAGTGTCTCGTTCTGCAGTAAGTTGGCTCACCAATGTGGCATTCTCTTGGTGTCGATCGTAAGATTCGTTCAACATCGAGGAAAGGTTACTGATGTGTTGATTGAGTTCTGCAATTTGCAATGCCATGCTCTCGAAAGTTTCGTTCGATTGATCGCTCATGTTGCTCATCAATTCATAGAGCATGCTGATTTCAGCTTGTGCTATGTCTCGCTCGGCTTCAAGAGAAGAAATCTCTGTTTGATGCATGGTTGAATTGGCTTCAGCAGAATCCAAACTTGTTTGTGTGGTTTGCAACATTGCTTGCACTGCGGCCAGTTCAGCAACTGCAACTTGGTGCTGCGTCGTTAACGTTGCAACTTCTGCTTCAAGGTCTGCAATTTTTTCATCTTGCATCGTGATTTCATTCTCCAATTCTGTAACTGCAGAATCATCAACTGAATCATCAGTACCCATGCATCCGGCAAGGGAACTTGCTACCATTAGCAGGCAAAGGAATAGAGCGGACAAGTTTCGCTTCATGAGGTAATCCAATCAAAGAGAGAGTATCAAGATTTCTTTAAAGAACTTGTGAGTCGGGACACATTTTATCAACATCAAAGAGGGCTATAC
>CAYPPO010000086.1:0-2100 GCA_964412625.1 uncultured Candidatus Poseidoniales archaeon
AAAATGGCGAACCCCTCATGTTGGAGAGTTTGATAAATCTCAAGTGGATTTTCTTCCTTATCCATGACGATAAGATCGGGTTTTAAGTTGCGAATTTTGTTTAGGTTTGGCGTCTTTGTACCACCAACTATCATGACTTGCTCGACCTTGTCTTTTGGATGTATACACCACGGTGTTCGCCCGACCACCTCATCAGTGGACAATCCCAAATCAAAAAGCGTCTGAGTTAATGAGGGTACTAAACTCACCACACGCATGAACTTGCTACAAAAAACCAGTAAAAAAATCATGCTTGCTGACTCGGTAATTAAAGGGATGGAATCATACACTAAACCGACTTCCCATAGACGGGGCAGACATGGGGATATCTGAGCGAATGGGTGATGTACTCGGCCAAGCAGTCGAGTCGAAACTCCTCAGAGAAGTTCTGGAGCACTCGGTCAAAGTTACGCATTTAGCGATAATCATGGATGGTAATAGGCGATTTGCCTGGAAGAGTAAACTAGCTACTGGCCTAGGACACCGAATTGGCAAACAGAAACTCGAAACTGTGCTTGATTGGGTGCTTGAGTTAGAGATACCTTGGTTTACGGTTTATGCTTTATCAACTGAAAATCTAAGCCGGCCTAAAGAAGAGTTAGACTTGCTATTCAAACTGTACATTGAAGGGTTGCGCGACATTGCTGATGATGAGCGTATCCATGCTAACGAAGTAAAAGTACAGATAATCGGACGTCGAGAGTTATTGCCCAAAAATGTTAACGAGGCAATTGATTATGCCGAGAGTAAAACTGCTGACTATGACAAATATGTCTTCACTGTCTGCCTAGCTTACGGCAGTCGAGAAGAGATGCTTAACGCAATCCAATCTATTGCTGCTGAACATGCAGCCGGCGATTTGCCCCTTGAATCAATAGATGAAAAAGCAGTATCAAGTCGCCTATACACCGGCGAAATGCCAGACCCGGATTTAGTTATTCGAACCAGTGGCGAGGAGCGTATATCCAATTTCCTCCTCTGGCAAATGGCTTATTCAGAGTTGTATTTCACCGATGTTTACTGGCCTTCATTCCAGAAAAAAGATCTATTGAAAGCAGTTAAGACCTTCCAAGACCGAAAACGCAGATATGGTGAATAGAATGGTTACCTGCGACGAGTGCAATGGTTGGCTCAATCCTGCACTCGCAGTAGATGCTGCAGTACAGAGAGGCGAAGAAATTCTGTTAATTCAGCGTAAATTTCCACCAATGGAAGGCTATTGGGCACTGCCTGGGGGCTTTGTAGAACGTGATGAAGACCCGCTAATTGCAGTATTACGAGAACTCGAAGAAGAAACTGGGCTGATCGGCACTAATCCTAGGTTGTTGATGGTTATGGGCGATCCACAGCGTGACCCTCGTAAGCACATCGTAAGTATCGTGTATTCTGTGACTGTTGAAGAGGGGGAGCCAAATGCTGGTGATGATGCCGCAGATGCTCGATTTTGGCCATTGCAAAATGTGCTAAATGGAGAAGTTCCCCTAGCTGGAGACCACATGCAAATTATCAAAAATTGGTTTAATCAATGAGTTTCATCGACAAAAATTCTGCTAATTGATTACGTGCATCCGGCCAAGCTTCTGTTTCAATCGCATCTGTTAGATGCATGCCCGCCAAAAATTGAGCTAACATATTCCCCCATTCATCCCCTTCGCATGGCTGATTCCAGTGAAATAATGGATAGCCATCGTCTTGTAATCGACCAAGAAAACCGCGTTGGGCTTTACTTACTAACAGGGTCGGCGTCCCAAGCAGTACTGCCTCACTCGCTAGAGTAACAGATTGAGTAATTACGCCATCATGCTTTGCTAATTCACGGTCAAGTAACCAAGCATCACCGTCATACTGATCTTCATTTGCATAAGTTAGATCCAATCCATCAAAAGTTTCAGTTGGAATGTCTGTCACCTCATTACTATCATGTATTCCATCACCTTTCAGCAACCTGACCAATACTTTAGGCGGATTACTGACCGTGTTTGCATGAATACCCGGTCGTAAATGTACATGACCATGTAAGCCATCAAGACGATATATATCGATGCCTTTTGTGTTCGCATT
>CAYPPO010000087.1:0-2031 GCA_964412625.1 uncultured Candidatus Poseidoniales archaeon
GAGGGGTTCCCTTGTATTTGGCATAACATTACTCTTCTTCGCTAGTCTCAATTTTATTTGCATCTAGTAATTCTGTTGATGGTTGTGCTGAAGTAAGCGACTTGGATAGTTGCCTTAGACCACCAATTTCACCGCCAAGAGCAGCAAACTTAGATGCTACTGGGGAAACTTTTCCTGAGAGATTAGTTGCATGTTTCTTCAATTTCCCCCACTCTAATTCCAAATCAGTAAAGTCTTTTGCTATTCTCTCATGTGCATCCAAGATTTCATTGTGCATTGATGACATGTTGGTGGCAATTGTTGCCATTCTCAACATGTGCATATTTGCAATTAAGGTCACTGGTGAGCAAATTATGACACCTTCCGCAGCAGCAGTTCTCATCAAACTATCAAAATTGGAAATTAGAAAATCATATACTGAATTTGAAGGAATATACATGTATGCTACGCGATGTGTTCCTTTTCCTGGTTGAACATAATCATTCTTGATCTTTTCAACATGATTGAGAACATCTTTCTCAAATGTTTTAAGATATTTTTCTCGAGCCTTTACTTGACTTTCTGGAGTTTCATAGAATTTCTTGTATGTATCTAATACAAATTTTGAATCAATACATAGAACTCTTCCGTCAAGACGTATGTGTACGTCGGGAGTTTTCCCAATCTCCGGAACATTTTTTCTTACTTCTACTCCTGCGAAAATCTCTTTCAATTCATCTTGTAAAGCCTCTTCACCCCATTTTGCACGTTCAGACTTTTTTAGCATATTTCTATTAAATTCATTTGCTACTGATTTAAGCTCATTTGATGCTTCTCCGAATGCGCCGATTTTTTCGGCAATCTTTTGTTTAGCCAAACTTGCATTTAATGCAACTTCTATACTCGCAGTATTTGGTATATCTAATGCGGTTTTTATGTCTGTGACACTTGGTATATTTAGTGTGTTAGAGAGATTGTTGATGTCAATAGGTTGATTTTTTTGAGCATTAACATATTGATAAAATAAATTTAAGAAAACCCCTAGAGCAATCAATCCCAATAGTCCAATAGTCATAGTTTCAGCCATGTTTACTATTCGCAATCTATTTGACTTAAACCCATTGAATTAATTCGATTAAGAATTATTTTTACCTCTCAAACAAATAACAGTGTAAATGTTTACCTTTGAATATATGGGATCTTACCTTGACCCCTTGTGAATGAATTTTTTGAATAAATGGGCTTTCAATGGGCCATATTGAACGCTACCCATTCAATCATAATCGCCGTCTTTCTCTATCTGTCCAAGGAAGTGACTTTAGTAGATTCGCAGGAATTGAAATCTCATCCACCATCTCATTGAATTCTTTTTGAGGAAATTCTCTAGAAAACATCGCTAAATCATGAGATACAGCAGATATCAATTCAATTAGGACCCAGCAAAGAAAATCTTTTCCTAAACATTCCTTTGCCTCAAATAATGCTTCGTTAGGTGGGAAGGCCCAAAAGGCACCAAGAGTGTAATCTCCAGCTACGTGTCTTGTATAATGGTGGACTACTTGGCTATCGTAAACATCACTATTAGAGTATAAGTAAAGAGATATTGAGGGCGTATATGGTATCGAAAAATCAAGATCCGGCCGATCAGGTTCAGGTTGAGGGTCATCGATCACCATCCATTCTGGGCTGTTATTGTCTTCGATGAATCGAGAAACAACATCACAAATCTCCTTCACTGAGGGGTTAAGGAAAGTATCACATTTCAACCAAGAATCTGAGTAATTTGTCCATCCATATCTTAACATCCAACCAGGGAAAATTGTTGATTCAGATGGGATTCTGGTTTCTATATTTGTCTTTTTAAATCCAGTGGTATCTTGGAAGCATTCAACACAGATTGTACTTTTCAGTGAAATCGATTTACCACATATCTCGCAGCCATGTTCGGGTTCCATAACTCCACCAGATAAAATAAGAATATAATGGCATCCGAATACCCATATGAGCACAATTATTGTTCTGAACGGCTTTGTGTGGGGCGTTCGTATCGCT
>CAYPPO010000088.1:0-1988 GCA_964412625.1 uncultured Candidatus Poseidoniales archaeon
GGCTGGAGAAACGAAGGATATAATGCCAGCAGAAGACAATATTACATCACATCGCGAGGACGCTATGGATATCGAAGTGGTCGATGGATGAATCCTGACGAATATAATCGTCATGTTAGCGATTTGAATGCGAAAGTTACTAAAAAATCAATAGCAATTGCCGCTCGTTATTTAGGCATGAAGACTACAAATTATAACATTGGTACTTTCAAGAAACTGATTCTGACACAAGGTGTAAGATATGGTATAATTTCCCAAGATGACTATGATGACCACATGGACGATGATTCAAATTTCAATAAAGCCTAATTGAGGAATCAGTGATAATATGGGTGGAGATAATTTCAACAAAACGAATAGTGATTCAGAATCATTGGTTAATGCTCTAAAAAACGCGCAAGAGCAAAGAGAGTCAATAGAAAACAACCTTAAAATACAATTACAAGCACAATTGGATGGAAAAGTTGCAGAATATGTAAGCACCCTAAACTTAGAAGATAAAATTGCAGAAGCCGCTGTAAAAGGGCAAAATGTAGTTCGGATTAAACTAAATGCCCACAAAGGTGCAAAGCCTTCTGCGATTGTTTTACAAAAATATGAGCCTACTACAGGAATAACCATTGAAAAATCATGGATTGATTTTTATGATTACTTAGCGGAGATATACTCAAGTGATGAAATCCGTATTGAGAGAACTACTGATCACTATGGTTCCATATTTCTTCAAATTAGTTGGGAATAGTTTCATACACAAAAGCACATGTTGAGAATAACTGTTGCTTAATTGCAGGGGTTATGTTGATAACTAATTGCCAGCATTGCAACTCATGGCCAAACAATCTGTATTCACTCATGACATCTTGCCTAGAATTAGAGCCGACCATCCGGTACTAAGCGTCATTACTCATGAATGGGAAAGACTCACCAATATGCTGATTGATGCTAGTGAGGAATTAGACCGTCGCTTACTACGCTGGTCGAATGCTCACATGCGAATTGAGGAATTGATTACTGATGAAGAAGGAGGGCTTTCATGGCATGATTTGAAAGGACCAAAAGGCGAAATTATCCTTTCACCAGTTTTTGATGATGCAGTTACTATGCAGTTGGACGGTGATGGTAATCCAGACTATGTTTCTGGCCGAGTTGGCAGGTGTGCTCCAGACTATGTGATGTGGTGGTATCGCGAACAACCTTGGTTGCAAAATTCAATTTTGTGGATGGAAGATTTAACCCCTTACCTCGATATGACTGCCCATGCAGCAACCAGCACTACACGTCGTGACCTAGTTCGTAGGATTAGGCAATTTTGTGCATCTGATTACGAGACAACTGACAAAACTATTGTCATGTCATTCCCTGAACCTTACTTGCCGGTAGAATTGGAGAAAGATGTCGAGCAATTCACTTTACCATTGCCTGATGTGAGCACTCTAGAGAAAATCTTTGATGCAACATTTGATCAGTGGAATGATAAAAATCAAGATAATCAAGTAGTTGATCCACAACAAGAAATCAAAGACAAAATCGTCGTTTCTGCACTTGGTTTAACGGCTCAAGAATCTACTTCGGCGTTTAAGCAAATTTTTGCTCGAATGGTATATGGCGAGCCATCTCGAAATACGCTTGAGAATTCTGATGTTAAAGTGGTGAATGAACAAAAGGCACAGATTATCAATAAAACTGGCGTACTGGAATATATTGATGCTTCAGAATCAATCAAAGATATCGGCGGTATGGAGAATTTGAAGCACTGGTTAACCGTTCACAAAGGTTCACTACAAGATGAAACAGATCCACCTCGAGGCTTGTTAATGATGGGTGTACCTGGTTGTGGTAAGTCAATGATGGCCAAGGCAGTTGCTGCAGATTGGGAATTGCCACTTTTAGCCCTCAAAGCATCAAACATTTTTGACAAATATGTTGGCGAATCTGAAGGGAAAATAAGTCGCGCACTTGCTATTGCTGAAGCGATTTCTCCTTGTGTT
>CAYPPO010000089.1:0-1970 GCA_964412625.1 uncultured Candidatus Poseidoniales archaeon
CTATTTCCCCTGTAGGTTCCCAAGTTAGTGAAAAACGTCCTTCTGATATGGCTGAGGCATTGAAGTTGAACGCCTCTACATCCGGTATATCGAGTGTCCCAATGAGCAAAATCGTTCCGCTTTCGTACATTCTAACATCTATTTTTCCTTCTTGTCTATTGATACTCAAATTACCCGTATCATAAAAATCCCATGTTGTGCTATATTTTGAACTTAGTTTCCGTATTTCAACCGACTCTGACGGAACTGACGATGGTAAGATTTCAGTGTAATTTATGGATATATCTATCCAATTAGTGCCGGTAAACATAGATTCTCCAAATTGATTTGCTAGATCGTAAGATAGTATCATTAATGGAGATTTACCATTACCTATTCCGTAAGTTTCACCTTCAATCGGCAATTCAGTGTTATGGACAATTGAAGCAGGAGCAGCGGTAACCCCAGAAACACTAGAATAAGGGTAGTCATTCCAACTGATTTCGTAATAGACATATATTGTGAAGTAGATATTTTCCGTATTTCCAAAAACATCTGTGACAGTATACCTAAAGATGTGCTCGCCAAGGCCGTAATCAGAGGCATTAATGGAGATGGTATTTTCATTTCCGATAATAAATAATCCAGAATACCACCATGAGTGACTAACAGGTCCAGCAGCGAATAGATTTGAAAATCCACTAACATTGATAATATCTTGATCAGTGTACCATTCCTTTGGGTTTTCGAAAATTATGTATGCACTGAGAGACGAGACGTTGATATTAGTAAATTCTTCGATTATATTGTTACCAGGTTTAGCATCTATACCGTTCTCAAAGGTGGAAATCACAGTTGTGCGAATTGTGAGCGAATCGCCTTGAGTCAACAAATCAAGTTGACACTGAAATAAATCATTTGGCGCCATTATATTGATTAAGCATGTAGAAGAGTATACAATTACTCCATTGTAATCAATCACATCAAGGTTTATTGAAACGTTCTCTACCGTTATATTTCCTTGATTTTCGATTGAAACTTCTACCATGTTGGTTCCATAGAGATAATCATTTGTTATACCGGTATTTTTTGGCAGCATCGATAATAATACGAGATCTATTGTGTCATCAATGATTATTTCAATTGAAGCAACATTATTTTCGGTTATTAGGTCGCTGTAAGGTGTCCCAGTAAATTCAAAGTAACCAAATTTTAAGGTAAAATAGCCTTGGCTTGGTAAATTAATTTCAGGTAAAACTGAACTAAAAGGGGCATAGTAGGAATATTGCGGGATTGTTGTGAGATTATCATAGGAGGAGTTGAGTTTTTGATTATTTTCATAATCCCATAATTCCCAACCAAAGCTTACGTTCAATTCGCATGTTGGACATACGTTAGCGAAACCAGATAGGCTCACAATATAGCTTGTGTTAGAGTTTAATATGGGTCTATCATCATCATAATTTAAGTTGTCAATGTGCTGGAATATATCCTGATCAGTATCAACACGCAAGTCAGTAAACTCTAGAGAAGGATAGAGGTTGAATACTAATTGATCATTACTTGGGTCAGTGTCGAGTTGGTTGAACTGATATACCACTGTAATCGTTTCATTCAACCCATTCGGATTGTAGTATACATTTGATTCAACAAATGATTGTTGACCTGCAGACACAGGCGGCACAGAAATTTGTCCGGTTGCGATACTGTTTGCTATGCAAGAATTAGCAGCTCTATCTCCTAAGCAAACATCCCAATCGATATTTCTTTGCGGTGAAATCTGTGAGGCAAAGTTGTGCACAGTCACACCAAACTTTATTGATTCAAATGATGCAATAATTGAATCGTCAGCGGGAGTTGAAGATGAAATACCCATATTTCCACCTACCGATGCTTCAACCGTTTCAGTATAGATGGTTAGGGGTAATAATGAAAACAGGATAAGCATAACGCCAAACAGCGTGCTCCGTTTACGCACAGAATCACACATT
>CAYPPO010000090.1:0-1759 GCA_964412625.1 uncultured Candidatus Poseidoniales archaeon
CGATACTACCGAGGATGAATTGGCTTTACCTGATTGGCAAATCGGTGACCAGTGGCTATACACTTTCATAACCCCTGAGTTTGGTGAAGACAGCGCCCGCTTGGTCGTCGCTGATGTTAGAGAGGATGATGGCTTGTTCATGCTCGGCATTTCATCAGAAGGTGAAGCACAACGCCACGCAGTAATCAACCACAACCCATTCCTTGGCAGAGTTACTATGGATGGTTTGTCAGTCTACGAAAACGGTGAGCCGCAGCCGGTGTTTAATTTCCCGTGGGCTATTGGCAATACTTGGGAATTCAGGCTACTAGGTCAACAGTGGAGTGCAACTACTGACAACATCTACAATGGTGAAGTCACAGTCTCCGCTGAATCTGACGATGGTCACGAACTTGATTACGTGTTTAGTGGCCGTCAAGGATTTATCAAGACCTTAGTATGGGAAGATAATGAAGGCAATGAGAACCTTAGAATGAATCTAAATCAAAAGAAAACCGGCTACTCTGGAGATGTATTCTTTTACCGAGCTGGAGATTTACATGATAATCTGTATGAAGAAAATGACCAAGAAATCTATGATTCCTTCTTTGATGATGGCTACTCTCCAAACGAGGCATGGGATACATTGGTGTGGTATTTGGACGTCGAAATCGATGACAAAGGCGGCTCTGGCTCGCTAACAATCAGTGACCAACAAGACGGTTCATCCCCGCTCTCAAGAGCGTGGGGCAATGGTGCAACAGAGAAAGGCTCGTTTGGAACTATACCATCAAAAACTGGTGAACATAGAATTACCCTAACTCTGCAAGGAGAGACTTCATTCGTTCATCTCAAGGTCGCTGGAGCATTAGTACGTTCATGGTCACTGTGAGGTGATTACCTGCCCACCCTAATCATGATGCATGGCATGACCGGTAACGCCGAAATGATGCGGCCATTTGCGGAAAAAGTGTTACCTGAAGGTTGGACACTACTAGTGCCTGAGGCTCGTTATCATCATCCAGTGCGCGGGAAAACATGGTGGCGTTACGAAGATTATGATGCCGATGCGACAAGACGAGCCAACCTTTCACGCAGGGAATTAATCGATGTAGATTCCAGCCTATCACAATTAGAACAATTGATCGCCACTGAAGCACCGAAAGGCCCGTTAGTCGTCGGGGGATTTTCTCAAGGTGGGGCGATGGCTCAAGAGTTGCTGCATTTGCCAATCGCAGATCGAATATTAGGCGTCATATGTATTGCCACTAGGCTGGTTCGGCCGATGGAATTGCGTATGAGGCTTGAGGAGTTGGAAAAGAAGCGCATGTTTTGGATGCATGGTGAGCGAGATGTTCGAGTTTCATTGGAGGACGGTTTTGCTATCGCCAGTTTATTTGATGCTGCCGGCTGGGCAATTGAAATGATTGAGCACAAAAAAGGTCACATGATTCCAAACGAACACCATGAATCGCTGCAAGAATGGCTAACAACTTTCACTGATTCATCTTAGGTAGGCATTGGTTTCATCAAAGCCGCCAATGAACATGACTTGGCCATCACGCAAGTCGAAGATCACCGGCACAGTTCGGTGACCAGTTGCTGCTACTACTGCTTGGCGCAATTCAGGATGTTCGTCAAAATTAAATTCCTTGACTGATAAATTTTTACGATTGAATAGTCGCTTTGCTGCAGTACAATAGCCACAGAAGTTACTAGTATACATCAGAAAGTCAGTCTCGGCAGACTTAGCGTGCTCTAAGACAACTTCTTCTGACAT
>CAYPPO010000091.1:0-1672 GCA_964412625.1 uncultured Candidatus Poseidoniales archaeon
GTTAGTTCTTCTATCGACTAGATATATATCAATTATTCGCTAAATGTTTATTAAAATATACAAAAATGTTGTTATGTTAAAAACACAGTGTGTGTTCGTCAATCGACATTATATACAAGATATTTGTACGCTAGGCATGATGCGACAAAGAGAGAGCACTCGAGAGGAGCCCCCCAAAAACAGCAGACTGAGTATGAATAACCACCTAATTTCCGAGGTGATCTGAATGGCTCACAGGTGCAGAAACTGTCAGAAAACTATGAGGTATCAAGTTCCTCAACTTTGCGATATCTGTATATTGGGAGGCGGTAGTGGCGCTGAACCTGATTACAATTCTAGAACCGACTATGAATACGGTGATTTCTACATCAGTTTTGATGAGGATTAATGGAGGTTGACTAAAATGACATTAAAGAAAACCGAAAATGAAGCCCTTAATGCGATTTCCGAAGCCTTCGTGGCTTATGCTGGACCATTGATTGTCCATTGTTTTGACAAGGACATTTACCACAGCAATCTTGATGATAATGATTGGGATACAGATATCGAACGCTGGTCGAATAGCCAGCCTGTACTTCGATCAATTACCCGAGCTACTAGAAACAAACCCTGGAGAGATGTGAATTCTGCAATGTTTGAGGTTTGCTCAAAATTGATCAAAGAATCGATTTGTCCGGTATTAGATGCAAAAACCATGATGCCTTTCCTGAATTTACGTAGTGCCTTACTTGATGAGTTGGTTTTTACTTGTGTCTCTAAATCAGTTCATGGCACTGATGATATCATGTCTAACCATCTACTGGAATTTCTCAGTTGCCTCGCTGAAAATTTCGATGCTCCACCTGGGTTGCTCGAGATTTTAGCAAAGGCTAGAGAAGAAATACGTTCCAACGATTCACTCAACATCATCCCAATATTAAACGATGCATCAGGCTACCCGCATATTTTGTCTCCCCCGATAATTGCTGGCATCAAATATAGCAGTAGACTGGAAAGAGACTGTAGCAATTGGCTGGAGGCCTTAGAATGAATAGCAGACAATTAACTAATGGATTATGGGGCCGAGCCTGTTGGTACTTCAATACCAAGAGGGTGAGATCGTTATCTGCTACTGAATATGAATTGAAATCACTTAATTCTGAATTGCAGGTTCTCAAACTTGTAGAGGGTTTTGAATTCGTCAAACAAGCATTCCATGCAGTTCGGATTCCAGATCCGAATCGAAATAGAGGCTCTGGTGAGATTGACGTGTTGGCCCTAACCGAAAGGGGATTTGTGCTAATTGAATGCAAGAATTACCGCGGAAAGGTTGTCAGGCATAATGGGGACATTATCCAAGAAAAGCTTCTAAAGCAAGGCAAAAAGGCGCATATAATCAACAAACTTAGGAATAAGCAGAGAAATCTAAAACTTTGTGCAATCTCAGTATTACAAGATGATGCTTTTGAAGTTGGCATGTTGACGGTATTCACTAACCCTACTGTCGAGTTAGGTCCGGAGGTTCAAAACCTTGCCAACGTAGCGACATTGGAGAATCTACAGGCAAAGATGTGGAAGACCATAGAGCAAAGGCCTCTACTAAGTGATGGAATCTTAGACAAATATGCAAAGCTTGCTGATGTTTGTGGTTCTTGGGATTCTATTTCTTTCCCCGGTGGTAAGACAAATATTG
>CAYPPO010000092.1:0-1603 GCA_964412625.1 uncultured Candidatus Poseidoniales archaeon
TGATATCCGTATTTCCTTGGATTGTTGCATTTACCTTCGTACTATTACCTAGATACCGTGAATTACCTTTTGCCAAAGGATCGGTTAAGTCATCAACGACCAAAGCCAATATCTCATAGGGGCCTGGTGCTATTCCAGTTGCCGTCCAAGTTAAGTTTGCTGTTCCATTTTCATTAGTTAGTGAATTACCCATTGAAATGTTTGTGCCGTTTGCGTCAAAGAAGAACTCGACCTCAACCCCCTCAAGGAACGAAAAGTCAGCCAAATCTCTTACCGACGCAGAAATCTCAATGTCCTGATTAGTCAATGCAATTAGTTCTGACCTCAAGCTTATTTCAACAACATATTCAGATTCAATGCCAATCAGAACTGTTGGAGTTGGAAGCGCTGTTATTGTTCCGTTAATTCGGTCAACTATCGGCTCCTCTGATGCGTAATATGGACCGCCATCTGGCTGTTGGGTGTAGAAATCAAATTTCACTTGCACATCATAGGCGTTGGATGGAAGATTGGTGGGAACTGTAACATTAGTACTGAAAGATGAGGTCTGATTGTCAACAACCCCCTGTCCCAAATCGATTGCTCTGCCATCATCGGCGACCAGAGCGATAGAATACTGAGATATATTATCTCCAAGGATCGGAGATTGGTATACTCCATCGTATATCGAGCCATTAAACCACAACTCTTCACCGAGATGTGTCCAGTCTTGGCTGATCGATATACTCCAGCCTATCTCGGCCTTTACTCTTAATGTACCAACTCCCGAAGATGGCGAATAATCATCACTGCCATTGTAAGCAACTGATATATTATAATCACCGGCTGTCAAGTTTGAATCAAGGCTGAAAATCTGCTGGGTTTGACCTGATAGATTACTACTCGTGTTAAACCATGTGTTGTTGAAAGCAAAATCGAAATCTCCCAACGCTGATTTGACATTTTCGCCTCGATGATCGAGTATTGACAGGCTAAATGTACCTTCATAACCTCTTAACTGTGGCGTTGATTCGAACTCAAATTGTAGGAAACTTTGCAGCCTGTAAGGCACACCGATGCTGAGATTTGCATCATCTGTCGCTTGTATAGAGGTAGGAACAAATCTTAGTCTTACTTCTACCTCACCAGCACCTAGGTCTACCAGACTGGACGTGAGTTGTTCTTGTATTACGAAGGTGCCGTTTACAGTTCTATTGAAGATTTCACTCCACCGATCAAGACTTCCGTTTTCCCGCATCGACAAAATTAGTTTCCCTTCCATATCTACTGGATTAGGGCCTAGAGACGTAGCAGAGCCATTGATAAAGACATCTTGGTCTACAATGAAAATGCTGTTGTTAGCGAGCGGACCTTCTATTGTCGCAGTTAGATTTGGCGCTTCACTAACATCCAAATTTATTGATAAGGAACTCGGCCTGAGATGATATTCAGCAACAGAAATTGGCGGGTCTAAAACCTCCTGCCAGCCTTCAAACCATAGTTCAGCGCTAATCAATCCAAGATTCTCGGTTTCATCCAGTTCAACATTAATTGACCATGAACCCGAAGGAGTTACTATTCCGCTTAGGTTGTTGGTGCCGTTAAAACTAGAGACAAACGTCAA
>CAYPPO010000093.1:0-1567 GCA_964412625.1 uncultured Candidatus Poseidoniales archaeon
TCCTCTTTTGAAATCCATTTTTCAGTTTCGTTGGCGAGTAGTATCAGTGTTGGTGCCCAAAGACCAACGAAAATCCCTAACAATTCCTCTTCATTGATGAAGTAGATGTATAGTGATCCCAGCACTGATAGAATACTTGCTACTAATCCTATTTTTGCTAATTGTCCGCTCAGAATAATACCTCCTTAAACAGACAAAATCTGCATCCAACATATTAAAACATGTTTATTTCCTAATTGCAAAAATCAATCTTAGACCACAACCATCTTTATGAAAATATTAAGTTAAATTACCCGTGCAGAAACATGAAAGTTAGCCTGACAAGACGAATTTATCGAATCTTAAGGCATGACTAAATAGTTATTCGATTAGCAAATTGCATGGAAGCCAGTGCATATTATGATTCTCTCATCAGTCAAGGCTATTCTGCCGAGCAAGCAAAACAGTATACAGTTCAATACTACCCTGATTTTGAACCGCCTCAACCTGAAATGACTCCGATTCAGATCCCACCATCAACCCCTGAACCAATCCCTCTTCCAACCCCTAATATTGGAATGCCTTTGTTGCCTCAAGGCGACTTACCGCCGCCTCTGCTTGGCGGAGTAGCTCCTGCACCGCAGACGTTAGAATCAAACAATTCACGAAAAAAGAAAGTAATCTCAATCGCTTTAGCAAGTGTACTTGTTATTGCCGGAGCCATTGGAGTTATGTATGCATTGGATGTCTTCGGCGAAGGCGACGAGGACTTCGTTGGTAAGTGGGTTAGCAATGATGGACAAATCATGAGTTTCAACAATAATGGAACAGTTGTTTCCTATTCTTGGTCGCAGGAAGACCCCTATCAGTATTGGCCATTTGAATCTACCTGGACGAAGTCAGGCGATGAGGTTACCACAATATACGAACGCACAGTTACTTCTGAAGAGTTTCCCTATGATGAGACATCAAACGCAGTCATGAAAATGAAAATTGATGGTAGTGTCATGTTCTTGGCTATTCTCGAAGGGGTCCTAACTCAGGATTACGGTGATGGAGAAGTGTATGAATACAACCTCACAGAAAACTCTGGTGAAAGTTGTGTTGCAATGATCAGTAAAGGACGATTTGATTTCAATGGAGAAAATTGGAATGAAGATGCGCATGATACTTGGTACTCAATGGTCAATTCCGTTGATGTCCCGAGTTGGTGTGACAATGATTTCACTAATGATTACGGTTTTTCATTCCAAAAAGATGATTACTTTTTTGAGCTAACACTTGAAACCAGCAAATGGGAAAATCTCCGCATTTCAGAATTGCAATTCTTCATCTCCGTCAATGAGGGCCCAGAAGTTGAATGCTTCTATGATGGATTTGATGTTGTCTGTTCCTACATTCCTCAAACGGGCAGTGATAACCTCCGCCCAGGGAATTCGATATCGTTTGGCCGGGGAGAGGCCTGGGATACTGATTGCAGTTCAGGATGTGATTTGTCAGTTCGGATAGTTCAAAACACCGATTCTGACCAAATCCTCATCGATGAATTTAATGAAAGCAATCTCGTTTGGGATTGAATATTGAAAAA
>CAYPPO010000094.1:0-1527 GCA_964412625.1 uncultured Candidatus Poseidoniales archaeon
TGGTGTTTTGTCCTTTCCATTTGATAGAATATTTACTAACAGGTTCTGCTTCTAAATTTTCACGCATTTGTTTAAACTCGTTTGGTGACAGGCCAAAATCTCCGTCATCTAGATCTGCCATGTGCTAAAATCAGAGGATCTTGTTTATAATTTCAACGGTGAAGACATGACTAGTGGAGTGATCATCACCAATTAAGTTAATTGAAGTAGGTCTATGTCACACCGTGGCAGGTAATTTCTGCTTGCAATTGTTTCAATAACTGCAACCAAGTGTGAATGCTTGTGAGCACAACTAATCAAGCAGGTTGGTATGGGCCAATCAAAGATTTTGTTGAAGAAGACAAAGTCATTGTTAGAAGGGCTTTGGAGTCATTCATTGAAGATGCGGGGGCATCTCAAATCCGTGCATGGAGAGATTCAATTCCTATGCTTCAACGTGTTTTGAAAACAATGAAGACCATCAATGAAGGGGCAGGAGTGATTGTTGACGATGGTACATTGTTGGAGTACGTTTTACCTATGGAAGGTGGAAGAAGACCTGATGTATTGGTTCTCGAAAACGGCATAGTAGTTATTCTGGAGTTCAAGGGAAAGGAACGTTGGGATATTTCAGATGTTGACCAAGCAATTGGCTACAAGAGAGACCTCGAAAATTACCATTCTATTTGTCAAGATGGACAGCACCCTGTACACGCTATTTTGGTCATGACTAGGAGAACTGAGCCGTACACTGAAAAAGATGGAGTATTCATCTCGGGACCCGATGATTTACCCGAGTTACTAGCCTCACTTACCCAAGAAAGCGAATATCCTTCCTTAGATGCTGAACATTTCTTGAAAGGTGAATATCTTCCTTTACCTTCATTGATAAAGGCTGCAAAATTACACTTCTTGCATTCAGATTTACCAACAATTCGTAGAGCTAGTGCCAATACAGATCCTGCCTATGATAGAGCGCAGCAGATTGTCAAAGATTCCCATACATCTGGTCGAAGAAAATTGATACTTCTCTCAGGAGTCCCTGGTTCTGGTAAAACCTTGGTCGGTATCAGATTATCATATGAATCCGAATTTTCTAAATTAGCAACAACACGATTAGTTCCAAGAAGTAATGGTAATTTCCAAGAAATAACTCCCCCTAATGCTAGTATCTTTTTGTCAGGTAATGGACCATTAGTCGCTGTACTGAAGAACGCATTAGGCAGAGGATCAAACCAATTCATTCAAGATGTTAGAAAATATGTAACTCATCATGAATCTGGTGAAAAGAGAATACCTTTGCACCATGTGATAATTTTTGATGAAGCGCAAAGAGCATGGGACAAAGGAAAGGTTGAGAGACGTCACAAAGGCGCTGTTGTCGGAAGTGAGCCTGACATGTTCATTGGTATGGCGAATAGAATTCCAGATTGGGGTGCAGTTGTGGGTCTGATAGGAACAGGACAAGAGATACATGATGGGGAAGAATCTGGATTGCAACAATGGGTCGATGCTATTGTTAACACAGGTGAAATGGATAATTGGGAT
>CAYPPO010000095.1:0-1509 GCA_964412625.1 uncultured Candidatus Poseidoniales archaeon
CGTATGTTTAACGAAGGGTCATCACGGATAATTGTCTCAACACCGACAAGAATCCCGTCGCATTCTTTGCGTAATTGATGAACGGCATCAAGGCAGCCTTCAGAAGTAAAGCGGCCGGCAGATTGGCTGCGATCATCGACTGAACCATGCTTGTCAACTGCGAGTTTTACCGTAACAATCGGTCTTCTGTGCTCGCACCAATACAGGAATTCACGCATTTGATGTGCTGCCTCAGCTTCAAGTAATCCGGTTTCAACTTCAATTCCTGCATCCTTGAGCACCTGGATTCCTTGGCCACGCACGGTTGGATTGGGGTCATAATGAGCAATAATCGCTTTGTTAATTCCAGCCCACATTAGTGCTTGAGTACATGGTGGAGTTCGGCCAAAGTGATTACACGGTTCGAGAGTAATGTAAGCAGTAGAGCCGTTAGGAGAATGGCCTTTTTGCTCGGCGTCATGGATTGCCATCTGCTCAGCATGCAGACCTCCAAGATGGTCATGCCAGCCTTCAGCGATGATTTGGCCGTCTTTGACAAGGACACAACCAACCAGTGGATTTGGCGATACGCGTCCTCTACCAATCTCGGCAACCTCAAGGGCACGAGTCATGAACTGAACGTCAGATTCACTCCATCCCATAGTCTGCACCGAGTCTTGCGTGTGGCTTTGTATAATTGAGTGCTTGCTTTCGCCCAATAGGGAAGTATTCATGCGACAAACCCCTATCGGATAGTATGGCCTCTAACGGCAATGGACCGGAAATAATCGAGTTTTCACCCGATTTGAACACCAAGAAAAAGAAAGGTGTACATCGGCCAATCTATGCTGAAGTTTTCACTAAAGAGGTAAACCAAGGAGATGCAGTAAAAGTAATTCATCTAATGGTTAATCCATTCTCTGGCAAAAAACAGGGTGAGAAAATTGCTAACCAAGCCAAACAGATGTTTGAGCAACAATCTATCGAAGTAAAAATGCATCTGTCCACCTTCTCAGGCGAGTTGATTGAGTTGGCCGCTGGCCTGACAACCAATGACTCTGATGTGGTCGCAGTTGTTGGTGGTGATGGAAGTTTATCCGAAGTCATAACCGGATTGATGCAGGCAAAATCTCAATGTCGAGTCGGGTTGATTCCTGCCGGTACTGGAAACTCAATGGCTAATGATTTGAAAATCAAGCATACCGACGAAGCGATTTCACGGATTATTGCCGGAAATTATCAGTGGCTAGACCTTGCAAAGGTCGACATGGTTGCTGGACTACCTGGCAATGAGAATGGTGAACTGACTCGATACAGTGCAAATCTTGTCACCTGGGGCCTTGGTGTTGACTCAACTATCAAAGCTGAAGGAATGCGTTGGATGGGCCCAATGCGTTATGATGTCGGAATATTGATGGCAATTATGGCTAATAATCGCCGACATGCAACACTAACCATCGATGGACACACATTTGAGGACGATTTCACCTTGTTCCTAATCCAAAATAGCCAAACTGGCGGATCGCTACT